>MGLN01000053.1 GCA_001796045.1 Caulobacterales bacterium RIFOXYB1_FULL_67_16 | reverse complement strand
CACCTGATTGGGCTCGCGGCCCAGCCGGTCGAGGACGACCTGATATTCGTTCGGGGCCAGGCCGTATTCGGCGGCCAGTTCGGCCATGGTCTTTTGAGGAGCGGTCATGGGCGGCGCTTCTAGCGGGTGACGGGCCGATAGGCTACATTCTAGACAGCATTTTGGGAGTTCTAGAATGGGCCTCAGCATCAAGCGCGCCGAGACGGAGCGAAAGGCGCGGGCCGTCGCCGAACGGCTGGGGGTCAGTCTGACCGAGGCCATCGACATCGCCCTGGACAAGACCTGGAAGGAGCTGACCGCCGACGAGGCGGCGGCGGAGCGGGCGAGGAAGCGCGAGGCGTTATTCGCCTATCTGCGGACCCTGCCGCCCGGCGACGGCCGCTCTCTTCAGGAAATCGACGACGAGATGTACGACGAGCACGGTCTGCCGCGCTGATGGTCATCGACACCTCCGCCTTCGTCGCCATTGTTCTGAGAGAGCCGGAAGCGGCGGCGTTCGATGAGCGGATTCGTTCGGCGACGACGCGCCGGGTCAGTGTCGCGACCTGGGTCGAACTGGCGGCGGTGCTGACGTCCCGGCTCGGCGTGGACGCCCGTCCCGTGCTTGATCGTCTTGAACAGGAGTACCGGCTGGACCTGGTCCCCGTCGATCAGGCGCAGATGCGGATGGCCTGCGAGGCCATGGTGCGGTTCGGCAAGGGGCGGCATCCCGCGCGACTGAACTACGGCGATTGCTTCGCCTATGCCCTGAGCCTGAGCAGCGGCGAACCCCTGCTGTTCAAGGGCGACGACTTCTCGAAGACGGACGTGGCGATCACGATCTGAGCGCGGGGGAACGTCTCGGGCCTGGGGGTCATTTCGTGTGTAGTCACCACGGAGTTCATCATGACCGACACCCCCATCGACCCCGCCGCTACCCCGGAAGACGACGATCTGCCCGAGATCGCCGCCGACGACGCCGGCGCCTCGGCCATGGCCGAGCAGGCGCAGAATGAAGATGAGGATGAAGATGAAGATGAAGGGGCGGGCATCTGATGCGCTCCACCCCCTCCACAAAGGTCACGCCGGCCACCGGCCAGCAGATGGATCGGTCCAATGATCCGGCGACGACGCGCGAAATGGACGAGGCAGCGCCCGAGCAGGCGATGATCAGCCGTCGGCAGCGGCTGACTGGACAGGCGACCGGGATCGGCAGCGTTGGATTTCAGGAGACTGGCGCCTTCGACGTCGGCGCCGGGGAAGATGCGGCGATCAATACGCCTGTGACGCCGACCAAGGACTCCTAGCGCTCGACTCCCGGCTTCAGCCGAAAGGCCAGGAGGACGCCCCCGACCAGCAGGATGATGGCCGCAGCCAGGGCGGTGAAGGCGACCGCCGGCTTGTCCGTCTGTTCGGCGACGAAGGCGCCCAGCAGGCCCCAGGCCGTCGGCAGGGGATAGGCGATGGTCCGGAGGCTGGCGGTCACCGCCAGGGCCGCTCCCGTGGTGACGACAATGGCCAGCATGGCCCAGACCCCCGGCGACAGGGCATCAGGCAGGGCTTGGAAGGCGGTCAGGGCGGTGACCAGGTTCAGCGGCGCGGCCACCGTCAGCCAGCCCGCGAGCGCCGCCAGGGGCCAGACCAGCAGCAGGCGGTCGCGATCCGTCCGGCTCAGGGCCCGGACGGCGCCGGAATAGGCCAGAAGCGGAGCCAGCAGGGCGATCAGGGAGGCGAAGATGACGATGACGCTGGCCGCCTTCAGGTTCAGGGCGGCGACGACGATCCACATCCCGATGCCGAAGAAGGCGACGGCCGACGGCCAGCCCATCCGGTTGATCAGAGTGCTCTCGCCGGTCTGGGGAAGGGCCTGGCGTACGGCGTAGGCCAGGAGGCCCAGATAGATCAGGCCCCAGATCGAGAAGGCGTAGCCGGCGACGCGCAGGGTGGAGTTTCCATCCGCCGCAAACTCGGCCTGGGTTAGGCCCAGGCCGGCCAGGTTCTGCACCAGCGGTACGACCAGGGCGAAGACGGCGGCGGCCAGGACCGCCAGACGGCGAGTCCGCTGGGCGGGGGTGGGGCGGAGGATCGAGGACATGCGGATTCCGATACGGGATGTTCAGGTCGGTGTACGCGTCGGAACGCCGGAAGGTTCACCGTTGGGGAAGAAATGTGAAGCTTGTCGCCGCATGCGGACCGTGGGAACCGGCTTGTCGGCAGTCGGTTGTCTGAGCAGCCAGAACAGGAGATCTTCATGGCCGAGCAGGACGACACACCGCGTTTTGAGACCGACGAAGTTCAGGCCAATCTCGCCATCGAGCATGGCCAAGGCGTCGGCGCCCGGGAGCTCGCTGCCCAGCGTGAGCCGGGCGGTGTCAATACAGGCGACGAAGACGACAATTTCGAGGGCGGGATTTCCGTTGTCGAAGACGACGAGGAGGCCCTGGATGAGAGCCTAGCCGTACAGGGCATGGAGGAGGAGTAGTCGGACACGGGTCGGGTCAGGGCGCAGAGGGCGTCTTCCGTGGACGTCAGTCCAGCCCGAACTCGACCCACAGCGGATAGTGGTCGCTGATCCGCCAGGACAGCTGGGTCCGGGTGAGATTCTGAAGGACCACGCCCTGGAAGTTCAGACCGCCGGCCTTCCGGAACTTCAGCGACAGATAGGGCTTGCCGTCCTTCCGCCGTTCGAACCAGGCGATCTGATCGAAGAAGCTGGCCAGGTCGGGGTTGTCGACGGACGAACTTAGGGTGCGCGGCACCTTTTCCAGGCCGGGGGCGGTGACCAGGCCGGTGGAGGTGAAGGCCTGCCACAGGGGATCGCCGTGGCGGTCGATGTTGAAGTCGCCCATACAGATCAGGTTCTGGCCGTAGTCGTCCATCGACTCGGCCCAGTGACGCAGCCATTTGGCGATGGCGGTCAGTTCAGCGACGCGGTCCGCGCCCTTTTCCCCGTAGACGATGTGAAGGGTGACGAGGACGAAGGTCTTGCCGGACGCGTTGAAGCTGACGGCGTAGGGGGTGCGGACGAACTGACGCTGGAAGGCGTTGGCCGGGGTGGCGTAGGGGGTGTCCAGATCCTCGGGCACTACCAGTTCGCAGGCCAGACCGGAGGGTTTCAGCCGCCGAGCGTCGTAGATGTAGGCCAGTCGCTCGTCATTGCCGGGATCGCCGTAGGTGACGTCGGTCATCAGGAAGCCGAAGTCGGGACCCAGCCTCTTCAGGACATGACGAAGCGCGCGCAGATTGGCCTTCACCTCCTGCACCGCGATGACGTCGAACCGTTCCAGCACCGCGGCGATCAGGACGGCGGCGTGGAAATCGCGGCGCGGGCTGTCGCCCTCCTCGCTTTCCCATTTCTCCGTCAGGCTGCCGAACCCCCGGATGTTCCAGGTGGCCATCAGCAGATTGTCGCCGGCCGTCTTGGGCGGCACGGCGTCGAGCAGGGCGTTCAGGCGCTTGAGGTCGTCAAGCACGGCCTGAGGCAGTGGGTCGAGAATTGTCGCCATGATCGCCCCCGAGACGCAGATGCATCTTCAGGTTAGCGGGAAACGCGATCATCGCGTGTCACAAGCGCGAGAGAACGCCGGTCTTTGAGCGATCAGGCCGCCGCGTAGATGCTCTGGAACAGAACCGCGCCGTCGGCGGAGCCCAGTTCGGCTTCAAAAGCGCGGTCGGGATGGGGCATCATGCCGAGCACATTGCCGCGCGCATTCTGGATGCCGGCGATGTCGTTGACCGAGCCGTTCGGGTTGTCGACATAGCGGAACACGACCTGACCCTCGCCCTCGATCCGGGCCAGGGTTTCTGCGTCGGCGAAGAAGTTTCCGTCGCCGTTGCCTTGGGTCATGACCACCTCGCGCTGGCCCTGATAGCCGGCGGTGAAGCGGGTCTGGCCGTTGGCGACGGTCAGGGCGATGGGCTTGCAGACGTATTTCAGACCCTTGTTGCGCAGCAGGGCGCCGGGGAGCAGTCCGGCCTCGCACAGGATTTGGAAGCCGTTGCAGATGCCGACCACGGCGACGCCGTCATCCGCCGCCTTCTTCACGACCTGCATCACCGGCGACTGGGCCGCCATGGCGCCGCAGCGCAGATAGTCGCCGTAGGAGAAGCCGCCGGGAATGACGATCAGGTCCAGGCCGGAGGGCAGTTCGGTCTCGGCGTGCCAGACCATCGAAACGGGCTCGCCGGTGGAGCGTTCGACGGCGACCTTGCAGTCGCGATCACAGTTGGAACCGGGGAAGACGATGACGGCTGCGCTCATGGCGCGGGCCTCTAGCACCGTTTTCGGGAAATGTCAGTGCGCGGGTTCAAGAAGTCCGAGGCGGGTCTCGATCCGGCCGAGACGGGCGTCCTGACGATCAACGATCTGATAGAGGTTGGAGACGTCTTGGTTCAGGCCGTTGAGGTGGAGGCGCATGGCCTGAAGTTCGCCCTTCATGTCGGCGATGCTGCCGTCGATCCGATCCAAGGGCGTCTGCATCGACTTCAGCACTTCGTAGATGAGGTCATTGGTGACGTCCGCCATACGCCCATACTACCATAAACTGTGGTTACGCCAAACGCTCCGACGCAGCACGTTTGCGCCCCGCCAGCCAGGCGATCACGAAGATCGCAAACCCGCCCAGGGACAGGCCGACGCCGACCCAGCCGGTCGAGGTCCAGCCGTAGCCGGCGGCGATGGCCAGGCCGCCCAGAAGGGGCCCCAGCGCATTGGCGGTGTTGAAGGCCGAGTGGTTCAGGGCGGCGGCCAGGGTCTGGGCGTCGCCGGCGACGTCCATCAGCCGGGTCTGAAGCACCGAGCCCAGGCCGCCGCCGCCGCCGATCAGGAAGACGACGACCATGACGGCCCAGAGGTGAGGCGCGGCCAACGGATAGAGGGCCAGGGCGGCGGCGCTCCAGAGCAGCAGCCCGCCCGCAGCCCTGAAGCCGATCCGGTCGGCGGCCCAGGCGCCCAGAATATTGCCCAGGAACATGCCGGCGCCGAAGACGGCGAAAACCCAGGGCAGAATCTCCGGCCCCACACCGGTCACCGCCTGAAGCGTCGAGGCCAGATAGGCGTAGACGCAGAACATGCCGCCGAAGCCGATCGCGCCGACACCGAGCGTCAGCCACACCTGGCTACGCTTCAGAGCGCCCAGTTCGCGCAGGGGACTGGCGTCGGCGTGGGCGGGGTCGCGCGGGGCGAACAGGGCGACCAGGGCCATGGTGACGACCGCCAGGACGCTGACGATGGCGAAGGTCCACCGCCAGCCGAAGGCGTGGCTGATCAGATTAGCGAAGGGCACCCCGATGACGGTGGCGACGGTCAGTCCCATCAGAATGGTGGCGACGGCGCGGGTGCGCAGATGCAGAGGCGCGATCGAGGCCGCGACCAGGGCCGCCACGCCGAAATAGGCGCCGTGCGGCACGCCGCTGAGGAAACGGAAGACCAGCATCCACTCATAGGTCGGCGCCAGGGCCGAGAGGCCGTTGCCGACGGCGAACAGAGCCATGAAGCCGATCAGCAGCAGCCAGCGCGGGCTGCACGCGCCCAGCACCGCCAGGATCGGCGCGCCGACGACCACGCCGGCGGCGTAGGCGCTGATGACATGGCCGGCGGTCGGGGCGTCGACGCCCAGGCCGGCGGCGAAGTCGGGCAGGATGCTCATGGCCGCGAACTCGGTGACGCCGATGGCGAAACCGCCCATGGCCAGGGCGATCAGCACCAGGGCCATCCGCCCGGCGGCCATAGGTTCGTGGGTCACGTCAGAATCGACGACGGCGCCGCTGGAGGCCATGGCGGGATGATCCGGGAGGTGAAGGGGAGGGATGGTGCAGTGCAATATAGGTCGAGGCCGGCGCCCCGCAATGGAAGGTCCGAGCTTTCGATCCATGGCGGAATGTTAACTTCGCCGCCCTTCCAAGCGATGATAGGCAGCGGAAATCGATAACGGAGGTCGGCGACATGGCTTCGGGATGGATTTCTTCAGCGGCGATCTGCGCCCTGCTTGCGGCGTCTTCGGCGCTTGCTCAGAGCCCGGATCGTGAGGCGGCTTTGTCTGACCCGGCGGCGCTTAGAGCGGCTGTAGCGCATGATGCGGACGATCAACTCTCGCGCGGCCTGCTGGCCGCCTATGAGTTCCGCGACGACGAAGCAATCACCGCGCTGAAGGCCTGTCTGGAGAACGGCGACAGGCCCGGCGCGGAGCGTAGCCGAGCGCTGTCGGCTCTGTCCGGCGTATTTCTGCGGGACGGACGTTATCGCGAGGCGGCCCAGACCATGGCGCAGCTTCTGGAGACCGCCGGGACCGACGAGGAGCGACAGGCGACGACCCAGTCGCTGGCGGTGGCGCAAGCCCTGGCCGACACCCCGCCCCAGACGCGCATCGCCTTCACCGCCGGCGCGGTTGATATTGAACGGGATGCGGCGCGGCTGGCGCGCATCCCGGTCGAGATAAACGGCTCGGCGCGGCGGTTCGTCCTGGATACAGGCGCGAACTTCTCGGTCGTCACCGACAGCGAGGCTCAGGCTCTGGGGCTTCGCATTCTCGGCGAGACGGCCGGCGTCGGCAGCATCACCCAGACGGGCGCCGCCTCCCGCATCGGCGTGGCGGACAGGGTGAAGATCGGCGAGGTCGTGTTCCAGAACGTGGTCTTCCTGGTCATGCCGGACGCCAGCCTGACCTTCGCGGGCGGCGCCTACAGCATCCCCGGGATCGTCGGCTTTCCCGTCATCTCGCGGCTGGAGCGGCTGGAGGTCGGAAAGGGGAGCGACGGGGCCGAGCATCTGAGCTGGCGACCCAGCGGACCCGCGCCGGCGGAACGGGATCTGTATGTCGATGGGCTGACGCCGCGGGTCTATGTTCGGGTCGGCGAGGGGGCGCCCGTGGCCTTCGCCTTCGACACCGGCGCAAACCGGACGACCCTGCGTCCCGCTCTGCTCGACGAGAGGCCTGAGCTGGCCGCCGGCGCCGTGGCGATACAGGAACAGGTCGGAGGGGCAGGCGGAGTTCGCACCGTGGAGGCGCGCCGCGCGCCCGTGGTGGACCTGCGGATCGACGAAATCGGCGTTCGGCTGACCGACGTCAGCGCCGCAGACGAACATGCCGGCGGCGATGATATCCGCGGCCGCCTGGGACAGGACGTCCTGTCCCAGGGCTATGTGATGGACTTCCCCGCCGGGGACTTCCAGCTGAAGCGGAACCCCTGAGGGATCAGCCCAGGTTTTCGTAGGTCGCGGTGATCGAGGCCTTGGCCAGGGTGTGGAAGTGCAGGTTGAAGCCGAAGACGGCGCCGGAATCGTCCGCGGTCACGTCCAGCCGCTCCACATCCACGGCGAAGACGGTGAAGATATAGCGGTGCGGACCGTGGCCAGGGGGCGGGGCGGCGCCGCCGAAGCCGGCCTTGCCGTAGTCCGTGCGTCCCTGGACGGCGCTGAGCGGCAGGTGGCCGCCGGGCGAGCCGGCGCCAGTCGCCAGTTCGGTCACATCGGCCGGCAGATTGGCGACGGTCCAGTGCCAGAAGCCCGAGCCGGTCGGGGCGTCAGGGTCATAGCAGGTCACGGCGTAGCTCTTGGTCCCTTCGGGCGCGCCGGACCAGGCGAGGTGGGGCGAGGTGTTTCCCTTGGCGTGAACCTGGGCGTCGGGCAGGACGCCGCCGTCCTGGATGTCGGTGGAGGTGAGGGTGAAGGTCATGGGGGCTCCGCTTCTTGGAGACTCCATCTAGGCGGCCCGAAGCTGATCACAATGGAGGTGGAGGCAGCCGCCGATCTACTGTTGGCGACTGCAGTCGGCTCGCGCTGCAGAGAAAGCAGGGTTCTTCGGCGTTCAACAGGCGATCAAATGAGTCGTAGGCGCGCATTTCGCGATCGAACTCAGTCTTGTCGCCGAACCCGCATCCGTTTGAATCGATTATGATCGCCTCGCTCGTGAAGGCCGCCTCTCGAAGAAATACGGCCGGATGAGCGGGGTGGTCAGGCAGGGTTACAACATACACTCGGTTGAGCCGGTCGTCTCGATAGGCGTTGGAACCTCGGTCATGGCGATCGACGACAAGACCGTGATTACCATCAAGTTCGGCCACGAGCGCCCCAAACCCCTTGGCGCAATCAAGCTCCGGGCCGATTTCCCGCGCTTGACGCTGTGGTGGCTGGCAGGCGCTGACCATAACCGCCGTTACAATGCTTAAAACGGCCCTCATGATTTAAGCTGCCTCCATGCGGTGGCCTGATGTCAAGCCGCCTCGATGCGGTAGCCTTCGATCACCGTATTCGCCAGAAGCTGCTCGCACATCTTCTTGGCCTCGGCCTGGGCGTCTTCGGCGCCGGCGAGGTCGAACTCGATCAGTTTGCCGACGCGGGCGTTCGACACGCCGGTCCAGCCCAGCCCTTGCAGGGCGCCCTCGACGGCCTTGCCCTGGACGTCCAGCACGCCGGGCTTGAGGAAGACGTGAACCTTGATTTTGGCCATTAGTGCAGCCCCCCCTGAATCACCGTCGGCATGCCCTTCATGATGCCCAGTCGACGCGCGACCTCGGTATAGCTTTCGATGACATTGCCCAGGTCGCGGCGGAAGCGGTCCTTGTCCATCTTCTCGCCGGTCGTGGCGTCCCAAAGACGGCAGGAGTCGGGGCTGATCTCGTCGGCCAGGATGACGCGGCTGAAGTCGTTCTCCCAGATGCGGCCGAACTCGATCTTGAAGTCGACCAGGGTGATGCCGACCGCGCTGAACAGGCCCGACAGATAGTCGTTCACCCGAACCGTCATGGCCAGGATGTCGTCCAGTTCCTGGGTCGAGGCCCAGTTGAAGGCCGTGATGTGCTCTTCGGTGACCATCGGGTCGTTGAGCTCGTCCTTCTTGTAGTAGAATTCGATGATCGAGCGGGGCAGGGGCGTGCCTTCCTCGATGCCCAGGCGCTGGCTCATCGAGCCGGCGACGATGTTGCGGCAGACGACTTCCAGCGGGATGATCTCGACTTCGCGGATCAGCTGTTCGCGCAGGTTCAGCCGTTTGATGAAGTGGTTGGTCACGCCGATGCCGTTCAGGCGCGACATGATGAACTCGCTGATCTGGTTGTTGACCACGCCCTTGCCTTCGAGAACGGCTTTCTTCTGGGCGTTGAAGGCGGTGGCGTCGTCCTTGAAATACTGGATCAGGGTGCCGGGCTCGGGTCCTTCGTACAGGATCTTGGCCTTGCCCTCGTAAATCTTCTTGCGCTTGCTGTTCATATTCCGGTCCCGGCCTACGGGCGCCCTCCAGAAACAAAAATCGCGCGGCCATTGTGGAAAGGGGAAGACCCGGTCCTGGCGGCGCGTTTCGGAATCGTTCGGGCAGTCAATCTCGTTCGCGGTCTCCTTAGCTGAAGGCGGGCCTGGATACAAATAAGGCGAGGGCGGAAAGCCGGGTGCGACGGAAGTCATGTTGCGTTCAGGCGCGGGCGGGCTATAGACGCCCTAGCCCCTGAGTGAGGGGCGAGCGGAGCTATGCTGGCGACATGACGACCTTCGACGATCGGGAAAAGGCCTTCGAGGCCAAGTTCGCCCTCGATCAGGAGCAGGAATTCAAGGCCATCGCCCGGCGTAACAAGATGCTGGGCCACTGGGCGGCCGAGAAGATGGGCCTGTCGGCCGAGAGCGCGGACCAGTACGCCGCCGCCATCGTGCGCGCCGACATGGAGCAGCCGGGCGACGAGGACGTGTTTCGCAAGGTCGCCGGCGACTTCAAGGCCTCGGGCCTGACGGTGTCGGAAGGTGAAATCCGCTCCAAGATCGACGAGCTGGCCTCGATCGCCCGCGAGCAGATCCGCGCCGGCGAGTAAACTGGGCCTTCGGGCCGATCTAGAATTCGAAAGGGCCGCACCCGGGGGAAAGTGCGGCCCTTTCTTTTCGCCGGGGACGTTGGGGGATGTCTCACCCGGCTTACTGTGCGTCTCGCGCTCCTGAAGAACACGGGCGCGTCGATTTGGTTTCCGCCGTTTCGGGCGGATCGCAATTATTTTTACGGCATCAGCACCGTGTCGACGACATGGACCACGCCGTTCGACTGGGCCACGTCCGCCTGGGTGATGGTGGACTTGCCGCCCTTGGCGTCAGTGACGACCCAGGTGTCGTTCGGACCGGCGGAGACCTTCAGGGCCTCCCCCTGAACCGTTTCCAGGGTGGCGGTCCCGCCGTTGGCCTGAGCCTGGGCGGCGATGTCGGCGGCGGTCAGTCGGCCGGCGACGACGTGATAAGTCAGTATTTTGGTCAGATCGGCCTTCATCGCCGGCTGCAGCAGGGCGGTGCGGGTGGCCTCGGGGATTTTCTCGAAGGCGGCGTTGTCGGGCGCGAAGACCGTAAAGGGGCCGGGCCCTTGCAGGGTCTCAACCAGACCGGCGGCCTGGACGGCGGCGACCAGGGTCGACAGGTTCGACGCCTTGGAGGCGTTGGCGACGATGGTCTCGTTCGGGTTCATGGCCGCGCCGCCGACCATGGGCTCGGCCGCCATGGGCGCCATGGCTGCGCCTTCGGCCGGCGCCATGGCGGTGGAGTCTGCCGGCGTGGTGGTTTCGTTGTTGTTGCAGGCGCCGAGCGCCATCAGTACCCCGCCGGATACGGCGACGAGCATGAGCGTGCGAAGATTTTTCATGGTGTTTCGTTCCCTGTTGGCCCGCGCTGTGGCGGTCACAACAAGGTTACGTCCGAGTTCACCTAAAGGATGCATGCGGCGTGACAAGAGGACGCAGCTTGACCATTCAGTCTTCGAAGACGACAGTCTTTGTGCCGTGCAGCAAAACGCGGTCCTCGAGATGTCTTCGGACGGCGCGAGCCAGGACGCGACGCTCGATATCACGACCTTTACGGATCAAATCTTCAGGCGTGTCGCGGTGGCTGATCCGTTCGACGTCCTGTTCGATGATCGGGCCTTCGTCCAGGTCGGGCGTGACATAGTGGGCGGTGGCGCCGATGACCTTCACCCCGCGCGCATGGGCCTGGTGATAGGGGCGGGCGCCCTTGAAGCCCGGCAGGAAGGAGTGGTGGATGTTGATGCAACGGCCCGCCAGCCGCCCGCTGAGATCGTCGGACAGAATCTGCATGTAACGGGCCAGGACCACCAGTTCCGTGCCCGTCTGCTCGATCAGATGCAGAAGCTGGGCCTCCTGGGCAGGCTTGTCGGCGGTGCTGACGGGCAGGTGATGGAAGGGCAGGTCGCCCAGGTCGACATGGCCGATCATCTCGCGCGGATGGTTGGATACGATCGCCGTCACATCCATGGGCAGTTCGTCGATCCGCCAACGGTACAGGAGATCCGCCAGACAGTGGTCGAAACGCGAGGTCAGTATCATCACCTTGCGCGGCTCCGGGCCGCGCAGGGTCCAGTCCATCTCGAACCGCTCGGCCAGGGGGGCGAAGGCCCGATGGATGTCGGCCCGGGAATCGCCGTCCTGCGGCTCGAACACCACGCGCATGAAGAAGGTGGCGGTGGTGGCGTCGCCGAATTGCTGGGCGTCGGAGATGTTGGCGTCCCGCTCCAGCAGGAAGGCGGACACGGCCGCCACTATGCCGTGGCGGTCGGGGCAGGAAAGGGTAAGGATCATCAGGCGGCAGGCTTATCCGGGAGAAACTCACCGAGTATGGCCCAGGTTTCCGCTTTTGCCGACAAGGATATTGCATGGGCGGGGCTGGACGAGGGGAGGTCGATCAGGGCGAGGCCGGCGAGGTCGGCCAGGATCCGTCTTCCCAGCTTGGCCGCCAGACCGCCGTTGAAGGCGACGGCGCGGAGTTCGGGCAGGCTGAGCGCCAGGCCGCGCAGATCGGCCGCCTCGGGCGACTTGATCGCCGCGTCCAGACTGCCGGATCTTTCGGCTGAAGCGATCACGTCCCACAGGCCGACGCCGCGCGCCTTCAGCCGCTCCAGGCGGTCGGGGTAGGGCAGGGCGGCCAGGGGTTCGTCCAGCACGCCGCCGATCAACGGCCAGAAGCCGTTGCGCGGATGGGCGTAGTATTGGGCCGCCTTCAGCGAGGCCTCGCCCGGCAGGCTGCCGAGGATCAGCAGGCGGGTCTCCGCATCGACGACGGGGGCAAAGCCGATGCGGCGTGAAAACTCAGCCAAGCCTCAGCGGTCTGCGCGGAACCAGCCGACGATCGATAATCTCGCAGCTTGAGCATAGGGAGCCACCGGCGCCACAGAATGGAGGGTCGGCACTTTGAAGACGGTCAGAGTGTTCCAGCGGGGAAGAAGGCCTCGCGTGACGTCACCTGTCTTGTCGTCATGAAACAACAGTTGCCCTCCCCAATCGGAACGCCAGCGACCGGTGAAGCCGAGCGTATAGGCCGCGACACGGCGGATGTTTTCATCACTGTGATCGACGTGCAGGCCGATGAAATCGCCGGGACGGTAAAGAGTCGCTTGTGAATCCGCCCAAAGTATCGAGCTGTCTCCAGTCAAATTCCGACCGAATTCGACGAACTCAGGTCCCATCAGAAACCCGGTCAGCGGGTGGATGGGATGGCCGGGATATTGCCCGCTCCTGTGCGCCGACACCATACCAAAGGTGAAGTGAATAAAACCGTATTCCTGACCGGACCTCTTGATCAAATCGTCGATATGCGGACGAAGATCAGCCGCCTTCTGACCCTGAATATCTTGAACGGGAATCTTGACCGGCATTTTGTCCGGGCCATAGAAGGTCAGCGACCAAGGGATCGATGTTTCGAGAATGCCGCCGAAGCGATCCGCAACGGCGTCTTCAAAGATATTCGGGATCTGCACCAAGCCGTCACTTGCATAGGTTTGGGCATACTTGGCGACGTCAATGTTGGGGTTCAGGCGCAAGATCGGGTCGATCATATCTATTCCCTGAAGACGCGCGCGAACACCACGTCCACGTTCTTGGTGTGGTAGCCGAGGTCGAACAGGGCCTCCAACTGGTCGTGGGGCAGGGTGACGCGGTCGTCGGCCTTGAGGAAGTCCAGGAAGGCGCCCTCGCCGCGCCAGACCTTCATGGCGTTCTCCTGCACGGCGGCATAGGCCGCCTCGCGCGAGACGCCGGCCTGGGTCAGGGCCAGCATGACCCGTTGCGAGTGCACCAGACCGCCCAGGCGGTCGAGGTTCTTCTGCATGTTCTCGGGATAGACGTTCAGCCGCTCAATCACGCCGGCCAGGCGCTGCAGGGCGAAGTCCAGGTGGATGGTGGCGTCGGGGCCGATGCCGCGCTCGACCGAGGAATGGCTGATGTCCCGCTCGTGCCATAGGGCGACGTTTTCCATCGCCGGGGTCACGGCCGAACGGACCAGACGGGCCAGGCCGGTCAGGTTCTCGGTCAGGATCGGGTTGCGCTTGTGCGGCATGGCCGACGAGCCCTTCTGACCCTTGTCGAAGAATTCCTCGGCCTCCAGCACCTCGGTGCGCTGAAGGTGACGGATCTCGACGGCCAGGCGTTCGATCGAGCTGGCGACCACGCCCAGGGCGGCGAAGAAGGCGGCGTGGCGGTCGCGCGGGATCACCTGGGTCGAGACCGGCTCGACCTGGAGCCCCATCTGTTCCGCCACATAGGCTTCGACGGCGGGATCGACATTGGCGAAGGTGCCGACGGCGCCGGAGATGGCGCAGGTGGCGATCTCTTCCTTGGCGGTGAGCAGCCGGCGTTTTGCGCGCTGGAACTCGGCGTGATAGCCGGCCAGCTTCAGGCCGAAGGTCACGGGCTCGGCGTGGATGCCGTGGCTGCGACCGACGGTCGGGGTGTACTTATGCTCCTTGGCGCGGGTTTCCAGCGCCGCCAGCACGCGGTCGACGCCGGCGATCAGCAGGTCCGACGATCGGGCCAGCTGGACCGCAAAACAGGTGTCCAGCACGTCCGACGAGGTCATGCCCTGGTGCAGGAAGCGGGCTTCCTCGCCGACGATCTCGGCCACGTGGGTCAGGAAGGCGATGACGTCGTGCTTGGTGGTGCGTTCGATCTCGTCGATGCGGTCGGCGTCGAAGGTCGCATCCTTGCCCTTGGCCCAGATGGCGTCGGCCGCCTCCTGGGGGATTACGCCCAGCTCGGCCATCTTGGTCGCGGCATGGGCCTCGATCTCGAACCAGATCTTGTACTTGGTCTCTTGCGACCAGATGGCGGCGGCGTCGGGGCGGGAATAGCGCGTGATCATGGGGCGGTCCTGTCGGTCCGGGGCGGCCGGGAGTCAAGCGCCGTAGCGAGTCGGGGTGAGATTGAGCCCTAATCGAAAGACGGGAGAGCCCGCTTGCGGCGCGACCGCGACCGCGAGCCGGTGCGCGCCGCCGCCGATGGCGGCCGGGTCGCGATTTCCGCGAGCGCCACCGTGATCAGCAAAAACACCCAGACAATGACATCTCGTTCGAACAGCCCGGACTCCGTCATGTTATGTCCCGCACAGAACACCAGCATCCCGACCAGCAGCGCTCCGCGCCAAGGGGAGACCGTCGAACTGGTAAGGAGCTTGTAGAACGGGACGACAAAGGCCGCCATGACCGCGAGCAGCAGGCCAGGCAGGCCGACCTGTGCGGCAAGATCGAGATAGCCGTTATGGCCGCTCGCAAGGGTCGCCACCCAAGTCTTCGAATATTCGAAGATCGGGCTCTCGTCGCCGATGTTCCAGAAGGCGCCATAGCCGGTGCCCGTAAGCGGATGGTCCTGAATATAGGACACCAGATGAGGCCATATCTGCACACGCCCGGTGAAATCCGTCGGCTTGGAGAAGGGACCGACCGACTCCCGCCAACTTTCCGCCCAGAACAGCATCGCCGCGAGGCTGGAAAGAGCCACGAAAGGCACGGCGATCATGCGTGCGCGCTGCGGCAAGAAGATGAAGATCGCGCCGGCGAGCAGGCCCATGGCGGCCATGCCCATTGATGTCTTCGACTCGGTCTTGAATAGGAAGAAGGCGGCTGCGGC
Organism: Caulobacterales bacterium RIFOXYB1_FULL_67_16; assembly: GCA_001796045.1. Classification (GTDB taxonomy): domain Bacteria; phylum Pseudomonadota; class Alphaproteobacteria; order Caulobacterales; family Caulobacteraceae; genus Brevundimonas. The sequence goes on along the minus strand of MGLN01000053.1, from coordinate 8,784 downwards.
GATAGTGACTGCGCGGATCGCGAGGCTGATGATCAGTTCCCGAGGGATCTTCTTCTTGAGATCGGCCAGAGAATAGCGCCACGACCTAGACGGTGAGAAGGCGAAGAACAGGATGGTGAAGGCGCAGAACGCCCCGGCGAAATTTTTCTGCGGAAGAACGCCCCGCCAGTCGCCCACCAGCCCCTTGTCCTCACCGGGCACCAGATGATGGATCGCCGTTTCAGGGGAAACGACGACGGCCGCGTAGTTGATCAGGAGGAGGCCGAATAGCGCCGCCATGACGACCTTGACGGTTCGATCATAGCCGCAGTCCTCCACGACTAGGAACACGGTCCAGATGACGATGGTGGTCAGCAGTATCCGCCGAAGGCTGATCATAGGCACGATAGACCAACTGACGCTGATCCAGCACCAGGCGATCGTGGCCAGAAACAAGACGGGAAGCTTCAGCAGCTTTAACGGTTGCTTGAACGCACCCGCCGCCCACACGGCTCCCAGCAGAAGGGCGGTGAAAATGGCCTGCCTTACGACGTTGCCGGTTGGAGGTCCGCCGTTCGTCATGGCGGGCCCCAGAACCACAAGAACAAAGAGGGCCAGCAGCGTCCCCACGGCCGGTATGATCAGCGGGCGACCGCCCGATCTGCGACCGCCCCCATCTTTCGCCGCGACAGTCATGGCTTAAATGTTTCCTCGTGGCTCGGAACGACTTGGGTCTCAGCGCGCGGCCTGAACCGACCTGTCCAGGCGAAGTAGAGCGGCGCCGGCGGGGCCGGCGGCGGGCGGGTGCAAACCGTGATCAGGGCGAGGACCAGCATGAAAAACACCTGGACGATGGAGTCCCGGTCCATGACGCTGCTTTCGGTGAAGTTATGCCCGATGCAGAAACAAAGCAGGGCGATCAGCAAGGCGCCTTGCCCGCGGGGGATCGTCCGGCTCCACAGCAAGCGAGAAAGCGGCGCTATGATCAGCGCCGCCACGGTCAAAAAAAGCCCGATGCTTCCGGTGGTCACCAGCATATCAAGATAGCCGTTGTGGCCGGTGCCCAGAGCCCTCACCCACGACGAGGTGTAATCGTAGACGGGACTGTCTTGGCCGATGTTCCAGAAGGACCCGTAACCGGCGCCAAGGAGCCAGTGGTCGCTCGCATAGTCGACCAGAACGCTCCAGATCTTGCCGCGGCCCGTCAGCGCGTCTCCTCGACTGATTTCGGCCAAGGCGTCGCCCCAGACGAACTGACCGAGCAATATGGCCACGCCCACGCCGATTATCGCCCCCGGCGCGAGCAAGGCTCTGAATTTCGGATCATAGGCCAGATACAAACCGCCGATGATCAAGCATCCGATCGTCAGAGCCTGAGATGTCTTGGATCCCGTTTTGAATAGAAAGAAGGCCGTCGCCAGCAGGAAAGCGATGCGAAGGACAGGCATAATCCACCCCCCGGCGAACACCAACATGAGGAAGGTGATCGCACAAACCGCGCCTGTATAGTTTTTCTGGGGCATGACGCCCTTCCAGTCCCCCACCAAATTCTGATCAAGAACATCACGCGCCTGATGGATGCTGGCGGTTGGGAAGAGGACTATCATGGCGTAATTGATCACAAGCACGGCAAGCAGAGTCAGTATAGTGGTTTTGATCGTTCGCTCCGGTCCGGCGCGCTGCACGATTAAAAAGATGGACCATATGACAATCGTCGTCAGCAGGAGGCGACGAACGGCGATTGAAGGCTCGAGCGACCAGGCGAGGCTAAACCAGCACCAGCCGACGAGAAGCCACAGTGTCGCGGGCGGGACGAGAAAGACTCGCGGCGTCTGAAGACCTCTGGCGGCGAGGATCACAAAGCCGAACATCAAGACAAACAGCACCTGTCGAAACAGATTGCCGTCCCCCGTGGACGTCATTGTCTTCTGAGCTTGCAAGGGACCGAGGCTGACAATCACGACCAGCAGCAGCACGGCCAGAGCCATGCTGCACAACTGGGCGGAGACATCTCGGTCGGTGTCGGGAGGCAGGCCTGCGGCAAGCATCTTTTTCCCCTCCGCCGATAGGTTTCCGTATGCCGACGGCGGGGTAAGCTCAAGTCTGAAGCTGTTCACGGCAGTCTACCTCAGGCCAGAAGGTCCGAGTAGGCTGCAAACATCCGATCATATGTAGCTTCCGCGCCGAGCGATGCGGCCAGATCCGCGTAATGGGCGTAACGTGTGGGGTCGTCCAGTAGGCCCTGCAGTTCACGCGCCAAGGCCTCATGGTCCGTCACGCCGACGACCAGGCCGCACAGCCTGCCGTCCGCCCCGCTGACCCCTTCGATCTGCACCGGCGCGTCGGAAACCACCAGAGGCAAACCCATCTGCGCGGCTTCGATCAGGGCGAGGCTGTGCCCTTCGAACAGGCTCGGCTGAACGAAGACGTCGCCTTCCGCCAAGAGGGCCAAGGCTTCGTCGCGAGGATAGAAGCCTGAAAACTGAACCCTGTCGGCGACCCCAAGGTCGAGCGCCATCTTCTTCAAATCCGCTTCATCAGGGCCGGCGCCGAGTACCTTGATCGCCACGTCGCCTTCCATGCACGCGGCCGCGCGGATCAGCGTCGGGTAATTTTTCTGCGGCACAAGCCGACCGGCAGCGATCACGGTTCGACCTCGGGCGGGGCGTCGGCGCCGCTGGTCGGCAAGCTTGGCGATATCGCTCTCGATTCGTGGGGGGAGGGCGTTAAGAATCGTCTTCAACTTGGCGCGATAGGCCGCAGGCTTCTTCTTGTGGGATCGGGCCACGGTATTGGAGACCGCGACGATATGGCTGACCGAGGGCAGGGCGCCGACCCAGCCGTCGATAAGGTTCAGCAGCGGCGCATAGGTTTCCGAGGGCGAATGATGGGAGGTCACCACCTGAATAGGCGCGCGCGCCATCATCGCGGCCACGGGCGCCAATATGTTGGCTGCTGGAAGGGCGGTGATGACGACGTCGGGTTTTTCCTGCGTCAGAAACGCCACGAACCGCTTCATGAGGCCGATGAACTCGGTCGCAGACCGCGGCCTTCGCCTGGCCATATGGCGCCAAGGCAAGCTCTCAGGCGTCTTCAGGCAGGACTCCTCGGACGGGTAAAGCGCCGCCAGGGTAACCTCGTCTCCGCGCGCCTGGAATCCCTCGGCGAGGTTGGACCAAATCTCCTGAGCCCCCCCCGCATTGGAGTGGGTGACCAGGAAAACGATGCGCCGAAAGGGGGGGGCGGCGTCGACCGATCCCCCGACGTCCTCGGCCTGAACGGAGTCAATCAGCCCGATCATCGGCGGGGGCGTCCTCATGGTGTTTGACAGGTCCGTTTTGACCGTTTTCGCCGCCTAGGTGGCGGTCCGTTGTCTGGGTAAGTAGATAGTAGATGGCTGGCAGATTGGTCGCCATATAGCGCCGACCCAGCCTTACAGGCTCGTTAAAGGCGCGGTGCAGCCATTCCAATCCGACCGCTTGCATCCACGCCGGCGCCCGTCGGAAGCGACCGGAATAGTGGTCGAACATGCCGCCGCAGGTGCGAAGCCAGGCGACGCCTCGGAGGCGGTGTTGATTCCGGAGGGCGAACGTCTCCTGCAGCGGGCTGCCGAGGCCGATCCACAATACGTCGGCACGGGCGGCGCGGACTTCCTCGCAGATGCCCGCTTCGTCTTCGGGTTCGAAATAGCCATGCCGAACCCCGACGATCTGCAGATCCGGGTGAAGCGCGCGGAAATGTGCGGCGGCGGTGTCCGCGACGCCGGGCTTTGCTCCCAGAAAGTAAAATCGGATTCCCGCGCGCGCCGCAGCCTCGGCCGCGTCATTGATGAAGTCTGTGGTGGCGACCCGTTCTTCCAGGGGCGTCTCGCACAGCAGTCGCGTCGCCATTACGAGCGGCATGCCGTCGGCGTCGATGATGTCGGCCTGAAGCAGAACCTCCCGAAACTGCGGGTCCCTATGAAAGTCTGCGATGACCGCACCGTTGGAAGAGACCACGAGGCGAGGCAGGCGGTCGGGGTCAGCCCGCGCCAACCGGCTGTCCTCGATCATCAGACGCGCCAGTTCCTCGCGGGTGATCCGCGTGGTGGGCACGCCTCCCACGAGCACTGTCGGGAAATTTGCTAGGCCTTCGGTCATGTCGTCCCGACGACCCCGATTACAAAAGGCAGATTATGCATGGGCGTGCATGTCTGCGATGCCAAGCTTGGGTGGGGTACACAGCGGAAATCGTTTCCCTCTCGCCCAGCGGCGTATAATCGATCTTGAAATTTCACACACGACTTCGATGCGACGAGGAGGATTTGACTCGTACATATTGCATCGTTGATACGATTTGAGGGGGCGAACCAACTTCACGTTACGGTCAGAATATCGGGCGAGGCTTTAGGTTTCATTGCCGCCTCACCCTGCCGTGCATGAACTGCAGCCCGAGAAGGTATGCCCAAAGGGCGGCGATGGAGGGAACCTGAAGCGCGTAGTCCGTAAAGCCGTGCAGCAGGACCACCACGCTGGTTGCAACAAGACCCCGTTGGATCGTTCCGCCGCGGCGCAGGCGTGGCGCTCGTCGAACAGCCGTGGCGATCACGAGCCCGATCGTGGCGAACATGGGTAGAGCGCCCAGCACGCCTGCTTCCTCAAGCCATTGAATATAGACGTTATGTGCCGCACGAATTGAGCGTAAGGAGCCGTAGTTTTCGGGGGTCATCAGCTGTGCGTTGACAGCGCTGAAGCTCCCGAGGCCGTGGCCGAATAGAGGCGCATCCAGGAAGGCGCGCCAGTGGGCTGCGAAGATGACGCTTCGGTTCGCCGCGTCGGCGTCCAGACTGTCAATACGGGCTAGCAAGGCGTCCGCGCCGCCCACGCCCAATACCGTAAGAACCAAGCCTGCCGTAGCGACGAACAGGGTCCGCCGCGACAACTTCTCTCTCTGGCTCAGCCTGTCCCAAATCAAAAGCGCGCTGACCGCCACAACGCCGGCGGTCAGGCCCATGCGCGAGGCCGTCGCCAAGAGGCAGCCTGTAAACAGAACGACGCAAAAGGCTGCGGCGGCAAGTTCCAGGCGTCGACGAACTGAGCGTCCCTTGCTGAGACCGCGGCGGGCCGTGATCAGGACGGCCACTGAAAGCACCAGCAGAATCGCGCACACCGTGGCGGCGCTGTTGGCGCTGAGAAAGCCTCCCGTGAGCCGTTCGTCTTGCCGGGGCTGGAGTCCCGCCGCCATCATCAGGACACTGAGCACGCCCCAGACGGCGCCCGCCATCAGGATAAGTTTCACCCCGCCGGTCACCCGCTGGGATACCGAACCCGCAAAACAGCCCAGCAGGAAGACGCTCGCTAGACTGAGGAGTTTAACGATTTCAATGAGGGTGGCGGATTTATCCCAGGTGATTGCGCCTCGCGCCTGAACCGCAGCCCAAGGCGTGTTCGCGCCGGACGCCGGCGCCAGAAGCGTCCAAGCTGCTACGGCGACGACAGCCGCAAACAGCGATACCACGCCGTTACCCGGCCAGACCTGTCCCAGCGCCCTTCCGCGATCATCGATAAGGAACAGGCTCGCCAAGGCGAGCGCCAAGGCGGCGGAAAACCACAGGGCGGCGGCGGGCTGCGCAGCGCCGCCGAGAAGATGGGCGATGACGAGGAGCGCCGCCGGGACGCCGATGACCGCATAGTCCGCCGGAGCCAGCTGTTCGGCCCGCGACCTGGATCGACGAACCTGACGGTTACGCCGCCGTCGGGACTCTCCCCGATACGTGTCGCCATCCCGCTGAATCGCGGGGCCGGCCAAGTCCATGCGAGCCCCGATTCCGCGTTCAGAACTGGGCGACGAACGAGGCGTAGAGGCGCGTTACATCATAGCTGGGACCCGCCAGGGCGCCGTCCGATCCTTGGTCCAAATAGGCCAGGGTCGTGGTGACGCCGTAGTGGCGATTGATCAGATAGGTGCCCGACACGGAGGCGTTGAGCCGTTGGTCGTCCCTGTCGATACCGTTGTATTCGTCCTCTCCGTAGGAGAGTTGCGCGGTTAGGATCAGGTTCCGAAGCAGTTCATGGTCTATCTTGGCGCCCACTTCGGAACTCAGATAGCCGGCGGCCCCGATGATCCCGGCGTCCTGGATCGTGCGTGACGCCGAAGCTGTTACCGTCGTCAGCTCGGTCGGAAACCACTCCAACTGCGCGCGCGCGCCGAACCCGTCGATGTCGCCATAAGCCGCATTATCGAAGCTCTGGCTGATGTAACCCGCTGCGACTTCGCCACGGCTCACGGCGCCCAGTTCGAAGTTCACGCCTACAAGGGCCTCATAGCCGGAGGAATCGCGGGCGGGCGTGGTTCCCGCAGCGTCGCTGTCGTAATCCTTATCATTGACGGACACCTGTCCGAATATCGCGGTCGCTGGGCTGAGCGCGAAGTCCAGTCGACCTGCGCCGTTGACCACAGTCCGATCACGGTCGCTCTGATCGATGACGGCGCCGGCCGTCGTGCGGCCGTCTTCGTAGTCGAAAGACCTTACGTCGGCTCGGCCCGACACGCGAATGCGGCCCATGGCGCGCACCGCCGTGACATAAGCCGAAGCCATGTCGAACTCGATCGGACTGGCCGCCGTTGAGGCCGTGTTGCTGGAGGTTCTCGGCTCGACAACGCGGGCGTATTCCGCTCCGCCGCTGATGTTGGAGCCTCGAACAATATCAAGTCGCCCAGTCGTTCCGACCGTCCATTCTTCCGTATTCTCGCTGTCGAAGTCAGCGTTCCGGCTGATGATGCTGCGTGCGTAGCCTTGGATGTAGTGCCGGGACCAGTCCGACTCCGCAGTCACTTCCGGGCGGATACGGAAGATGAAGTCGTCTTGCTTGCCGTTTTCGACCGCGAAGACATTGTCGTTGTATTCGGTATCAAACTGAATCTTCGGAAAGATTACAAAGCTGCCCGAGGTCGCGCCGACGGCTTCGTAATCAGGTCGCGGACGCTCGCGGACCCCGACGCCGCGATCGCGCGTGAAGAGATCGGCGGAACGGTCTTGAGCCGTCTTCACCGCTTGGGCCGCAGCCTGGCCCGCGGCAGCGGTGACGCCGAGCACGACAAGGGAAGCCGCGCCCGCCAGAAGAAATACCTGGCTGCTTTTTTTGCGCATGGTCGATCAGTCCTTGGAAAAGCGCTTTCCCGGGGAGGGGCGGCTTGATACGATTCGGACCGCCTAGGCTAGGCGATGGGTAATCAGGTGGTGCTGTAGTCAGGGCCGCCGCCGCCGGACCCCGAGACGGGCGGCGTACCAAAGGCGGGCGTGCCGTCCTCCGCGCCAGTCGCGGCCGGGGCCTCGTCGGCTACGGTTTCGCGAATTCGCGCCAGCACCTGATCGATGGCCGCTTCAGCCGTAGCAGACAAGGAACCCGCAGCCTTCATTTCGTCGCGCGTCGCCACCAGAGCGTCGATGGCCACTTGGGGGCTCGAACCGCTTGCGATGATGGTGCCTTCCAGAGCCGCGACGTAGGCGGCCTGGGCTTCGGCGTCCGAGACAGTCTGGCTCGCCAGGGTTCCAGCAGTCTGTGTAACCGTGGCTTTGAGCTGCCCAGTGAGGGCGGCGACGGAGGCTGCGGATGCCGCAGTCTCCTCATTGGCGGTCGCCTGCCAGATCGCGGCGGTCACAGGGCCTGCGACAAAGGTCAGCGCTGACAAGGCGACCGCCCAACGCGCTGCGGACTTACCGAGCTTGAACCGTTCCATGATGATCCCCTCTTGCGCGCCTGCGTCCTACGACGGCAGCGCACCATGTTTAATGAATATAAAGCTTATCTAGGCGGAAGGCTAGAGTTAAAGATCGCTGTTACGTTTATTTCAGGTAACGGCCGGCTGATCCGATGTGTTGGGCATCCGACGGGCGGCGTCCAAATAGACCTGTCGGACGATAAGCTTGGCCGCCAGACGCCCTGCCGGGTTTTCAAAAGAGTCGACAAGCGCACGACTGCCGCTGTTGTAGGAGGCGAAAACTCGGAGCTCCTCAATGGCGGCGGCCCTGATCCGAGGGGTAACTTGCTGCCAGTTTTCAAATACAAAGCGGAGTCGCCAACGGGTGACGCCGGGGCCAAGAGGGGCCATGCGGTAAGACGTCTCGAGATCGCGGAGACCGGCTGAATCCAGCGCTCCAGTGGCCTGTTGGCGGATGTAGGCCGCCCGAAGCCAGGCGCTCGCGGTCGAAGGCGCGCGTGCGATCGTGTCGTTGTTCTCATGTGCGGCGTCAGAAAGCTGGGCTTGGGCGCCCTCATCATCGCCAAGGGCGGCGTCAGCGCGTTGTTCGTGCTGCGCCGCCAAGGTGACGGGGGTCGCCAGGGCGGGCCAGGTCAGGGCCGAGGCCAGGGTGATGGCAAGCCCAGCCGTGCCCGAGGCGCCCGCCAGCACAGCCCACCTAAACCAGCGCTTGCCGGCGGGCCGTGTCGAACGTCTCCTGCTTTTTCTTTGCTGCTGTAACATTTTGGCACAATCTGGACGGCGGTATCTGATCTCGTCAGGCCATCTGTCAAGACGCGGGCCATGTCCGTCGTGTCAGATCAAGACGCAAGATTTGGCGGGGATCGAGACGCGACGGCATCATAGGTTGCAGGAAGTGCCGCAATATTAACGATGAGCACTGGGTGTGAAATCCTGCGAGCCGCTCAGAGCTGCCCCATAGTATTGTCGTGATCCACCGCCTGTTTCTTCAGCCAAGCCACGAAGGCGACGGCGCTGGGCGAGGGGGGGCGGTCGCGGGGCTGGACGACGTAGTAGGCGAAGCCGACCGCTTCCGAGCCGTCAGGGAAGGGGGCGACCAGGCGG
>MGLN01000052.1:5512-22699 GCA_001796045.1 Caulobacterales bacterium RIFOXYB1_FULL_67_16 | reverse complement strand
CGTCGTTGACCAGGCCGACCAGGCGGACGGCGGCCAGGGCCTCGTCCCGCGTCGCGCCCTGGGGCACGTCGCCGGTCACGACCACGATCTCGGCCTCAAGGTCGCAGCCCCAGGCGGGGTCGGCCAGGGGGATGGGGTCGCGGGGCGCCAGGAAGCCGTCGGAGCCGCCCTGGTACATCAGGGGATCGGTCCAGAAGCTGGCGGGCATCTCGGCGCCGCGCGCGCGGCGCACCAGCTCGACGTGGTTCACATAGGCCGAGCCGTCGGCCCACTGGTAGGCGCGGGGCAGGGGGGAGGCGGCGTCGCGTTCGTGGAAACGGCCGCGCGGCACGGCTTCGTGCTCGAGGCTCTCGGCCAGGGCCGTCAGGCGCGGGCCGCAGCGGTCCCAGTCGTCCAGGGCGGCCTGGAGGGTGGGGGCGATCAGGAAGGCGTCGGTGAACCAGTGCAGGTCCTGCGAGACGACCACGAGGCGGCCGTCGCGGCCGTGCTTGAGCGAGGCGAGTTTCATGCCCTTGGCCTAGACCGAAATCGCGCCGGGGGGAACAGAGGGCGGGATTCAGTGGGCGCTGCGGCCGTGGCCGGACGCGTGGCCGCCGGGGCGAGGCGTGGACAGCTGGCGATGGGCGGCGCGCAGTTCGTCGATCCGCTCCTTGCGACGGCACCAGTGGTCGTTGAACTGGGCCACGGCTTCGCGCAGGGCGGCCAGTTGCTCGGCCTTGGTCATTTCGCGCTCGACCTCTTTCTCGACCGGTTTGGCGGGAACGGGGGCGGGAGCAGGCGGCGGGACGGGCTTGGGCGGGTGCGGGGCGTAAGGAGGCTTGTCCAGCACGGCGACGCCGGGGGCGTGGGTGGGGCCGGATCCATCGGGGCCGTGCTCCACCCGGTCGCCCTTGATGACCACATGGCTGTTGGAGACCACGGTCACATTGGCCGGGACGGCGGCGTGATGGGGGGCGGGACGGTGGGGCTCGCCATGGTCGGGCTTGGCCGTCGGGTCTTGCGGCGGCGTCTCTTCCTTCGGTTTGACCGTCTCCTTGATCCGGCCCTTCAGGGCGTGATCGACGGCCTTCAGGGGCTTGGACGGCCCTTCGGCCAGGACCACGACGGCGCCCAGACAGTCGTCGTAGGTGGCGCGCAGGGCCTTGGCGGCGCCGACCAGGGCGTCGCTGTTGGCGGTCATGGCCGCCTGGCAGGCCCGGTCGATGGCGCGCCAGATCGATTCGGCGGCGTCAGGCTGGGTGGTCGTGGCGCCCTTGCCGGCCCGCCAGGCCAGGACCATCAGGCCCAGGATCAGGGCCGCCAGCAGCAGGAGCAGCAGCGGGTGAACCCCAAGGAGCAGAGTGGAATCAACGGGTTCGAGAACCGCCGGATCGGCCGGCTGGAAGTCCTGCGGATAGTTGGAGACGCTCGCCGACATGCCGCACCCTGCCTGACCCGTTGTTCGCCGACCCATGATGCCGCAGCGGCGAAGCTGGGCCAAGAAAAAGGTTAACGACAGTGGGTCAGGTCGCTGGGGTCGTCAGCAGGGCTCGGGCCTCGGCCCCGGCGCGGGCGGCGAGATCGCGCACCTCGACCTCGACGATGACGCCGCCCTCGGGCTCGACCGCCCACAGATAGCGACGCTCGACCTCGACCGTGCGCCCGGAGAGCGCGAAGCCCTCGAAGGTGTCGCCCCAGGGGGTGATCTTCTTCAGCTCGACGAAGGGCATGGCGCAGGCGGCGTCCAGCTCTTCCTCGGCCATCTTGGTCAGTTCGTCGTCGGTCATCGGAGCGACATAAGCCTACTGACGACTTTGACAAGCCGGCGCGCCTCGGCCGGGCTTCCCGGCTTGGGCAGGTAGACGATCGAAGACAAAAGCCTGTGGGCCAGTGGGCTCGTATCCGCCGCCCCGATCACTCTCAGGGAGGTGGCGCCCCGCGTAGCGTCATAGCCCCGGCGCCGCAGGCCGGCGATCAATTTGTCCGGGTCGTCGTGCAAGACGGGAAGAACCCACCATCGTCCGGGCGCGTCTCCGCCGGGCGCGTTCAAGCCTCTCGCGGCCCAGGCGACGGCTGCCTCGGCCGTCGGCGACGGCGCCCAGTACCGCAGGCGCCGCTCCAGCAGGGCGAGCAGGCGCGGCGGCGGCGCGCGCCGTATCCGCGCCCGCAGGTCCTCGCGCCCGGCGAATCCGCGCGCCAATCCCCCGACCAGGGCGTCTGGATCGCGGCTCGCCGCTATGATCAAGCCGAACATCGCGCCGTACAGCGTGCGTCCGCTGAACAGCTTGAGCATGGCGTATTTGGCCACGCGCCTAATGAACCAACCATCGGACAGCGGCCGCAGCGCCAGAAGCCTCGCCTGGACGCGGCGCGCGAGATCACGATCACGGAACACGGCCACGGCCCCGCCCAGGGCCGTGGCCGTCTTGATGGGACCGAAACTGTAGAGGGCGACGTCTGCGCCGGGCGAAAGGCTCAAACGCCCGTCGAACGCCTGGGCGCAGTCCTCGACCAGCAGCCGGGTCGAACTCGCCAGTCGGCTGACGTCCGTGGGCCTGCGGCCGAACAGCCATGCGGCCACCAGCATGTCTGAAGGCGGAGGCGTCTCGGAGGGAACGAGGGTCTCAAGGTCCAGGTCGATCGGCGTGACCGCTGCGTGCGATCCCGCCAAGGACGCCATGTCCTCGATGGTCACGGCGCTCATGGCGATGACGCGGGGGCGGGTCTCTTCAAGCAGGGCGTCGAACAGCGTCCGGACCGACAGACCGACCACGACCACAGCGTCTCCCGGGGCGCTCCGACGGATATTCTCCAGCGGGTCGCCCCGAGTCGGAGCCAGGGCGCTGGCGAGATCGCGCCAGCCGATGTCGAGTCTGAGCCGGGGCCTCAGGGCGCGATGTCCTCGTCGGCGTATATGGCGACGCGGGGCGGCGTATTCGAGGCGACCGCCCCCCGATACATGCCCGAGGTGTTCATGGCGAAGGCCGGAGTGCCGGTCAGGCCCATGACGATGACGCCGCCGTCGCCGCCGATCGAGCCGACGTCGGCGATTTCGGCGTCCGCTGCGGCCTGGACGCTCGCGCCGTCGGCGGTGCGGCGGCAGATGTCGCGGGCGACGGTGGAGCGGATGAAATATTCGCCCGAGCCGGTGGCGGAGACGGCGCAGCCGTCGGCGTTGGAGGCGTAGGTGCCGGCGCCGATGATCGGCACGTCGCCGACCCGGCCCCAGCGTTTGGCGGTCATGCCGCCGGTCGAGGTGGCGGCGGCGAGACGGCCCTGGCTGTCCAGGGCCACGGCGCCGACCGTGCCGAACTTCTTCTCGTTGAGGGGCGGGGCGACGCTGGCGTGGGGGGCGGCCGATTGGTCGCCGGGCGCGGGGGCGCCGGCGGGGCGTTCCGGGACGGGCAGGCCGGCCTCGGTCAGCGCTTTGACCAGACCCTGCCAGCGGCGCTCGGTGAAGAAGAAGGCCGGGTCGACCTGCTCCAGCCCGACCTGGGCGGCGAAGGCGTCGGCGCCGGGGCCGATCAGCATGACGTGCGGCGATTGCTCCATCACCGCGCGGGCGGCGGCGACCGGGTGGCGGGTGGTGGTCAGGCCGGCGACGGCGCCGGCGGTCAGGTCCGACCCATTCATGACGGCGGCGTCCAGCTCATTGCGGCCGGCGGCGGTGAAGACGGCGCCCCGCCCGGCGTTGAACAGGGGATCGTCCTCCATGACCTGGACGGCGGCCTGGACCGCGTCCAGGGCCGAGCCGCCCTGCGTCAGAACGGCCGATCCGGCCGCCAGCGCCCGTTCAAGCGCGGCGCGATAGGCGGCGTCCTGCTCCGGCGTCAGGCTGGATCGCTCGATCACGCCCGCGCCGCCGTGGATGGCCAGGGACCAGCGGGGGGCGTCGCTGGCGGTTTGGGCGGTCGCGGGGGCGGCGGCCAGGGCGGCCAGGGCCGTAACGGCGGTCAGGAGGGCGCGGGGCTGCGCGAATAGACGAATCCACTCTGAATTTTTTGAGTCTATTTTCGTCCATTCTTGGACTGCGCCGCGCCCGGGCGCCGGGCGACGGCGCGCCTGTGGTTCAATCCGTGTCGTTCGCAGCATGGCCGGTTCCCACTTTGAAGCCGGCATTCTAACCGGCCGCGGGAGCGTGTCAGGTCGATTGCAGTGAAAATCTGAAAAGATGTAGATTTTCAGGGTCGAGGCGGACGAAATTGTGCGGGGTTCCGCCTCTTCTTCGTCATCCTCGGGCTAGACCCGAGGATCAGGCGTCGGGCGGGCTGTGCGTCGCCTCAGGCGCAATGCGGCGGAACGTCCGGTCCTCGGGTCAAGCCCGAGGATGACGAAAGTGGGGGGAGCGGCGCAGAGAGCCCTCACCCCCGATGGTGCAGCCGTTTCCAGACGTAATAGACGACGATGGGAGCGAAGCCGATGACGAGGGCGGCGATCAGGGAGACCCAGAACCCGCCGCCCAGCCACATCCCGACGGAGCCGGCGCCCAGACCCGCCAACGGCGGGCCGAGGTAGGGCAGCCAGGTCGGCGGCCGCATCCGCATTCAGGCGTCGACCTTAATGACGCCGCGACGGATCTGGTCCAGTTCGATCGAGTCGAACAGGGCCTGGAAATTGCCGTTGCCGAAGCCCTCGTTGCCCTTGCGCTGGATGATCTCGAAGAAGATCGGGCCGAAGGTGTCCTGGGTGAAGATCTGCAGCAGCAGGCCTTCCTCGTCGGAACCGTCGATCAGGATGCGGTTCTTGCGCATCCGCTCCACGTCCTCGCCGTGGTTGGGCAGGCGCTTGTCGATCAGTTCGAAATAGGTCTCGATCGTGTCCTGGAAGTCTACGCCGCGGGCGCGCATGGCCTCGACCGTCTCGAAGATGTTCTCGGTGGTCAGGGCGATGTGCTGGATGCCTTCGCCGTTATAGCGGCGGATGAATTCCTCGATCTGCGAGTTTTCGTCCTGGCTCTCGTTCAGCGGGATGCGGATGGCGCGGTCGGGCGCGATCATGGCCTGGGAGAAGAGGCCGGTCGCCTTGCCCTTGATGTCGAAATACTTCTGTTCCTCGAAGTTGAAGACCGAGTTGTAGAAGCCCGACCAGGTGCGCATCTGGCCGCGACGGACATTGTGGGTCAGGTGGTCCAGGACCTCCAGGCCGACGTTGTTCTTGCGTTCGGCCTCTTCCCAGCCTTCGATCTCGTCCCAGGCGTCGTACAGCGAACCGGCGTCGCCGTACTGATCGACGACGTAGAGCAGCGAGCCGCCGATGCCCTGAAGAATATAGGGATAGTCGCCCAGGGCCCCGCCGTTCGCGTCGGTCGCGGCCACGGCGCCGCGCTGGAGCGCGCCTTCATAAGCCGCCTTGGCGTCGGTGGTGCGGAAGGCCATGCCGTTGGCGGAGGGGCCGTGATCCTTGGCGAAATCGGCAGCCTGGCCCTTGGGCGAGCGATGGACGAGGAAGGAGATGTCGCCCTGTTTCAGGCGGACGACATCGGTGCGAGGGTTCACGTGGGTCTGGGTGAAGCCCATCAGTTCGAGGCGCGAGATCATCGCCTCGGGCTCGGGGCCGGTGAACTCGACGAATTCGAAACCGTCGACGCCCAGGGGGTTCTCCCGGTCGATCTGTTCAGCCTTGGATAGGGTCATGTCGTTCATGGCGCGTCTCCCGCGTAGCTTCTGGGGCGGACTTAACCGAAAGGGGCCGCCGATTGGGGCGGAACCTAGTCACAGATGACGGCGGAGCCAAGACGAAGCCACGGGGACGTGATGGCGGGTGCGCCGCCGACCTCAGCGCAGCACGACCTCGGCGTCGGCCAGCCGGACGTCATGCATCTGGTTCAGATAGGCCTCGTAGTAGCCCTTGTGGGAGGCGCCGACGATGGCGAGCATCCGCGTGCCTGGATAGCGGCCCAGGACGTCACGCATATTGGCGACCATGCGCAGGTTGCGGGTTTCCCAGTAGCCGAGATACTGGCGCCCGAACATTTGCGGCGACGGCTCGACCAGGGTCGCGCCGAAGTCGGAGCGATAGGCCAGCTGCTGCGCCTGGGCGGAATTGTAGGCCCGGTAAATGTCCAGCACCCCGCCGGGTTGGGAGATCTGTCCGATCAGTCTGACGTGTTCTTGCCGGCGCGCCTCGCTGGCCGGATTGCTCCAGGCCGCCATGATCGCAGCCTGGGCGGCCTCGTTTTCAGCCTCGTCGTCCGTTCCGGCCGTGTCGGCGGAATGGTCGTCCACGCTCCACAGACGCTCCAGCCCCATCCGCGCCGCCACAGGGGCGGCGATCGCATAGGTCTCGTTCCGGCGCGTCCGGAGCCGTTCGAGCATGGCGACGAGTTCGGGGGTGAGCGCGCCGTCGGCGATCCGATCCTCCGGCGCCAGGCGCAACCATTGCACCAGGGCGGAGCTGCGCTCTCCGGCCGCCATGAAGACGGCGGCGAGGCGGCGGCGCTGAGCGGCTGTGGGTTGGGCGGGCCAGTCGGCCAGAAGACGTTCCGCCTCGGCGTTGGCGGCGGGCACGTCCAGGCCCGTCGCCTGGTTCGCCGGCGCGGGATCCCAGCAACGCAACTTGATGGTTTCGGCGTAGCGCGAGGGATAACGGCGCAGGCTGTCGCATTGAAGGCCCGACACGTCCTCGGTGGCCACGGCGGTCGGACGCCAGGCGGTCAACCGGTCCAGCAGGGGCGACAGAAGATCCGTCTGAAATCCGTCCTCCAGTTCCGACAGATGCAGGGTCCCCAGAACCAGAACCTCATTGGGAAGCCCCGCCGGCGGCCCTTTCAAAGCGGACGGGTCGAAGCTGGGCCTGTAGTCGGGCGCGCCTCCCTCCTGGGCCAGAGAAGGCGAGGTCGCGCCCAAGGTCAGGAGGATAGAGGTGAGGATCAGAGAGGGGGCGAAACGGATCATTGCACTCGGCTTCAGGCGTAAAAAACCAGGCCGCTGAATGCGACGTCAGACATGTCTTCCGACAAGGTTGAAGGAAACGCCCGTTAAACTTTGGACATTCTGCGATGATCAGGGATGGTCGCGCAGAATCATGATCTCGTCGGGACGCTGAGACGCGAGGGACAAGGGGAGTAGGGCGCAACTCATGGAAGACTTAGAACTGAACGGCGAGCTGTGGTCTCTCTGGCGGCGGCTGAAGGCGCTGTTTCCGGTGTGGAGCCTGCTGCCGTCCAGCGTCTATACGCCCGGCGCCTGGGGCTACGCGGGGGTGGATTTCGTCAGCGGGTTCCGCCGCAATCCCTCGACGCTCAGGGCCTTCGCCCTGCTGGATGGCGTGGATCACGCCACATTCGACGCGCTGGCCGCCCTGGCGGACCTGAATGCGCGCCGCCAGGACCAGATGCTGCGGTTCGTCATC
This sequence comes from Caulobacterales bacterium RIFOXYB1_FULL_67_16, assembly GCA_001796045.1. Classification (GTDB taxonomy): domain Bacteria; phylum Pseudomonadota; class Alphaproteobacteria; order Caulobacterales; family Caulobacteraceae; genus Brevundimonas. Next base: position 15,370 of record MGLN01000052.1, on the reverse strand, counting down.
ATCTTCTACCTGACCGTTCCGGTGTCGATCCTGGCCCTGACGGCCGATGTAGCCGGCGACAGTCTGCTGAGCTTCACCCGCGCCCATCTGTCCATCGTGGTCAGCATCCTGGCGATCATGGGCCTGGGGCCCGTGAGCTATCTGATGAGCCAGTGGCGCTCGCGTCAGATCATCGGGGTGCTGGATCTGATCCGGATCGAGCGGGGGCAGGCGGCCTGCCGGTCGGGCGGCTAATTTCAGCCGGGCAGCAGCCGCGTCGCCCATTCCGCGCCTAGCAGCAGGCCGGTCGCGACCGCTGCCAGGATCGTCACCCAGGCCGTCGTCACCGCCGCGCCCGCGATCACGAACAGGCCGTCACGCTGGATCAGGCCGACCGACAACAGGGCCAGGGCGACGGAGGGGATGGTGTTGGTCATCGGCAGGACGATGGTCAGGGTGGCCAGGATCATGAAGACCGCCGCCAGCTTCTCGCCCGGTCCGTCGGCGAAACGGCGCAGGCGGGGACGGGACAGCCGGTCGATCCAGCCCAGTTTCGATTCGGCGAAGTCGGCCATGGCCTTCAGCCACGATCCCTTGGCCCGCAGGTTCAGAAACCAGCGCGGCAGCCAGGGCTCCTCGCGTCCGACCAGCATCTGGCCGGCCAGAATGAGGATGACGACGCCGACGACCTGGGGCACGCCGTACAGGCCGGGGACCAGACAAGGGATGGACAGAAGCAGGATCAGAAGGCCGTAGGCCCGCTCGTCCAGCCGGTCGCGGATCTCGTCCAGGGTCAGGCCCGCCTCGCCTCCGTCGTCGGAGAGGCGGCGCAGCAGGCGGGTGACGTTCTGGCTGACGTCGTCCTGTTGAGGGGACTGCGGGGAGGCGGTCATTCCCGCTCCTTAGATCAGGCGGGCCCCGGTCGCGAGCGTTGCAGTGTCGCAGCGGGTGACGGCGGGGACCGGTCTTGCTACGGCTAGCGTCTCCCGGGGGACTATCCATGCTTCGCAAGCTCTATGACGGCGTCTTCAATCTGGCGCGCCATCGCCACGCCACGCCTGCCCTGGCGGTGGTCTCCTTCGCCGAGAGCTCCTTCTTTCCCATTCCGCCGGACGTGATGCTGGCGCCGATGATCCTCGCCAAGCCGGAGAAGGCCTATTTCTACGCGGGGGTCTGCACCCTGGCCTCGGTCCTGGGCGGGATCCTGGGCTACGCCATAGGCTATTTCCTGACCGACGTCGGTCTGGCGATCCTGCGGTTCCTGGGCCACGCGGACGGGCTGGATCATTTCCGCGAATGGTTCGCCCAGTGGGGACTGTGGGTCATACTGATCAAGGGGCTGACCCCGATTCCCTACAAGCTGGTGACTATCGCCTCCGGCTTGGCGGCCTTCAGCTTCCCGATCTTCATGGGGGCTTCGGTGGTGACGCGGGGCGGGCGGTTCTTCCTCGAGGCCTGGATCCTGAAACGCTGGGGACCGGCCATGCTGGCCGAGGTCGAGAAGCGGCTGGCGCTATGGTCGGGGATTGGGCTGGTCGTCCTGATCGCCCTGATCGTCGTGCTGAAGCTTCTGTAAGTCGACGGCCGGGCCGGTCCGGGGTAAGAGCGTCTTCCGATGAAAGACATCTATCGCCTGTTGACCCGTTGGTGGACCGCCTTCGCCCTGGCGGCGTCCCTGGCCATGCTGGGCGCGGCGCACGGGTTCGAGCGGTTCGCGGGCCTGGCGCCCTGCAACCTGTGTCTGAAACAGCGCGAGGTCTATTGGGGCGCGGTGGCCATAGCCGCCGTGGCGACGCTCTGGACGATCGTCAGCGGCAGTCGGCGCGGCACGCCCCGGATCGCCGCCTTCCTGCTGGCGGCCGTCTTCGCCACCGGCGCGATCACGGCCGTCTTCCACATGGGCGGCGAATACAAGTGGTGGAGCCTGCCGGCGACCTGCGTCGGCGGGGGGGCGGTGGACCTGGAGAGCCTGACCGCCCTGGCCCTGGGCACGTCCACGGGCCCGCGGGTGGCCATGTGCGACGCGGTGGCCTGGAGCTGGCTGGGCCTGTCCATGGCAGGATGGAACGCCGTGATCTCCACCGTGTTGGCCCTCTTCAGCCTGCTGGCGGCCCAACGCCCCAAGGACGCCCGCGCCCCCCGGTTCGAAAAGGCCTGACGCCATGACCGACGCCGCTCCTCATATTCCTCTGGCCCGCCCGGGAATGGGCGCGAACAAGGCGCGGATGGACGAGATCCTGCGCGTGGATCACGCCGGCGAATATGCGGCGGTCCTGATCTATCGGGCCCAGAGGGCCGTGTTCGAGGGCCGCAAGGCGCGCGGCGACATCGCCCGCGACCTGGGCGAGATGCAGGATCAGGAGGCGGTTCACCTGGCCCGGTTCGAGCGGCTGCTGAACGAGCGGCGCGTGCGGCCGACGGCCATGACGCCGCTGTGGCGGATCGCGGCTTCCGCGCTCGGGGTCGGCACGGCCCTGATCGGCGAGAAGGCCGCCCACGCCTGCACCGAGGCGGTCGAAAGCGTGATCGAGAAACACTACGCCGACCAGATCGCCGAGATCGGCGACCGCGACCCGGCCCTGGCGGCCGAGCTGAAACAGTTCCGCGACGAGGAGCTGGCCCATCACGACCACGCCGTCGAGCACGGCAGCCGCGAGGCGCCCGCCTATCGGCTGCTGAGCGGGGTGATCAAGGCGGGCTGCCGCGCGGCGATCAAGATCAGCGAGAAGGTCTAGACCGTCTCCTCCCTGCGAAGCGGGGAGGGGGACCGCGCGAAGCGTGGTGGAGGGGCTCTTGAAGTCCCACCGGCGCCGGTGATGCGGGAAGAACCCCTCCGTCACGGCGCTGAAGAAGCGCCGCGTCTCCTCCCCGCAAGGCGGGGAGGAGACGAGCGTCTCAATAAATCTCGAACAGCCCCGCCGCGCCCATGCCGCCGCCGACGCACATGGTGACGACGCCGTACTTGGCCCCGCGCCGCTTGCCCTCGATCAGGACGTGGCCGGTCATCCGGGCGCCGGACATGCCGTAGGGATGGCCGATGGAGATGGCGCCGCCCGAGACGTTCAGCAGTTCGTCCGGGATGCCCAGCTGGTCGCGGCAGTAGAGGACCTGGACGGCGAAGGCCTCGTTCAGCTCCCAGATGCCGATGTCGTCGACCGTCAGCCCATGGCGCTTCAGCAGTTTGGGCACGGCGTAGACCGGGCCTATGCCCATCTCGTCCGGCTCCACCCCCGCCACCGCCATGCCGCGATAGGCGCCCAGCGGCTGAAGATTGCGTTTCACCGCCTCGCCGGCCTCCATGACGACGCAGGCCGAGGCGCCGTCGGACAGCTGGGACGCATTGCCGGCGGTGATGTACTCGCCCTGTTGGATTTCCTCGCCGCTGCCGAAGACCGGCTTCAGCGCCTTCAACCCCTCGAGAGTCGTGTCGGGCCGGTTGCCCTCGTCCTTGGACAGGGTCACCTCCTTTGACGCGGTCTCGCCGGTGGCCTTGTCCGTGACCAGCATGGTGGTGGTCATGGGCACGATTTCGGCGTCCAGCCGCCCTTCCGCCTGGGCCTGGGCCGTGCGCTGCTGGGACTGGAGCGCGTATTCGTCCTGGCGGTCCCGGCCGATGCCGTAGCGACGGGCGACGACCTCGGCCGTCTCCAGCATCGACATATAGATGTGGGGGGCGAGCTTCAGCAGGGCTTCGTCCTTGCCCCGGTACAGGTTCATGTGCGGGTTCTGGACCAGAGAGATGCTCTCCAGGCCGCCGCCGACCGCCATTTTCTGCTGGTCGACGATCACCTGTTTGGCCGCCGTGGCGATGGCCATCAGGCCCGAGGCGCATTGCCGATCCAGGCTCATGCCCGGAACCGAAGACGGGAGACCGGCCGCCAGGGCGACCTGGCGGGCCACATTGGTTCCGGTCGAGCCTTGCTGCAGGGCCGCGCCGATGATTACGTCCTCGATCTCGGCCGGATCGACGCCGGCGCGCTGGACCGCGTGCTTGACGGCGTGGGCGCCCAGCTGCTGGGCTTGGGTGTCGTTGAAGGCCCCGCGGTAGGCGCGGCCGATCGGCGTGCGGGCGGTGGAGACGATGACGGCTTCGCGCATGTCGGTCCTTGTTCCTGTTTGACCGGCGGGTGGACCGCTCAGGTCGTGACGTTTCCTCAGGCGGAGGTTAGGCGCCTCCCGCGACGTCAAGGCAAGGGGGCGGCGTGCTCGCTGCGGCGCCCAATGTGTTGAAACGGCGCCACAGTCGCCACATTCATCCAAGTCGGGCGGAACCTGGGCGGTGGGGCGCCGTTTGGCTCGGGAACGTCGGGCGACAGGCTCGGCTTCGGGCATTTTTTACAGATTGAGGAAGCTATGAAGCTCAAACTTCTCGCCTCCGTCGCCGTAGCGGGGCTGTTCGCAGCCGGCGCGGCCTCGGCAGAACCGAACGGCTGGTACGGCGCCATCGACGCCGGCTACCACATCATCGACGACATCAACGCCGAGTCCTCCACGACGGGCGTGAATTGGAACTATGAAGTGAACGACGGCTGGGCGGCCTTCGCCCGCCTCGGCTATCGCTTCAACCCCAACTGGCGCGTCGAGCTGGAAGGCGGTTATCGCTCGGGCGACATCGGCACCGTGCGCGCCGTGTCGGGCCCCGGCGGTCTCTGCAACCTCACTCCGGCCACCGGCGGCTGCTTCTCGCCCGAAGGCGATATCGAGTCGACGACCCTGATGGCCAACGTCATCTATGACTTCGGCTATGAAGCCTGGGGCGTGCGTCCCTTCGTCGGCCTCGGCGCCGGCGTGAACCGCGTCAACACCGAGACCGTCGGCGCCCTGCGCGACAACCGCGGCGCCAGCTTCGCCGTTGACGACAGCTCGACCGAGTTCGCCGCCCAGGCGATCGCCGGCCTGGCCTGGGCCATCAGCGACCGCGCCAACATCGATCTGACCTACCGCTATCTGACCGGCGACGCCTCGTTCGAGTCGGCCACCGTCGGCGGCACCTCGTTCGGCGAATGGGACGGCGACTACGACCAGTCGCACACCGTGACCCTGGGTCTGCGCTATAGCTTCGGCGCCGAGGAAGCGGCTCCCCCGCCGCCCCCGCCCCCGCCGCCTCCGCCGCCGCCTCCCCCGCCGCCGCCTCCCCCGGCTCCGGCTCCGGCTCCGGCCCCCGTTGCCCGTCAGTTCGTGGTCTATTTCGACTGGGATCGCTCGGACCTGACGGCTGAAGCCCGCTCGGTCGTTACCCAGGCCGCCAACTACGCCAAGTCGGGTCGTCCGACGCGCGTCGTCATCGTCGGCTACACCGACACCTCGGGCTCGGCCGCCTATAATGTGGGCCTGTCGAACCGTCGTTCGCGCACCGTCGCCGACGCCCTGGTCGCCCAAGGCGTCAACGGCGGCGTCATCGCCCTCGACGGCAAGGGCGAAACCGCCCTGGCCAAGCCCACCGCCGACGGCGTCCGCGAGCCGCTGAACCGTCGCGCCACCATCGACATCAACTTCTAAGCCGTGGTCTCCGGCACGACCACGGTCGTGCCGGAGACACATTTGGAAGTTGTGACGAAAAGCCGTCCGGGGTCGCTGTTTCTATCTGGAGCGGCGACCTTCTCGTTTTCAGCCGTCCCTATCCGGTGGGCGACAAATCTGTTTGCGGCTGCGGGCAATTGGGTTGAACGGAGCGAAAAGAGGCGTCAGACTGAAAGCCATGGGTGGGCCTTTCGAATTTTTTTCGTGCCGGCTGGAACGCATGAGCCGGGCGACATTGGGCGCCGTTTTGCAATCGAGAGCTGCTTGAATGGTGGATGCGCGCCCGGATGCCAGAGTCTCTGCGCGGCGCCGACGCCGATACCGTTTACGGGCGCAAACAACCTCATATCGGCCCCGAGACAGAGTGTTTCCCGCCTCGGCATTTTTTGTCCGCCCAGCGCCGGAGCGTCCGCATCTCCCTGAAGAGGCTCAGGCAAAGGCCGGTTTATCCGGCCGGCGCTTTCTGATCGTTTCCGCACCGTTCGGCCGCTTTAGCGTGAAGCTGGCGGCGGTGCTTGAAGCTCGCGGTGCCGTCGTGCGACGCATGATCTTCAACGCGGGCGACGCGATGGAATGGAATCGCGCGGGCGGTGTGGTGTTCCGACAGGGCGCCGATGCTTGGGCCTCAAGACTGGCCGAAATGACCGCCGGTTTCACTGATGTGATTCTTTTCGGCGAGGGCGGGCCGTACAATCGCGTCGTTTTATCGCGCAGTGAGAGCCTTTCATCCAAGGTCTGGGTTCTAGAAAACGGCTATTTTCGGCCCGACTGGATTACCGTCGAACGCAACGGCGTCAATGCGTCCAGCGGACTACCCCGCTTCAGACAGGCCTATGGCGCGCCTGCCCCCAAGCTGCCGGAGCCGACGCCGGTGGGGCGGATCTTGCCGTACCATGTGATCAACATCAGCGCTTATCATGTGGTGCAGGGGCTTGGACAGTTGCTGTTCCCCCGCCATGTCAATCATTACACCTTCTCGCCTCTGACCCAATGCCTGGGCCATGTTCGGCGCTACCTGGGACTCGCCTGGCGGTCACAGGCGCGCAACGACGCGGATGTGATCGCGGCTCGCGGCCCCTTCTTCATCGCCTGTCTCCAGCGCGAGGGCGACGCCCAGCTGCTGCGGTATTCGCGCTATCCCGACAACACCGCCTTCCTGGCCCGCCTGATGACCAGTTTCGCCGCCCATGCGCCGAAGGGGGCGCGGCTGGTGGTCAAGAACCATCCGCTCGATCCCGGGGTCGTCGATCTGGCGGCCGTGACGCGCAGGCTGGCGATCGAGCGCGGCCTGCAGGGCCGGGTCGATTTCATCGACGGCGGCAATCTGGCCCAGCTGTGCCGGGCCTCTCTCGGCATGGTGGTCAACAACTCCAGCGCCGCTCTCTCGGCTCTGGGTTTCCAGACGCCGGTCAAGGTGCTGGGCGACGCCTTCTTCGACTTCGAAGGCTTGACCGATCAGCAACCTCTCGACGCCTTCTGGACCGCGCCCCAGGGACCGGATCCTGCACTTTTCACCCGCTTCCGCGCCCATGTGATCGCTCAGAGCCAAGTGAACGGCAATTTCCACGAACCCCGGGCGATCCAGCGTACCGCCCATGGGGTTGCGGACATGTTCGAGCGGGATTTCTAACCGAGCCGAGACATCTCGGGTAAGTGTTGCGGACATGACACTAGTGTCCGCTGTCACGTCTCTGTCACAAAATTGTATCCTATTGTTGCGTCGATGGACGTAGAGGGGGCCGGATTGTGGCGTGGTTGAAACACGCCGTCGGCCATTTCGGGCCACAGCTGGGGATAGCTCTAATGAACTTCCGCAACCTGGCGTACGGTGCTTCAGCCGTCGCTCTCATGATGTCGGCTTCGACCGTGGCCTTCGCTCAGGAAACGACGGGCGCGATCCGTGGTCGGATATTCGACGCGTCGGGGGCCGGGGTCGCTGGATCGGTGACCATTTTGCACGAACCCACCGGCACGACCGTGACTACCATGTCGGATTCGGCGGGCTTCTACAGTGCGCGCGGTCTGCGCGCTGGGGGGCCCTATACAGTGACTGTGTCGAGTGCGGCCGGCGAGGGCGGCATTCAACTGGCCAGCATCGGCGTCGGCGACCCCGTCAACGGCGATGTGGTCCTTAATCAAGCTGCGGCCGAACTCGAAGCCATTACGGTGACAGGGCAGCGCTTCTCCAACGATTTCGGTTATGGCACTGGCTCGAACTACGGGGCTGGCGATATCTCTGCAACCGCTTCGATTAGTCGTGACCCGAAAGATATCGCGCGACTGGACCCGTTCGTCACGCTCGATCCGTCCAACGAAGACGCACTTTCGTTCGCAGGCACCAACACGCGTCAGAACCAGTTTACGGTCGATGGCATTCGGCAGAACGATGAGTTCGGCTTGAATGGAAACGGCTATCCGACCCAGCGTTCGCCTATCTCGATCGACGCGATTCAAGCGCTGAACGTGTCCGTTGCGCCCTTCAGCGTCATCAATAACGGCTTTGTCGGCGGTTCGATCAATGCGGTCACCAAGTCCGGCACCAACACCTTCTCGGGCTCGGCCTTCTACGAGAAGTCCGACGACAGCCTACTGGGCGATCGCTATTGGGGTTACGGCCCCCGCGGCAACGGCTTCAAGGCTCGCCAAGATTATAACCGCGTGTTCGACGAGAAGACCTGGGGGGCGACCCTGGGCGGCCCGATCATCCGCGACACCCTGTTCTTCTTCGCGTCTTACGAAAAGTTCGAGTCCGAGTTCTCGTTGAACGAAGGTCCGGTCGACGCCGGTTTTGCCAACCCAATCCCGCGTATCACCACGGCGGCGGTCGAGACCTTCCGGCAGGCAGCTCAGAACCGGTACGGCTATGACCCGGGTTCCTTCGTCAACGTGGCTCCGCCCGTTCAGGACGAGAAGTATCTCGCTAAGATCGACTGGAATATCAACGCCAACCACCGTTTGGCCGTGACCTTCCAAGAAACGACCGGCACTTCATTCAACGGTTCGACGACCTCCGCCTTCATTAACGGCGGCTCGACCACCCAGCCGAGGCTGGCGCTTGAGTCGAGCCAGTATCTCAAGGATGAGCGTCTCACGACTTGGAACGCTCAGCTGAACTCGCAGTGGACGGATGCTTTCTCGACCGAATTGCGCGTCGGCTATAAGGAAACCGAGACGACCCAACTGCCGGTCGGCGGCCTCACGGTGGGTCAAGTCACTGTCAACGTCGGCGATCTTGCCGGTGTCCAGGCAGGATCGGGAACGCCGCAGATCCAGTTCGGCGCCGACAACTTCCGGCACGACAACTATCTGTACAGCGAAGTACAGAACGCGGAACTGATCGGCCGCTATAGCTGGGGATCGCACGACTTCATGGCCGGTGCCCGGATCGAGACGCGCGATTTCACCAACGTCTTCGTGTCGCAATCCCTGGGGCAGTGGACGTTCAACAGCTATGCTGACTTCCTGGCAGGCAATGCTTCCGGTTTGATTATCCGCGGCGCGGTCGATCCGACCGGCGGCACCGTCCCCGCGCGGTTCGGCACCGCACGTGACGGAGCCGTCGAATTCGGCTACGACGTGAACTCAGTGTACGCCGAAGATACTTGGCAGATCAGCGACACGCTACGCCTGAACTACGGCCTGCGCTACGACTGGTTCGCCATGGACGACCGTCCGGTGCTGAACACCAACTTCCGCACCCGTAATGGCTTCGACAACACTGCTAATCTGGATGGTCGTGATCTGTTGATGCCGCGCGTGGGCTTCAACTGGACGCCCAGCGACTGGTCAATTTCGGGCGGCGTCGGTCGCTTCTCGGCTATCGGCACCAACGTCCAGATCGGCAACCCGTTCGGCAACGACGGCGCCCGCATCACCAATGCGGTCTGCACGGGCGCCATTACCGGCGTGACGGACCTCTCGGTGGTTCCGACCGGCGCAAACTGCACCTTCACGCCTGGCAACGGCAGCGTGGTGGCTTTGGACCCGAACTTCGAGATCCCGAGCGCCTGGAAGTACAATCTGACTGTCGCTCGTGATTTCCGCTTGCCACTGATCGAGGACTTCCGTCTGCAGGCGGATGTCATCCGCACTGACTTCGAAAACGCCCTCTACTACCGCGATCTGCTGGCCACCCGCGCGGGCTCGGCGCCTGACGGTCGCCCGGTCTACACCCACCCGACGGGCCCGGTGGTGTTCGACCTTCTGCTGGACAATTTGAAGGACGGCGGGTCCTCGACCTCGGCCGCCATCACCGGTCAGAAGACCTGGCGTGAGGGCGTGTTCGAAGGTCTGGACGTACGCAGCACCTACACCTACACGGAATCGGAAGACGGCAATCCGATGACCAGCTCGCAGCCG
>MGLN01000052.1:3907-5496 GCA_001796045.1 Caulobacterales bacterium RIFOXYB1_FULL_67_16 | reverse complement strand
GAGATCCGGCACAAGCTCACTGTCAACGCCAACTACACCCGCGCCTTCTTTGGCGACAACGAGACATCGATCAACGTCTTCGCTCAACGCCGCTCGGGTCTGCCCTTCTCGTATGTCTATCACAGCAGCCGGACGGGCAACTACGACAACGACTTCGGCAACGCTGTGCCGCAGTCCTACTCGGGCGCTTTGGGCACGTCGAACCAACTGTTCTATGTGCCGCAGACGGACAGCAACGGAGTGGTGACCGCTACGAGCGATCCGCGCATCACCTATGCATCGGGCTTCAACCTGACCGACTTCAACGCATTCCTGAACAACACAGGCCTGATCAAATACGCTGGCTCGATTGCACCCCGTAACGCTTTCCGCACCGCCGCCGTCACGACGGTCGATATCCGCCTTTCGCAGGAAATCCCGGTTCCCGTCCTACCGACGGGCAAGCTGAAGCTGTATATGGACATCGAGAATTTCGGAAACCTTCTCAACGAGAAGTGGGGTGTTCTGGAACAGTACCCGTTCTATCGCGGCGTCGGCACGGTTGTGTTGAACTGCCGGACCGGAGCCGTGGCCTCGTCCTGCGCTGCTCCGAACGCGGTTTACCAATACTCGTCGCTACAAACAGCCGGCGCTGCCGGCACGCCGCTCGGCGGTGAGGCGAGGCGTCCGAACGCCCAACTGCCGGCCTCGACCTGGCAGATCAAGTTCGGCGCCCGCATCTCGTTCTAAGGCGGCCGGAACCCAAGACAGACGAAGGGCGGTCCGTTCGCGGGCCGCCCTTTTTCTTTGGCCGCAGCCCCGGGGAGGCCGGCGCCGTTGAAGTCGGGGGCGGTTGGGGCCATATGGCGCGGCTCGCGGGGTCGCCCGCCCGTCGCCTTCGAACCCTGACAGGACTCCGCCGCCCATGACCGCTCCGATCCCCGCCGAATGGGCTCCGCACCGCGCCATGTGGGTGGGGTGGCCCAGCCATGCCGAATACTGGTTCGAACCCTTTGAACAGGCCCAGGACGAGGTGGAGGGGCTGGTGCGGGCCCTGGCCGGGCCGGGGCGCGAACAGGTCAGGCTGATGGTCGGGGCGCCGGAGCTGGCCGAGGGCGTGCGGGCGCGCTTCGCCGATCTGGCGAATGTCGAGGTCGTGCCGGGCGTATTCGGCGACGTCTGGCTGCGCGACACCGGTCCCTTGTTCCGGGCCGGGTCGAAGACGGCGGCCGCCTTCCGCTTCAACGGCTGGGGCGAGAAATATGTGATGCCGGGCGACGAGACGGTGGCGGAGCAGATCGGCCTTCATTCCGGCGCGACCCTGACCTGGAACGAATTCATCATGGAGGGCGGATCGCTGGATCATGACGGGGAGGGCACGGTCCTGACCACGCGCCAGTGCCTGCTGAACCCGAACCGCAACCCCGGTTGGAGCCAGGACGAGGCGGTGGCGACCGCCGCCCTGGAAGCCGCCGTCGGGGCGAAAAAGGTGCTCTGGCTGGGCGACGGGCTGCTGAACGACCATACCGACGGTCATGTCGACAACCTGGCGCGTTTCGTCGCGCCGGGCGTTGTGGCCTGCCCGATCGCCTGGGGGCGCAACGATCCCA
>MGLN01000052.1:1417-3893 GCA_001796045.1 Caulobacterales bacterium RIFOXYB1_FULL_67_16 | reverse complement strand
ATCGCCTGGGGGCGCAACGATCCCAACGCCGAGGTCTATGACGCCGTGGCCCGCGACCTGTCGGGCATGACCGACGCAGCGGGACGCAATATCCGTGTGCTGAGGATCCCGTCGCCGGGCCTGGTCCTGGACGAGGACGAGCGCCCGATCCCGGCCAGCCACATGAACTTCCTGATCGCCAACGGGGCGGTGGTGGTGCCGACCTATGGCGACGACGAGGCGGCGCGTTTCGCCTGCGAGGCGCTGAAGACCGCCTTTCCCGACCGTGAGATCATACCCCTGCCGTCGAATGCCATCCTGACCGGCGGCGGCTCGTTCCACTGTATCTCCCAGCAGGAGCCCGCATGACCCGCACCATCACCGTCGCCGGCATCCAGACCTCGTATGGCGAGGACATGCAGGCCAATATCGCCAAGACCGTCGGCTTCATCCGCGAAGCGGCGGCGAAGGGCGCGCAGGTGATCCTGCCGTCGGAACTGTTCCAGGGGCCGTATTTCTGCGTGTCGCAGGAGGAGCACTGGTTCGCCCAGGCCTATGAGTGGCGCGAGCACCCCTGCGTCACGGCCCTGGCGCCGGTGGCGAAGGAGTTGGGCGTGGCCATCCCGGTCTCGATCTTCGAGAAGGACGGGCCGCAGTACTACAACTCCATGGTCATGCTGGACGCGGACGGCGCGGCGCTGGGGGTCTATCGCAAGAGCCATATCCCCGACGGGCCGGGCTATCAGGAGAAATATTATTTCCGGCCGGGCGATACGGGTTTCAAGGTCTGGAAGACCCGGTTCGGCAAGGTCGGGGTCGGCATCTGCTGGGACCAGTGGTTCCCGGAAGCCGCGCGGGCCATGATGCTGATGGGCGCCGACGTCCTGATGTATCCGACCGCCATCGGCACCGAGCCGCACGACGCCAGCCTGCATACGGCCGAGCCCTGGCGGCGGGCCATGCAGGGTCACGCCGTGTCCAACGCCGTGCCGGTGGTCGGCGCCAACCGCATCGGCCATGAGACGGTGACCGAGGTCGGCCAGACCTTCTACGGCCATTCCTTCATCGCCGATCAGCAGGGCACGCTGGTCGAGAGCCTGGGCGCCGAGGAGGAGGGTGTGCTGGTGCACCGCTTCGACCTGGACGAACTGGACCAGTATCGCGCGGCCTGGGGCTTCTTCCGCGACCGCCGGACGGATCTGTATGGGGCGCTGACGGGCGGGAAATAGGCGGTCTCTGATTCCGTCATCCTCGGGCTTGACCCGAGGATCGGATGTGGGGCGGGCGGTGCGCCGCCTCTGGCGCAGAGCGCCGGATCGTCCGGCCCTCGGGTCAAGCCCGAGGGTGACGGAGGCGTTGGGTTGATCAGTCCCGCATCCCCTCCACCGCCGCTACCAGCCGGTCGAGGTCGGCCGGCGACGACAGCCGATGGTCGCCGCCGTCGATCAGGTCCAGGCGGACGTCGCCGCCCGTCAGCCGCTCGATCAGTTCGACCTGATGGCGCCAGGGCACCACGTCGTCGGCCCGCCCCTGGAGGATATGGACCGGGGCGGCGATGTCGATGACTCCGTCCAGCAGCAGCCAGTCCCGCGCCTCCTCGAACATCCGCCGGGTCAGGACGTATTCGCCCAGGCCTTCCTCGACGATCAGGGTCTCGCCCTCGCGCAGGATGGACTGACGTTCGTGATCCGCCAGACCGGGCCACATCAGCCGTTCGGTAAAGTCCTGGGCCGGATTGATCAGAACCAGGCCCTTGATCCGCTCCGGCCGCGCCAGGGTCGCCAGCAGCGAGACCCAGCCGCCCATCGATGAGCCGACGGGAATGACCGGGCCGGACAGGCTGTCGATCAGGGCGATCGCATCCTCGCGCCAGCGGCCGATGGTGGCCCGGCGCCAGTCGCCCGATGACTGGCCGTGGGCGAAATGGTCGTAGCGGACGAAGCTCCAGCCGCGGTCGCGCGCGGCGGCGTCCAGGGCCAGGGCCTTGGTCCCCTCCATGTCCGAGCGGAAGCCGCCGATCCAGACGACGGTCGGGCCGGAGCCGTCGATGCGCCTGAAGGCCAGGGTTTCGCCGTCGGGGCGGGACAGATGCTGGATGTCGGTCATGGTCGGTCTTGTGCCTCGACTTTTCTCTTCCGTCATCCTCGGGCGTGACCCGGTTCGTCATCCTCGGGCTTGACCCGAGGATCGGGCGTGACGCACACGGGCGACAGAAGGCGGCCCTGGCCGCACCCCTGCGTCCCGCAGCTCTTGCGTGGCGCTCCCGATCCTCGGGTCAAGCCCGAGGATGACGGAGGAAGATTTGTCCGCACCCCAGGTCCTGTTCGTCACCTCCAACCGCATCGGCGACTGCGTGATTTCCTCGGGCGTCATCCGCGAGATTGCGCGTCAGGTTCCGGGGGCGGAGATCACCGTCGCCTGCGGCCGTCCGCCCGCGCCCTTCTTCCGGTCGGCGCCGGGCGTCGTGCGGACCCTCATCCTCGACAAGAAGAAGATG
>MGLN01000052.1:0-1331 GCA_001796045.1 Caulobacterales bacterium RIFOXYB1_FULL_67_16 | reverse complement strand
TCTGCTCCCGGCCAAGCGGCGCATCGTTTACAATCGATCCTGGGAGACCGGCCTGCGCAAGGTCGAGATGGTGTCGCGCCTGATGGGGTCGCAGACGCCGCTGGATCCCGAGATCTTCCTGGACGACCAGGCGCGGGCCGAGGCCGCCGCTGTGATTGATCCGCAGTTGGCGGGCGGCGCTGGCCCTGGTCCCATCGTCGCCCTGGCCCCCATCGCCCACCAGCCGGGCAAGAGCTGGCCGGCCGACCGCTGGGGCGCCCTGGTCGAAATGTTGAAGGCCGAGCCGCGGTTCGACGGCTGGCGCTTCATGCCCGTGGGCGGACCGGGCGACCGGCCGCCGGCGACCCCGGCCCTGGAAGCCGCAGGGCTGCGGGGGATCGACTTCGTCGGCAAGGGCGACATCCTGGCCTCGGCCGCCGCCATCGACCGGGCCGATCTGTTCGTCGGCAACGACAGCGGCCTGATGCACGTGTCGGCGGCCCTGGGGCGACCGACCCTGGGTCTGTTCGGCCCGACGGAATGGTGGCTGTACGGCCCGTGGGGTCCGAAGACGCGCACGGCGGCGTCCAATGAGACGCGGGGACAGTTCGCCCCCATCGAGGATCTGACTGTGGATCATGTCTTCGAAGCGGTGTTGGCCCTGCACGACGCCTATATCGACGGAACGCCCGCCAAGCCTTGAAAAACCGGGCTTTCGAGGGCATATTGCGCCCCTGAGGGGACCGTGGCCAAAGCCGCGCCCTTCCGCTCACCACGACACACGCCTTCTTTGACCACATAAGGAAACGACGCCCATTCGCCGTCCCATGCAAGCGCCACCCGTGAAAGACGGGCCGCGTATGAACCAGGATATCCGCGCCCCTCGCGTTCTTCTCATCGACCAGAACGGGGAAAAGCAGGGCGTCATGCCCACCTCCGCCGCTTTGGAAGCCGCCGAGGAAGCCGGGTTGGACCTGGTCGAGATCGTCTCCACCTCCGAGCCGCCGGTGGCCAAGATCCTCGATTACGGCAAGCACCGTTTCCAGGAACAGAAGAAGAAGGCTGAGCAGCGCAAGCGCCAGAAGGTCGTCGAGCTGAAGGAGATCAAGCTCCGTCCGAACATCGACACCCACGACTATGAGGTGAAGGCCAAGGCCATGCACCGCTTCTTCGACGAGGGCGACAAGGTGAAGGTCACCCTGCGCTTCCGCGGTCGTGAAATGGCGCACCCTGAACTGGGCATGAAGCTGCTGAACAAGGTCCAGGCCGATTTCGACGAAATCGCCAAGGTCGAGTTCGCGCCCAAGATGGAAGGCCGCCAGATGATCATGATCCTGGCCCCGCGCTGATCG
>MGLN01000051.1:14078-14349 GCA_001796045.1 Caulobacterales bacterium RIFOXYB1_FULL_67_16 | reverse complement strand
GAGACCCTGGTCGAGCTGGACATCGAATACGGCGAACTGGCCCATGATAAGGGGGTCAGGCCCTATCTGCGCGCGCCGGCGGTCGGCACTGCGCCCGTGTTCATCGAGGCCCTGGCGGAGGCGACGATCGATGCCTTGGGCCGCACGGGGGTGGCCCCCTTCGGTTCGGGCTGTCGGGCGGGCTGGAGGGCCTGTCCCTGTCGTAACCAAAGGAGTGCGGCATGAACCTGTATGATCTGGCGCGCGGCCTGCACATACTGGCGGTGATCGC
>MGLN01000051.1:0-14005 GCA_001796045.1 Caulobacterales bacterium RIFOXYB1_FULL_67_16 | reverse complement strand
CTGCGCGGCGAGATGCAGGCCCTGCTGAGGCTGTGGCAGACGCGGCTGCTGCGGATCATCCTGAACCCGGCCATGATCCTGGCCTGGGGGTTCGGCCTGTGGCTGATCCATATCGACGTCTCGGCGCGGGGGGCCGCCTTCTTGGCTGAACCGTGGATGGTCGCCAAACTGATCGGCGTCCTGCTGCTGAGCGGTTGGCACGGTTTCCTGGCGGCCCAGCGCAAGAAGATCGCGGCGGGGACGTCGAAATATTCCGGCAAGTTCTGGCGGATGACGAACGAGGTCCCGTTCGTCCTGGCCATCATCATGGTGCTGTCGGTCACCACGGAGTGGACGTTCGGGTGAGCGGCTCCGCTTGACCTGACCTCTCGCCTGTGGTTCCGCTGGTGGTGAACCGTTCGGTCCGTCCAGCGGTCCCTCTCTTTTCGCGACGCCCGCCGGTTCGACCAGCGGGAGACCGTCGTGCCCCCCTTCGGCCGAAAGGCCAGATATTTCCAGAGACCTGACGCCGTGCGGTTCCGTGCGCGCGTCCGCGAGCCTGTATCATGACCGACGTCACCGACACTCCCGAGACCGAAATCGAGGCCGAAGCCCCGACCCATCACGGCGCCGCGCATGAGGCCGGCGAGGCGGCGGGCGCAGACTCGGGCGTGGACACCACGGCGGACGAGGATGAGGACGGCGAGCCCGTGGTGCCGAACGGCCGGATCACCCTGGCCGATTTGAATGAGAAGACCCCGGCCGACCTGGTCGCCTTCGCCGAACAGCTGGAGGTCGAGAACGCCTCCAACCTGCGCAAGCAGGATCTGCTGTTCGCCATCCTGAAGGCCCTGGCCGAGGAAGAGGTCGAGATCATCGCCGACGGGGTGCTGGAAATCCTGCCCGACGGTTTCGGCTTCCTGCGTAGCCCGGACGCCAATTATCTGCCCGGTCCGGACGACGTCTATGTCTCGCCATCGCAGATCCGCCGCTTCGGCCTGCGCTCGGGCGACACCGTCCATGGGGCCGTGCGCGCGCCACGCGAAGGCGAACGCTACTTCGCCCTGCTGAAGGTCGACACGATCAATCTGGAAGACCCCGAAGCGGTCAAGACCAAGGTCCTGTTCGACAACCTGACGCCCCTCTATCCCGAGGAGCGGTTGCACATGGAGATCCAGGATCCGACCCTGAAGGATCGTTCGGGCCGGGTCATCGACATCGTCGCCCCGCTGGGCAAGGGCCAGCGCTGCCTGATCGTGGCGCCGCCGCGGGTCGGCAAGACGGTGATGTTGCAGAACATCGCCAAGTCGATCGAGCGGAACCACCCTGAGGTCTTCCTGATCGTCCTGCTGATCGACGAACGGCCGGAAGAGGTCACCGACATGCAGAGGACGGTCAAGGGCGAGGTCGTGGCCTCGACCTTCGACGAGCCGGCCACGCGCCACGTCGCCGTCGCCGAGATGGTGATCGAAAAGGCCAAGCGCCTGGTCGAGCACAAGAAGGACGTGGTGATCCTGCTGGACTCCATCACCCGCCTGGGCCGGGCCTACAACGCCACCGTCCCGTCGTCAGGCAAGGTGCTGACCGGCGGCGTCGACGCCAACGCCCTGCAACGTCCCAAGCGCTTCTTCGGCGCCGCGCGGAACGTGGAGCAGGGTGGGTCGCTGACCATCATCGCCACGGCCCTGATCGACACCGGCAGCCGGATGGACGAGGTGATCTTCGAAGAGTTCAAGGGCACGGGCAACTCGGAAATCGTGCTGGACCGCAAGGTGGCCGACAAGCGCATCTTCCCCGCCATCGACGTGCTGAAGTCCGGCACCCGCAAGGAAGACCTGATCACGCCGAAGGACCAGCTGGCCAAGACCTATGTGCTGCGCCGCATCCTGAATCCCATGGGTCCGCAGGACGCGATCGAATTCCTGCTCGACAAGCTGCGTCAGTCGAAGAACAACGCGGACTTCTTCCAGTCGATGAACACCTGATCCGTCTTCGGACGGTTTCACGTGAAACAGGAGACCGACCGATGAAGGTTCAGATCGAGATCGATTGCACCCCGGCCGAGGCGCGGGCCTTTCTGGGCCTGCCCGACGTCGCTCCGCTGAACGAGGCCATGGTGGTCGAGATGACCAAGCGGATGGAAGCCAATGTCGCCGCTATGCAGCCGGACGAACTGCTGAAGACCTGGACCAGTTTCGGCCTTCAGGCTCAGGACCAGTTCCGTAGGCTGATGGAAGCAGCGGTAAAGTGAAATGACGTCTCCGCCCCAGGCCGGGGAGGGGGATCGTGAGACCATGACCCAGGACACCATCTTCGCCCTCGCCACCGCCCCCGGCAGAGGCGCCATCGCCGTCTTGCGTCTGTCCGGACCGGCGGTCGCGCAGACCCTGGACCGGCTGGGCGCGGGCGGCCTGAAGCCGCGGCTGGCCTCAGTGCGCGATCTGAGCCATGAGGGGGCCCCTATCGACCAGGCCCTGGTGCTGCGGTTCGTGGCGCCCAACTCCTATACCGGCGAGGATGCGGCCGAGCTTCATCTGCACGGGGGACGGGCCGTGGTCGAGGCGGCGAGCCGGGCCCTGATCGCCCTGGGGCTGAGACCGGCCGAGCCGGGGGAGTTCACACGCCGGGCCTTCCAGAACGGCCGTATGGACCTGGCTCAGGCCGAGGCGGTGGCGGACCTGATCGACGCCGAGACGGCGGCCCAGGCCAAACAGGCCCTGGGCCAGCTGGACGGCCGGCTGAGCGAGACCTACGCCGGCTTCCGCCGCGATCTGCTGAAGGCCTTGTCCCTGGTCGAGGCCGAGATTGATTTCCCCGACGAAGAGGTGCCGGACAATCTGGCGCGCACGGCCGGGCCGGTGTTGGAGCGCCTGATCCGCGACCTGCGCCGTGCGGTCGCCGACGGGGCGAGGGGCGAGCGGGTTCGAGACGGCTATCGCATCGTCCTGATCGGTGAAACCAACGCCGGCAAGTCGTCCCTGTTCAACGCCCTGGTTCAGCGTGAGGCGGCCATTGTCACGCCCATCGCCGGGACGACGCGAGACGTGCTGGACGCCGAGCTGGTGATCGGCGGCTATGCCGTGACCCTGTCGGACACGGCCGGGCTGAGGGACAGCGACGACCCGGTCGAGGCGGAAGGCGTGCGACGGGCGCGAAGCCGGGCGGAGGCGGCGGACCTGCGGCTGTGGGTGCGGGCACCCGGCGACGCAAAGGGGGCGGCGGCGGACTATGTCCGGGCCGATGATCTGGTCGTGGCCAACAAGGCCGATCTTGGCGCGGTCGAGGCGTGGGGCCCCTGGGATCGGGTCACGGTCAGCAGTCGTACCGGGGTCGGACTGACCGAGCTGCACGACTGGATCGCGACGCGGCTGGAGCGCGATCTGGCGGGGGCCGACTTTCCTGCGGTGACGCGCGAACGTCATAGGCTGCGGCTGAGCGAGGCCTTGACCGCTGTCGAAGCCGGTTTGGCGGCGCTGGAAGCGGCGCCCGAAATGGCGGGCGACGACCTGAGGCGTGCGGCCCACGCCCTGGCGCGGGTGACCGGGGAGATCGGGGTGGAGGATGTGCTGGGAGAGGTCTTCTCCAGCTTCTGCATCGGAAAGTAATACCGGTGTTTCACGTGAAACACCCTAAGTATGACTACGTTCGTCGAACCCGGGCGTAGCCGCCGTATCCACGGGCGGGCTGGCGAAATCCGGCCTTTTCGACTATGTGGCGCGGATGAACACCTCCCCGGAATTTTCCTACGACGTCGTCGTGATCGGCGGCGGGCACGCCGGCTGTGAAGCGGCCGCCGCATCGGCGCGCTCGGGCGCGCGGACCCTGCTGCTGACCCAGAAGCTGGAGACGATCGGCGAGATGTCGTGCAACCCGGCCATCGGCGGCCTGGGCAAGGGGCATCTGGTCCGCGAGATCGACGCCCTGGACGGCGTCATGGGGCGGCTGGCCGACAGGTCGGGCATTCAGTTCCGCCTGTTGAACCGGTCGAAGGGGGCTGCGGTGCGCGGCCCTCGCAGCCAGATCGACCGCCGGCTGTATCGTGAAGCCATGCAGGCCGAGCTGGCTTCCACGTGGAACCTCAGCCTGATGGCCGGGACAGCGGAGCGGCTGATCCTCGACGGCGCTCGCGTCGTCGGCGTCATCACCGGAGCGGGAGAGACGGTGCGAGCGGGGGCGGTGGTCCTGACGACCGGCACCTTCCTGAACGGAGTGATCCACCGAGGTGAGGAGCGGATCCCGGCCGGTCGCCATGGCGAGGCGCCCTCGACGGGCTTGGCCGCCGATCTTCACGCCGCCGATCTGACCATGGGGCGTCTGAAGACCGGAACGCCTGCACGACTGGACGGGCGCACGATCTCCTGGGACCGGCTGGAGATGCAGGAGGCCGACGAGATCCCGAGCGCCTTCTCTTTCCTGACGGACCGGATCACCGTGCCGCAGATCGCCTGCGGCGTGACCCATACGACCGAGGAAACCCATCGCATCATCGCCGATAACCTCGGCGAGAGCGCGGTTTACGGCGGGCGTCTGTCCGGGCGGGGACCGCGCTATTGCCCGTCGATAGAGGACAAGGTGGTCCGGTTCGCGGACAAGACCAGCCATCAGATCTTCCTTGAGCCCGAGGGGCTGGACGATCCGACCGTCTATCCGAACGGGATCTCCACCTCGGTGTCCGAAGCGACCCAGCTGGCCTTTCTGCGCACCATTCCGGGCCTCGAAGGCGTGGAGGTGTTTCGCTACGGCTACGCCATCGAATACGACTA
Source organism: Caulobacterales bacterium RIFOXYB1_FULL_67_16 (assembly GCA_001796045.1). Classification (GTDB taxonomy): domain Bacteria; phylum Pseudomonadota; class Alphaproteobacteria; order Caulobacterales; family Caulobacteraceae; genus Brevundimonas. The sequence goes on along the minus strand of MGLN01000051.1, from coordinate 9,263 downwards.
TGTTGATCCCCGCGAACTGACCGCGGCGCTGGAACTGAAGAAGCGGCCGGGGCTCTATCTGGCCGGACAGATCAACGGCACGACCGGCTATGAAGAGGCGGCTGCCCAGGGTCTGATGGCCGGGCTGAACGCGGCCCGGGCCGCAGCGGGGCAGGGGCCGGTGATCCTGGGCCGCGACCAGGCCTATATCGGTGTGATGATCGACGACCTGGTGACGCGCGGCGTCACCGAGCCCTATCGGATGTTCACCAGCCGGGCGGAGTATCGTCTCACTCTGCGGGCGGACAATGCCGATCAACGGCTGACCCCGCTGGGGATCGAGATCGGGCTTGTCGGCGTGGAACGCGCCGCGCGGTTTCAAGCGAAGTTTGAAAATCTGTCCGTGGCCGGTCGTGTTTCACGTGAAACCTTCTTCACGCCCAAAGAAGCGAACGCAATCGGCATCCCGGTAAATGCGGACGGGCGTCGCCGGTCCATTCGCGAGCTTCTGGCCTTTCCCGGCGTGACCCTGGATCATTTCCTCTCCGTCTGCCCGTCCATCGCGGATTGGGAGCCGACGATCCGTGAGCAGATCGAGATTGACGCGGGCTACGCCAGTTATCTGGATCGGCAGGCGATCGACGCCCAGGCCCTTCGGTCGGAGGAAGACCTGGTTCTGCCCGCCGACCTCGACTATGGCGCGATCGGCAGCCTGTCCAACGAGGTCCGCGAGAAGCTGATCCGTGTACAACCCCGAACCCTGGGCCAGGCCGGCCGGATCGAGGGCATGACCCCGGGCGCCCTGACGGCCCTGCTCGCCCACGTGAAAAAGACGCCGAAGGACAGCGCCCGGACAGGGGCGGCCGCCTGATGCTGGATGCGGAACGCGCCGCCTTCCAGGCCCGCACGGGCGCCGATGAGGCCCAGATCGCCGATCTTGAGATCTTCCGCGTGCGGCTGGGAGAGGCCAACCAGGTGATGAATCTTGTGGGGCCGGACAGTCTGCCTGACTTCTGGAACCGCCACGCCTGGGACAGCGCCCAGCTGATGAGCCTGGCGCCCGAGGCTCGAACCTGGGCCGATCTGGGGGCGGGGGCCGGCTTCCCCGGCCTGGTCCTGGCCATCCTGTCCAAAGGGCGGCCGGGCGGCCATGTCTGGCTGATCGACAGCCTGGGAAAACGCTGCCGCTTCCTGCAGGAGATGGTCGATCTGATGGGGCTTCCGGCCACGGTGATCAACGGTCGCGCTGAGGCCCAGACCGTGACCTGCGATATCGTCACCGCCCGCGCGGTCGCGCCGATGGAGCGGCTGCTGGGTTATGCACAGCCCTACTTCCAAAGGGGTGCACAAGGTCTGTTCCTCAAGGGGGAGAAGGCCGAATCCGAGTTGATTGAGGCGCGGAAATCCTGGCATCTCGACGCTGAACTGGCCCCGTCGCAAAGCGACCCGCGCGGCCGCATCGTGACAGTCCGGAGTGTTCGACGTGCCCGCCCCAAGCACTAACAAGCAGCCTGCCCGCGTTCTCGCCGTCTCCAACCAGAAGGGCGGGGTGGGCAAGACGACGACCGCCATTAATTTGGGCACCGCCCTGGCCGCCATCGGCAAGCGGGTTCTGATCGTGGACATGGACCCGCAGGGCAATGCCTCGACCGGTCTCGGCGTTCCACGTGAAACGCGGCGGGTCACCATCTATGACGTGGTGGTGGACCAGCGCTCGATCGACGACGCCTCGGTCCAGACGACGGTGCCCAACCTCTGGATCGTCCCGGCGGATGCGGACATGTCCGGGGTGGAGATCGAGCTGAGCCAGGCCGACCGCCGCTCTTATCGGTTGAGGGACGCCCTGCGGGCCCATGACGACGGCCCTACCGCGTATGACTATGTGCTGATCGATTGTCCGCCGTCGCTGAACTTGCTGACGCTGAACGCCATGGCGGCCGCAGACGCGGTCCTGGTACCCCTGCAGTGCGAATTCTTCGCTCTTGAGGGGCTCAGCCAGTTGATGCGGACCATCGACATGGTGAAGCAGAGCCTTAATCCGTCTCTGGAAATCCAGGGCCTGGTCCTGACCATGTTCGATCGACGCAGCGCACTGTCGGGACAGGTGGCCAACGACGTCCGCGCCCATTTCGGCGACAAGGTCTATGAGAGCGTCATACCCCGGAACGTCCGGGTGGCCGAAGCCCCGTCCTTCGGTAAGCCCGCCCTGATCTATGATCTGAAATGCGCCGGCAGCCAGGCCTACCTGCGGCTGGCCAAGGAAGTGGTGAAGCGCGAGCGCCAGCGCCTGAAATTGGCGGCCTGAAACGTCCGCCCGAAACCTAGAAGAAACGGAAGAGTATCTTGGCTGAGCGACAAAGAGGTTTGGGACGCGGCTTGTCGGCCCTGATGGGCGAGCCGGTCGAGGCGCCGACGACGGCGGGCGAGCCCCTGCCGTCCGGCGTCCAGTTGGCGCCGATCGAGAGCCTGAAGCCGAACCCCGACCAGCCGCGCAAGATCTTCACCCAGGAACATCTGGAAGAACTGACGGCCTCGATCCGCGACAAGGGGGTGCTGCAGCCCATCCTGGTTCGGTCGCAGCCGGGCGAGGACGGCGTCTGGCAGATCATCGCCGGCGAACGCCGCTGGCGCGCCGCCCAGGCGGCGCGTCTGACCGAGGTGCCGATCGTCGTTCGCGAGATGGACGACGTCGAGGTGTTCGAGGTCGCCATCATCGAAAACGTCCAGCGGGCCGATCTGAACCCGCTGGAAGAGGCCGACGCCTATCGGGTTCTGATGGAGCGGTTCGGCCGCACTCAGGATCAGGTGGCGGGCATCGTCGGCAAGAGCCGGAGCCATATCGCCAACACCCTGCGCCTGCTGCAGCTGCCCGAAGAGGTGCTGTGGTACGTGCGGCACGGCAAGTTGACGGCGGGCCATGCGCGGGCCCTGGTGACGGCGCCCAATCCCGGCGCCCTGGCGGATCAGGCCTTCAACGAAGGGCTGAACGTCCGTCAGGTCGAGGCCCTGGCGCGCCGCGCGGCTGAAGGCCCCAAGCCAGGCAAGCCTGCGCCGGCCGCCGCCGGCGGGGAGGGGGGAGCGGACGTCGCCGCCTTGCAGCAGGATCTGGCCGACGCCCTGGGTCTGAACGTCGATCTGAAGGATCGCGGCGGCAAGGGCGAACTGACCATCCGCTACGGTTCGCTGGAACAGCTGGACGACCTGTGCCGGAGGCTGATGCGGGGCTGAGTTGGCCGCTGCGAGAGGGCGACGGACAGCGGACCTCGCCCGTGCTAGAAGACGGCCATGACCGATCATCCCCAAGCGCCTACCGCCGCCGACAAGCTGAAACAGGCCCTGGCCGCCAAGAAGGCCCGATCAGGCCCGACCGGGGGATCCCGGGCCGACGGCGCTTTGGCCGCCAAGGCCGGCGAGAAGCGGGTTTCGGCCCGCCACGTCGCCCTGGCCAAGCCGGCCTTCCGCAAGGCGTCGAAACGCGGCTGAGGGAGACGCACGGCGGGGGGAACGGCCTCCGCCGCCGCTCGTTAAGGCCGCCTGCGTCGCGCCAAGCTTCCGCTTTCCGATGAACAGGGCTTCATCGGAGGGCCGGAATATGGTCAGGCTCGCGTCATTTCGACGCCAAGCCGACCGGGCAAGACGGCAGGATCGCTGACCCGTCCCGATTGGGAGACCTATGATGACTGAACGCGCCCAAATCCCGACCTCGGCCCGGAACTTGGCCCAGGTCGCCGACAGCTCCGCCCTGGATCGCCGGCGGCTCATGCTCGGCGCCGGCCTGATCACCGGCGTCGCCGCCCTGGGCCTGTTCGATACGGCCCAGGCCCAGGCCGGCCTGTCGGCCGAGGATCGCGCCGTGGTGCAACAGGCCCAGGCCTATCTGCAGGGCCTGACCTCGGCCCAGGGCAATTTCGTCGAGACAGGCGCCGGCGGACAGAGGCGCGAAGGCCGCTTCTATCTGCAACGTCCCGGCAAGATGCGGTTCGAATACACCAACCCGGCCGGGCTTCTGGTCGTGTCCGACGGCTACAACGTCAAACGCTATGATCCGCGGCTAAACAATTTCCAGCAGGTTCCTCTGGGGCGTACGCCCCTGTCGACCTTCCTGGCGCGCAATGTCCGGCTGGACCAGGGCGTGCGGATCGAGCGGGTGACGCGTATGGCCGGCGGCGGCTTCGCCATCACCGCCCGCGACGCGGGGCGGCCCAATGACGGCGCGGTCCTGCTGAGCTTCGCCGGCAACCCCGTCCGTCTGCAGGAATGGACCATTACGGACGCCCAGGGGTCCCGGACCCGGACCCAGCTGGTGGGTCTGAGGCCCGCCTCCGGCCTGTCGGCCAGCCTGTTCCAGCTGCGCGATCCCACGCGGCGACCAGGCCGCAACTGAGGCTTGAACGAGACGATAAGTCCGTTGCCAGATGATCACGCTCAAAGGGCAAAATATGACAATTTGACCTTTTCCTTAGGTCGTGACATCAAGAACACAGAGCGGCGGCGGCCGCTCTACCGCCTCGGATGCATCCCCCTCCCGGCGGCGAGAGAGACGATCACCTTCATCAGCCCGGCCCGTAGCGGCCGGGCCTTTTTTATCCGGCGGGGCCTGCTACAGCGAGGCATGACTCTTCGCCTCGCCACCTGGAACATCAATTCCGTCCGCCTGCGCATCGACCAGGTCGCCCGCTTCGTCGCCGAACGCGCCCCCGACGTCCTGCTGTTGCAGGAAATCAAATGCACCACGGACCAGTTCCCCCGCGCCGACTTCGAGGCCATGGGCCTGCCCCATCTGCGCGTGGCGGGGCAGAAGGGGTGGCACGGGGTGGCCATCGCCTCGCGGCTGCCGCTGGAGGACAACGAGACCTTCCAGGCCTGCAAACTGGGCCACGCCCGCTGCGTCTCGGCGCGGGTGGCGGGGATCGACGTGCAGAACTTCTACATCCCCGCCGGCGGCGACATTCCAGACCGGGCGCTGAACCCCAAGTTCGATCACAAGATGGACTTCTACGAGCAGCTGACCGCCATCGTCGCCCAACAGGACAAGGCGCGGCCCCTGGTCATGGCCGGCGACTTCAACATCGCCCCGGGCGAGGGCGACGTCTTCAATCACCGCTACATGTCCAAGATCGTCAGCCATACGCCGATCGAGGTCGAGACCCTGAACCGGCTTCAGGCCACGGGCGGTTTCGCCGATGTGCTGCGGGATCGTTTCCCCGAGCCGCAGAAGCTGGCCAGCTGGTGGAGCTATCGCGCGGCCGACTTCCGCAAGTCCAACCGCGGCCTGCGCCTGGACCACATCTGGACCTCGCCCGGCCTGACCTCGGCCGTAGTCAAGGACACCGCCCGCATCCACGACGACGTCCGCGAATGGGACCGCCCGTCGGACCATGCCCCGGTGACGGTGGACCTGGAGGTCTGAGGCTTCAGTAGACCGGGACAGGCTTGGTCGAAACCGGCGGCGCCGACTTGCCCCGGGCCGCCTTCTTCGCCGCCCGCGCGAGGCGTTCCACAGCCTCGTCCAGTTCGCTCTCGGGGAGGGTGTAGGGCAGGCGCAGCCGTCGTTCGAAGGCGCCGTCCACGCCGAAGCGCGGGCCGGCCGCCAGGCGCAGACCTTCAGCCGCCGCCTGAACAGTCAGGATGGAGCCGATCGGTTCCGGCAAACGGGCCCAGACCGAAAGCCCCCCGGCGGGACGCGGACAGGACCAGTCGGGCAGGCGTTCGGCCAGCCGCGCTCTCAGATAATCACGCCGCGCCCGCAACAGGGGTCGGCGCGCCGCCAGGGCGGCCCCGCCGTCGTTCAGCAGTTCGACAGCGGCCAGTTGCTCCAGGATCGGGACACCCAGATCGAAGCTGGCGCGGCTCTGGGCCAGGCGCTGGATCACGCCCCGGTCAGCGCGAATCCAGCCGATGCGCAGACCGCCCCAGACGCTCTTGGACATGGAGCCCAGCCGCACCACGCGCGGGGCGTCCACGGCGGAGGCGGTGAGGGCAGGGGGGCCGCTGAGCGTCAGTTCGACCAGGGTTTCGTCCAGCACCAGAAGGGTCTCGGATCCCTTAAGCGCCGCCAGCAGGCGGGCGCGGTCCGAGGCGCGCATCATCCGTCCCGTCGGATTGTTGTGGTCCAGGACCAGATAGGCCATCGCCGCGCCGCTGCTGCGACAGGTCGAGATCAGGCTCTCGAGGTCCCAGCCGTCCTCGCCGTCGTCAGGCAGGGCGACCGGGGCCGGCCGGGCGCCCGCTGCAAGAATGGCGTCGATCGCCTGGGGATAGGTGGGATGGTCGAAGACCACCGGGGCGCCGGGCCGAACGGTCAGCCGCAACAGATGGACAAGGCCGCTGTGAGCGCCGTGCGTGATCAGGATCTGGCCGGCCGAGGTCGGCAGGCCGCGTCGCCTATAGGCCTGGGCCACGGCTTCGCGCAGTTCTTCCAGACCCGCCGCCTCATAGCCGTGACCGGGCAGGCGGGCCGGAAGCCGTTCCAAGGCCCGTACATAGGCGGCATGGACATTGGGATCGGCGGGAAGCACCGCCGCCGTAAGGTCGATCATTCCCGACGTCGGCGCGTCCTCAGAGGGGGTATGGCGAGGGCCGGGACCGGCCGGCAGGCTGGTGCGAGCCGCCTGTCCCTGACCGCCGGCCAGAAAGCCCTCGTCTCTCAATCGCCCGTAGGCGGCCGAGACCGTGGTCCGGCTCAGCCCCAGGGCCTGGGCCGCCTCGCGTTCCCCCGGCAAACGGGCTGCGAGCGGAAGGCGGCCGTCGAGGATCAGAAGTCGAATCGCTGCAGCCAGCTGGCGGTAGGTCGCGCCGGCGCCGTTCGCGCGCCAGACGCCGAGGTGGCGGATGAAGGGGCCGAGGCCGACAGATCGAGGGGGCATAGGGCCAGAATGCCATAACTGGCCCTTTTTTTAATATCCAGTTTCGCTCTAACGACGGATATGACCCGTCGCCTGATCCAGCTGTTCGTCGGCCTCGCCCTTTATGGGCTGTCCATCGCCCTCATCGTCCGCGCCGATCTGGGGCTGGATCCGTGGGACGTGTTGAACCAGGGGGTGTTCGAACACTACCAGCCGGCCGGAATCAGCTTCGGCCTGGTGGTCAACCTGATCGGTATGGCCGTCCTGCTGCTGTGGATTCCCCTGCGCCAGCGGCCCGGCGTGGGCACTGTGGCCAATGTTCTGGTGATCGGGACGGTGGCCAACCATGGCCTGGCCTGGATCCCGTCTGACCTGGACCTACCGCTCAGGATCGGGCTGTTCGGCGCGGGCGTCGTGCTGAACGGCGTCGCCAGCGGGGCCTATATCGGCGCCGGCCTGGGGCCGGGACCGCGCGACGGGCTGATGACGGGGATCGTTGCCCGCACCGGCCGGTCGGTGAAATGGGTGCGCACCGCCATCGAGTTGGCGGTCGTGGCGGTCGGCGGGATGCTGGGCGGGTCGATCGGCGTCGGCACGGTGATCTACGCCGTGACCATAGGGCCTCTGGTTCACCTGTTCCTGCCGATATTCACGATCCAGGCGGACCGCGCATACCGCTAGGGCTGCAGGCGATAGCCGCCCGCGTCGGTGAGCAGCAGGCGGGCCTGGCCTGGCTCGGGCTCGATCTTCTGGCGCAGGCGATAGATGTGGGTTTCCAGGGTGTGGGTGGTGACGCCGGCGTTATAGCCCCAGACCTCGGTCAGCAGCTCCTCGCGCGACACGGGCTTGGCGCCGGCGCGATAGAGGTACTTCAGGATGTTGGTTTCCTTCTCGGTCAGCCGCACCTTCTTGCCCTTGGCGTCCATCAGCACCTTGGCGGCAGGCCGGAACTCGTAGGGGCCGATCGAGAAGACCGCGTCTTCCGACTGTTCGTGGCTGCGCAGATGGGCGCGGATGCGGGCCAGCAGGACCGCAAAGCGGAAGGGCTTGGTGACATAGTCGTTGGCGCCCGCATCCAGGCCCAGGATGGCGTCGGCGTCGGCCGACTGGGCCGTCAACATGATCACCGGCGTGGACACCCCGTCCTTGCGCAACAGGCGGCAGGCCTCGCGCCCGTCCATGTCGGGCAGGTCGACGTCCAGCAGGATCAGGTCGGCGCGAATCTCGCGCCCCATGCGGACGCCGTCGGCGGCGGTGGAGGCCTGCTGGGTCTTGAACTCCTCGTGGAGATTCAACTGCTCAGCCAGGGCTTCGCGCAGGTCGTCGTCATCGTCGATGATCAGGATGGTCTTGGGCGTGGGCATGTACAGACAATGGCGAGGCTTGGCCCCCGCGCCAAGGCTTGGGGGAGAGAATTCACGTCGGGTTACGGCCTAGAGGCTTTTTAGGGTCGAATTCGTTCCCCGAACAATGCGGTTCCCACGCGGACATGGGTCGCGCCGCAGCGGATGGCCGTCTCGTAGTCGCCGCTCATGCCCATGGAAAGGACCGAAAGTCCGTTGCGGGCGGCGATCTGACCCAGAAGGGTGAAATGGGGCGTCGGCTCCTCTTCCGCAGGTGGGATGCACATCAGGCCCTCGATCTTCAGCCCATAGCCGTCGCGCGCCGCCGCGATCAGGGCGTCGGCGGCCTCGGGCAGGACGCCGGCCTTCTGGGGCTCGGCGCCGGTGTTGACCTGGACAAGGACGCGGGGCGCGCGGCCCAGCTTGTGCGCCGCATCGGCGAGGGCGCGCGCCAGCTTCTCGCGGTCCAAGGTTTCGACGACGTCGAACAGGGCCACGGCGTCTTCGGCCTTGTTGGTCTGAAGCGGACCGATCAGACGCAGTTCGAGAGAGCCCAGACCCGGGCGGCGGGCGGTCCAGCGGGCTTGCGCCTCCTGCACCCGGTTCTCGCCGAAGGCACGCTGACCCGCAGCCAGAATGGCGTCGATGGCCTCTGGGGCCTGGGTCTTGGAGACGGCGGTCAGGGTCACCGTCGCCGGGTCGCGTCCAACGGCGCGGCAGGCCGCGTCGATGCGGGCCCGGACCTCGGCCAGGTTTTCGGCGATGGACGCGGGCGATGAAGCGGAGGAAGAGGGGGTCATGATCCTGCCGGACGGTTACAGCGATGAGGCGCGCGCGCTCTGGGAGGCAGCGACCGCTCTAAACCGCGCGGCGGCGGCTGTCAGCCCGAAGGCCGCCGGTTTGCCGCCCCTGTTGTTCTTCACCGACCCGGAACGGACGCCCCAGCCCTGGGTGACGGTCGCCAGACTGCCGGCGGGGGCGGGCGTGGTGTTTCGCGCCTTCGGGGCGACCGATGCGGTCGAGACCGGCCGACGCCTGCGTGAAGCGGCCGACGCGTCCGGCGTCCGCCTGCTGATCGGCCTGGATGCGGACCTGG
>MGLN01000050.1:2401-5292 GCA_001796045.1 Caulobacterales bacterium RIFOXYB1_FULL_67_16 | reverse complement strand
GAACCTATCAGCATCCGAACCTGCGCCCGATCCTCGAACCCGTGGCGGCGGTCGGCCCCGTCAGCTTCGCCTTCGGTAAGGACACGCCGCAGGATGTGGGCGAGAACAACTGGGTCTCGGCCTCGGACCAAGGCGCCTTCTTCGAGAAGGGCGTGCCCTTCCTCTATATGGGCGTCGACTATCATCCCGATTATCATCGCCCGACCGACGACTATGAGCGGATCCGGCCCGAGGTCTTCACTTCGTCGACCGAACTGGCCATCGCCGGCTTCCGGGCCCTGGACCAGTCTCTGGATCGATGATGCGGCGACTGGTCCTGACCCGGCTTATCGGCACTGTCCTGATCGGGGCGGCCGCTCTGAGCGGCTGCGAGCGGCGGCAGACCCGACCGGAGGCTCCGGCGGCCGGGCCGGCGCGTCCGGCGGAGTTTCGTCATCGGCTGGAGGGAGACATCTCCGGCGACTATCGGCCGGTGACCGAGACGGAAGAGGCTTGGCGGGTCGAGAGCCTGTTCGTCGGCCAGGCCTCGGCCTTCGCGGCCTGGGAAGCCGGGCGGCGGGAGGCCTCGCCCCTGATCCTGACCCTGGCGGGGCCGCAAGGACGCGTGGCCCTGACGCCGCTCGCCTATGAAGTGACGGACGAGCGGCTGAGCCTCCGGAGCGTCGCTCCGGGCGGTCAGGAGGCGCGGCTGGAGGTGCGGATCGACCCCGGCGCCCTGGCCACGGCGCGGCGCAATCTGGGCGACCGGACGCCGGTGATCGTCGGGACCGTCACCGTGGACGGACTACGGCTTCCGGTCAGCCTCGGCTGGTGGAACGGCGACTGATCAGGCCAGGGCCCGCGCCAGCAACCAGGCCCCGCCGGCCACCAAAATCCAGACCAGGACGCCCAGGCCGATCATGACGGCGACCCGCCGCCGTCCGGACCAGCGGGGTTCCGGCGGCGGCTCGACGAGCCGAAGCGGGGGACGGTGCGTAATCTTGGTGTCATCTGCGGCCACTATGCAACCTATGATAGGCTGTCGTGTCGCGTCAACCTCGGCTGAGCCCGGTTGGCATCCGCCAATGTAACTTTGAGTTGCCAAAGCGACAATCTTGAGAAATGTTCCCCGCGGGGGGATCGGATATGACGACGGTCGAGGCCGTGCTGGGCGGCGCCATGGCGGAGACGAGGCCCCGGCGCAAGACGAGGCGCGGCCGGACTCTGATCCTGCGGCTGATCGATGTGACGGCGGCGGGGGCGGCCCTGATCTTCTTCCTGCCGACCCTGATCCTGATCGCCTTAGCGGTGCGGGCCCAGGACGGCGGGTCGGCTCTGTTCCGCCAGCAGAGGATCGGGCAGGGCGGGCGGCCCTTCGCCTGTCTGAAATTCCGCTCCATGGTCCCCGACGCCGAGCGGCGGCTGGCCGATGTGGCGGACCAGGAATGGGCCGAGCGGCGCAAGCTGCGTCAAGATCCGCGGGTGACGCCCCTGGGCCGGTTGCTGCGCTTGTCGAGCCTCGACGAGCTGCCGCAACTGCTCAACGTCCTCGCCGGCGACATGTCTCTGGTCGGGCCGCGACCGATCGTGGCGGAAGAGCGCGCTCTGTATGGTCGTCGGTTCGCCGCCTACTGCCTCATGCGACCCGGGCTGACGGGGTTGTGGCAGGTCTCCGGTCGAAACGATGTGTCCTATCCGCGACGGGTTGCCATGGATGTGTGGCTTTCCCGCAATCTGACCATACGCACTTACCTGCTCCTGCTGGCGCGCACGATTCCCGCGGTTCTAGGCCGAAAAGGGGTCTACTGACGGTGTCGAAATCGATTTGTTAGCGGACAAATGATTGCAAAACAGACGCCAATTGTCCGCAAAACCTCCGCCGAACCTTCATCTTAGAGCGCAAGCGCCGTCACACGGTCTGACTATGACTGAAGTTGGGCAGGAGGGACGATCATGTCATCGCGGCCGGGCATGAGCTCGGTCGTCCCCTGTCATAGCTCTTTGATCAGACACGGTGGACTGACGATGACCGGCCTTCAGCTCAAGACTCTTCTCGTGACGGCGGCCAGCGCCCTCGCGCTCGCCGCCTGCGGCTCGGCCGAGGTGGCCTCGCCCGGCGAAGGCGATTTCGGCAACGGCGGCGGCAGCACGCCGACCACCCCGACCACGCCGACGCCCGGCACCCCCGCCTCGGACTGCCCGACGGGTCTGTCGAACGTCGGCACCATCGCCAACGGCACCCTGCGCGTCTGCCAACTGCCGCAGCAGATCCTGGGCAATCTGACCCTGTCGGTCCGCGCCGGCACCATCTACGCCATCAGCGGCCGCACCGAAGTCGGCACCGACCGCGGCATCGACCCGGCCTCCACCACGGGCACGCAAGGCATTCTGACGATCGAGCCGGGCGTTAAGGTCTTCGCCTCGAGCGGCGGCGACTATCTGCTGGTCAACCGCGGCTCGCAGATCTACGCCGAGGGCACGGCGACCAACCCGGTGATCTTCACCAGCCGTCAGGACATCGAGGGCACGGCCACCGCGACCTCGCAAGGTCAGTGGGGCGGCATCGTGCTCGCCGGCCGCGCGCCTCAGGCCAACTGCCAGCTGACGGCCCCGGTCACCTGCACCGGTCAGGTCGAAGGCACCAGCGCCTTCTACGGCGGCAACACCCCGGCCGACAACTCGGGCCGTCTGCGTTACGTCCAGATCAAGTACTCGGGCTTCGAAATCTCGACCGGCAATGAGCTGCAGGCCCTGACCCTGGCCGGCGTCGGCTCGGGCACGACTCTGGAGTACATCCAGTCGTACAACAGCTCGGACGACGGCATCGAAATCTTCGGCGGCAACGCCAATCTGAAGCACATCGTCATCAACGGCGCCGACGACGACGGTCTGGACACCGACACCGGCTGGCG
>MGLN01000050.1:1614-2311 GCA_001796045.1 Caulobacterales bacterium RIFOXYB1_FULL_67_16 | reverse complement strand
AGCCGAAGATCGCCAACTGGACCCTCGTCGGCCGCAACGCCCCGATCGACGCCCACACGGTCATGCACTTCGACACCGGCACCCAGCCGCTGCTGATGAACATTGTCGCCACCTCGACGACGGGCTCGGTCGCCGGCTGCTTCGACATCGCCGACGCCGACACCCAGACCAGCTTCGACGGCAACGCCTCGCCGTCGCTGCGCTCGATCTACATGTCTTGCTCGGTCTCGTATCGTCCGGCCAACGTCGCCCGCTCGACGGCCGTGTTCACCAACGCCCGCAACACCAACGTCACGGCGGCGGGAACCTCGACCCTGACGGCGCCCGCGGGCGCAACGATCGCCAACCAGAACCTGGCCTTCATCAACGGCGCCAACGAAAACGCCGTGACGGCGATCGATCCGAAGACGGTCTACACCTTCTTCGACAGCGTCACCTACATCGGCGCTGTCCGGAACGCCCAGGACACCTGGTGGCAGGGCTGGACCTGCGGCCTGACCGCCGGCTCGACCTGCTGAAGACGACTGCGCCGGCGGCGGCCCGAGGGTCGCCGCCGGTTCTTCGCGTTTCCTGACCCCTTCAAGGCGCAGACCATGAATAGACTTACTCTGACCCTGAGCGGGGTCCTTCTCGCCACCAGTGCGCTGATCGCGCCCGGCCTGGCGTTCGCCCAGACGGCCCCGACGACTTCCCCGAC
>MGLN01000050.1:0-1517 GCA_001796045.1 Caulobacterales bacterium RIFOXYB1_FULL_67_16 | reverse complement strand
TCCGAAGTCGCGGCCTTCCTGACGTCCGAGGACCTGGAGCGCACCGGCGACAGCAACGCCGCCGCCGCCCTGACCCGCGTCACCGGCCTGTCGATCGTCGAAGGCCGGTTCATCTATGTCCGCGGCCTGGGCGAGCGTTATTCCTCGGCCCTGCTGAACGGTTCGCCCCTGCCCAGCCCCGAGCCGCTGCAACGCGTCGTGCCTCTGGACCTCTTCCCCTCCAGCATCCTGGACGGCGTGACGGTTCAGAAGACCTATTCGCCCAACTTCCCCGGCGAGTTCGGCGGCGGCGTCATCGACCTGCACACCATTGACGCGCCCAACCAGCCCTTCTTCAACATGAAGCTTTCGCTGGGCGGCAATACCGAGTCCACCGGCAAGGAAAGCCTGATCTATTACGGGTCGCGCACCGACTTCACCGGGTTTGACGACGACACCCGCGAAGTGCCCGGCGAGATCGCCATCGCCTTCGCCCAAGGCAAGCAGATCAACAGCGCCAACTTCACCGCCGACCAGCTCCAGACCATGGGCCAGTCGTTGGTGAACGCGCCCCTGCGTCTGCTGCAACGGGAAAAGACCCCCATCGACGGCGGTGTTGAACTGGCCGGCGGCTTTTCGCAGGATACGGGCCTCGGTTCGCTGGGCGTGATCGCGGTGGCCGGCTACGACAACAGCTGGCGTGCGCGTCGCGGCGTCCAGGAAGAGGGCCAGTTCCAGGGCGAAGTCCTGGTGCCCGTCTCCACCTATGACGTCGAGTCGAACCAGAACGACATCCGTCTGAACTTCCTGGGCGGTCTGTCGCTGTCGAACGCCGACCATGAAGTGAAGTGGACCAACCTCTACGTCCGCAACACGACCAAGGAGGCCCGCACGGTCGCCGGTCCGGACTTCGACGCCGGCGGCAGCGTGATCCGCAACGACTATACCGAATGGTTCGTGCGCCAGCTCTGGAGCAGCCAGCTGGCCGGCGAGCATGAGTTCATGGACGGTTCGCTGGAAATCGACTGGCGCGCCGCCTACGCGAAGACCTCGCGGGACGCGCCCTATGAGTCGCGCTTCCAGTACGGCGTCGATGCGGACGGCGATTATATTCACAACGTCCAGGGGAATCTGATCTCGTTCAGCGAGCTGGACGACGACATCGTCTCGGGCGGCGTGGACGTGGCCTACACCCTGCCGCTCTCCGAGACGCGCGACGCGGTCATCAGCGCCGGCGTGGCCTCGCTGGACAACAACCGGGAAGCCACCCGTCACGATCTGCAGTTCGAGGCGGTCAACAGCCTGACCGACGATCAGCGCCATTCGCGGATCGACTATCTGTTCTCGGACTACAACATCAATCCGACGACCCTGCAGCTGCGTGAGATCGCCGGCAGCAACGGCGCCAGCGCCTATGACGCCGAGCTTCAGGTCAACGCCGCCTACGCGATGATCGATGCGGAGATCATTCCGCTGGTTCGCACCACGGTCGGTGTTCGCTTCGAGGACGGTCAGCAGAGCGTCACCCCGCGCGACGT
>MGLN01000049.1 GCA_001796045.1 Caulobacterales bacterium RIFOXYB1_FULL_67_16 | reverse complement strand
GCCCGGCCGCCGCGTGCTGATCGTGGACCAGACCTTCGGCGACGCCTCCATCGGCTACGGCCTGGCGACGCAAGACAGTTTCGACGCCATGGTCGCCGCCGCCCGCCGCGACGAACCCGGCGCCCAGCTGATCGTCAAACGCCACCCGGCGGTGGCGGCGGGCAAGAAGCGGGGCTGCGTCACGGACCTGTCCGGCGTCACCCTGGTTGACGCCGATGTGCGGCCCGCCGACCTGCTGGCGGCGGTGGACGCCGTCTATTGCGTCACCTCGGCCTTGGGGTTCGAGGCCCTGTTGCGGGGCCTGCCGGTCCGCTGTTTCGGGGCGCCCTTCTATTCCGGCTGGGGGCTGACGACCGACGCGGTGGCCACCGGCCGACGCGGCGCGGCGCGCACGGTGGAACAGGTCGCCGCCGCCGCCCTGATCGCCTACAGCCGCTATGTCGATCCCGTCACCGGCGAGCGGTGCGAGGCCGAACAGGCGCTGGAGCGGCTGATTTGCCTGCGCGACCGCGCCGACCGTCTGGCGGGCGCCTGGTCCGCCGTCGGCTTCGCCCCGGCCAAACGGCCGCCGGTGCGCCGCCTGCTGAACTCGCCCAAGGCGCGGATGCGATACTTCATGTCGCCGTCGCGCGCCGCCGCCCACGCCGCCGCGACCAACGGCCGGCTGATCTGGTGGGCGGGCAAGGAGAGCGAGGCCGTGTGCCGGGCCGCCGCCGACTTCAGCGGCCCGACCGTCCGTATGGAGGACGGCTTCATCCGCTCGCGCGGCCTGGGTTCGGACTTCGTCGGCGCCCTGTCGGTCGCCCTGGACGACCAGGGGGTCTATTACGACCCGTCGCGCCCGTCGCGGCTGGAAACCCTGATCGAGACGACAGACGCCACGCCGGAGCAACTGGCCCGCGCCGCTGCGCTTCGGACCCGGATCGTCGAGGCGGGCCTGTCGAAATATAATCTGAAGGGCCAGGCGCCGGCCGACTGGCCTGCGGATCGCGAAGTGCTGCTGGTCGTCGGCCAGGTCGAGAACGACAAGTCGATCCTGCTGGGCTGCGAACCGGACCTGAACACCAACTCCGCTCTTGTCGAGGCGGCGCGGGCCGATCACCCGGACGCCTTCCTGGTCTATCGCAACCACCCTGACGTTCTGGCCGGCAACCGGCCCGGACGGCTGGACGCCTCGGCCCTGTCCGCCGTCGACGCCTTGGCGGACGGGCTGGACATCATCGACTGCCTGAACGCCTGCCGACGGGTGGCGACCCTGACCTCCCTGACCGGGTTCGAGGCCCTGATGCGGGGCAAGGCGGTGTCGGTCTATGGCCGGCCCTTCTACGCCGGCTGGGGCCTGACCGACGACCGGCTGGGCTTCGAGCGCCGCACCCGTCGCGCCACAGTCGATCATCTGATCCTGGCCGCCCTGATCCATTATCCGCTCTATGTCACGCCCCAGGGCTGGCCCTGCGAGGCCGAGGATCTGGTCCAGGCCCTGATCGCCGCCCGCGACCAGCCGCCGCCCCCGGCGCCGCGCGGCCAGATCCAGCGCTGGGCCGCCGGGATCATCGCCTCTCTCGACCGCAGGCCGCCGCCGTCCTATTGAAGGCGTTCGTAAAGGAAACCCTCCTCACGCAGCGAGGCGCAGCGCGCCGAGTGTGAGGACGGTCCTCAAGCAGCGAGGCCCGCGGGCCGAGCGATAGGACAAGAACTCAGTGACCCACGCCGTCATCGCCGCCACCGGCCTCTTCACCCCCGAACAGTCCGTCTCCAACGCCGAACTGGTCGACAGCTACAACGCCTGGGCCGACGGCTGGAACGCCCGTCACGCGGCCCAGATCGAGGCCGGCGAGCTGGAGGCCAAGCCCCATTCCTCGCCCGAGTTCATCGAAAAGGCCTCGGGCATCAAGCAGCGGTTCGTGATGGACAAGGCCGGGGTGATCGACCCCGCCCGCATGGCGCCCAACCTGCCCGAGCGCAGCAATGACGAGCTGTCGCTCCTGGCCGAGATGGCGGTCAAGGCCGCCCGCCAGGCGATCGAGGCCTGGGGCAAGCCGGTCAGCGAGATCGGCGCGGTGCTCTGCGCCGCCTCCAACATGCAACGCCCGTATCCGGCCATGGCCATCGAGGTGCAGCAGGCCCTGGGGATCGAGGGATTCGCCTTCGACATGAACGTGGCCTGTTCCTCGGCCACCTTCGGCATCAAGACGGCGGCCGATTTCATCGCCGGCGGCTCGGTCAAGGCGGTGCTGATGGTCAACCCGGAGATCTGCTCCGCCCACCTGAACTTCACCGACCGCGACAGCCACTTCATCTTCGGCGATGTGGCGACCGCCGTGATCGTCGAGTCGTCTGACACCGCCGGGCCGGGCGGCTGGGACGTCCTGGGGTCGCGGTTGAAGACCGTCTTCTCGAACAATATCCGCAACAATTTCGGCTTCCTGAACCGCAACGCCCGCGACACCGACCATCTGGATTCGCCGGTCGCCGACGACAGCGTCCAGAACGACAAGCTGTTCATCCAGCAGGGCCGCAAGGTGTTCAAGGACGTTGTGCCGATGGTGTCGGACATGATCGTCGACCACGCCGGCGAACTGGGTCTGGATCCGCAGGAATTGAAGCGGCTGTGGCTGCACCAGGCCAACATCAACATGAACCAGCTGATCGGCAAGAAGGTGCTGGGACGCGAACCGACCGAGGCCGAGAACGTCATCATCCTGGACGACTACGCCAACACCTCCTCGGCCGGGTCGATCATCGCCTTCCACCTGCACAACGACGGCTTCGCTCCCGGCGAGACCGGCCTGATCTGCAGCTTCGGCGCAGGGTACTCGGCGGGGACCGTGTTCGTGCGCAAGCGCGGCTGATTTCGCAGAACCAAAAAGTTCGAGCGCCGTTACGTCAGGTTAATCCTGCTCTGCGACGATAATCCCCTCGGCTCCGCTTGAAACCGGCGCCGGATTTTGCGACGCCTGTCTTGTCGAGAACAGGGGAGTTCCCAGATGGCTCAGACGCCCAAGTCGGTGCTGGAAAGCCTGGCCCAAGATATAGCCGCCGTGCTGAAGAGCATGGGCGGTGCGGCTCATCAGAATATGGTCGTCGACTGTGTCGCGGCCCTCAGACGTCAGCGCGGCGAGGCGGTGAACACGCCCGACCTGCGCCAGAAGATCATCGAAGCCTTCGAACAGTACCGCGACTGGTTCGTGCGTCCGTTCGGCGAGGGCTCGCAACGCTGGGCCCTGGCCGGCGACTTCGCCTGAACCGCAAGGATTGAAAAAGGCGCGCCCCTTTCGGAACGCGCCTTCTTCAATTCGCCTGAAGCTTCAGATCAGAAGCGGCGGACGTAGCTGACCGAATAGACGTCGGCCTCGACGTCGCTGTCGGTGAAGTCGCGGCGCGTCCAGTCGGCGCGCACGCCGTTCTGGCCGTCGAAATAATAGTTGGCGCCGGCGCCGTAGTTCCAGCTTTCGCCGTCGGCCTCTTCCTCGATCCCGGCCAGCTCGGCCTTGATCTTGCTGGTGCCGTAACCGCCGCGGGCGAACAGTTCGAAGTTCGGCGTCACCGGATAGGAGCCGACCAGATAGGCGGCGGCGTCGTACTGGTGTTCCAGCTTGCCGTCCACGCCGGCGATGGTGAAGTCGTCGTCCTTGACGCCCACCGAGGCCTCGCCCTCGACCCCGATATAGGGATTGAACTTGGCGCCGAGGCGGCCGGTCACGGCGCCGAGGTCGCCGTCAGAATGGTCCAGCTGCGAATAACCCAGCGTGCCGTAATAGGTCGGGCCCTGTGTCGTCTGCGCAAAAGCAGGCGCGGCGAAAGCAGAGACGGCGGCGGCGGCGATAAGAATGTTACGCATTGTTTCTATTTACTCCTAGATGCGGTGATCTTGAGGATCATCCGGCCCCATCCAGCGAGTGCTTAAATGGGGTGCGTCATCGTCTGTTCCATAGGGCGCGGGAACAGGCTCGCATCTGTGTGCGCCGAGACACAGACTGTGTTCCGTCAAGATCGGCGGCTTTGTGGCGTCGCAACAAAAAGGGGCGGCCTCCGCAGAGACCGCCCTGATCTTGATTCGCCCAATGAAGAGAGGAGGCTTACCGGTCCTTCTCGCGCTCCCCGCTCAGCGCCGCCTGGGCCGCCGCCAGCCGGGCGATCGGCACGCGGTAGGGCGAGCAGGAGACGTAGTCGAGGCCGGCCTTCTCGCAGAAGGCGATCGACGACGGATCCCCGCCGTGTTCGCCGCAGATGCCCAGCTTTACCTCGGGCCGCACCGCGCGCCCCCGCTCAGCCGCGATCTCGATCAGGCCGCCGACGCCGTCTTGGTCCAGACGCACGAAGGGATCGGTCTCGAAGATGCCCTTGTCCAGATAGGCCTGCAGGAACCGCCCCGAATCGTCGCGGCTGATGCCGAAGGTCGTCTGGGTCAGGTCATTGGTGCCGAAGCTGAAGAACTGGGCGTATTCCGCCAGGTCCCCGGCGCGGATGGCGGCGCGCGGCAGTTCGATCATGGTGCCGACCAGGTATTCGACGCTGTCGCCCGCGTCGGCGAACACCGCCTTGGCCGTGCGGTCGGTCAGTTCGCGCAGATATTTCATCTCCAGACCCAGGGCGACCAGCGGGTGCATGATCTCCGGAATCGGCGCCACGCCCGAGCTCTTCTTCACCTCCAAGGCGGCCTCCAGCACGGCCCGCACCTGCATCTCGTAGATCTCGGGATAGGCCACGCCCAGGCGGCAGCCGCGGTGGCCCAGCATGGGGTTGGTCTCGTGCAGCTCCTTGGCCCGGCGCTTCAGCTTCTCAGCGTCGATGCCCGAAGAGGCGGCCAGGGCGTCGATGTCCTCTTCCGTATGAGGAATGAACTCGTGCAGCGGCGGGTCCAGCAGACGCACCGTCACCGGCAGGCCGGCCATGATCTCGAACAGCTCGACGAAATCCGACTTCTGGAAGGGCGCGATCTTGGCCAGGGCCGTGCGGCGCCCGGCCTCGTCGTCGGCCAGGATCATCTCGCGCACGGCGGCGATCCGGGTATCGTCGAAGAACATGTGCTCGGTCCGGCACAGGCCGATGCCCTCGGCGCCGAAGCCGCGCGCGGTCTTGGCGTCCAGCGGGGTCTCGGCGTTGGCGCGCACCTTCAGGCGGCGCACCTGGTCGGCCCAGCCCATCAGGGTCTGGAAGTCGCCGGTCAGTTCCGGCTCGATCATCGGCACGGCGCCGTCCAGCACCTCGCCCTTCGAGCCGTCGATGGTGATGATCTCCCCGGCCTTGAAGCTGCGGCCGCGGGCGGTGAAGACGCCCTTGGCCTCGTCGATATGGATCTCCCCGGCGCCCGAGACGCAGGCCCGGCCCATGCCGCGCGCCACCACGGCCGCGTGGCTGGTCATGCCGCCCCGCGCCGTGACGATGCCGCGGGCGGCGTGCATGCCGTGGATGTCCTCAGGGCTGGTCTCCTCGCGCACCAGGATGACGGCTTCGCCCAGACCGGCCAGCCGCTCGGCTTCGTCGGCGTCGAACACGATCTTGCCGGTCGCCGCGCCGGGCGAGGCGGGCAGGCCGGCGGCGATGACGGTGCGGGTCGCCTCCGGGTCCAGGGTCGGGTGCAGCAGCTGGTCCAGCGCCGACGGCTCGACCCGGCTGATCGCCTCTTCCTGGGTGATCACCCCTTCGGCCGCCAGATCGACGGCCACCTTCAGGGCCGACTTGGCGGTGCGCTTGCCGTTGCGGGTCTGCAGCATCCAGAGCCGGCCCTGTTCGACCGTGAACTCGATGTCCTGCATGTCGCGATAGTGGCTCTCCAGCTTGCCCACCACCTCGACGAACTGACCGAATACCTCGGGCATGGCCTCTTCCATCGAGGGGGCGGTCTCGCCCATTTCCTCGCGGCCGATCCTGGTCAGGGACTGTGGCGTGCGGATGCCCGCCACCACGTCTTCGCCCTGGGCGTTGATCAGGAACTCGCCGTACAGCCGCGCCTCGCCGGTCGAGGGATTACGGGTGAAGGCCACCCCGGTGGCCGAGGTCTCGCCCATATTGCCGAACACCATCGACTGGACATTGACCGCCGTGCCCCAGCTTTCGGGGATGTCGTGCATGCGGCGATAGAATTTGGCCCGGTCGTTCATCCAGCTTTCGAACACGGCGCCGACGGCGCCCCACAGCTGGTCCTTCGGATCCTGCGGGAAGGGGTGGCCCAGTTCGCGCTCGACCACGGCCTTGTAGTCGGCGACCACCCGCTCCCAGTCCTCTGCCTTCAGGTCGGTGTCGACGCTGACGCCCAGCCGGTCCTTGTGGGCGTCCAGCACCTCTTCGAAATCGTCGTGGCTCAGGCCCAGCACCACGTTCGAATACATGGTGATGAAGCGGCGGTAGGAGTCGAAGGCGAAGCGCCGGTCGCCCGACAGCCTGGCCAGGCCCTCGACCGTCTGGTCGTTCAGGCCCAGGTTCAGCACCGTGTCCATCATGCCCGGCATCGAGGCCCGCGCGCCCGATCGCACCGAGACCAGCAGCGGATTGTCCACGTCGCCGAAGGTCTTGCCGACCACGCCCTCGACCTTGGCCAGGGCCGCCTTCACCTGATCTTCCAGATCGGTCGGATAGGTCTCGCCGTGGCTGTAGTAGAAGGTGCAGACCTCGGTCGTGATGGTGAAGCCGGGCGGCACCGGCAGGCCCAGAGCCGACATTTCCGCCAGATTGGCGCCCTTGCCGCCGAGCAGGTTCTTCATCGACGCGTCGCCGTCGGCGGACCCGCCGCCGAAGCCGTACACCCACTGAGTCATCTTTAGCCCCTGAGCTGGAGAAGTTTCGGCGGGTTGGCCCGCTCGCAGATGCAACATGATCTAGCGCGGCGAAACCGGCTTGACCATGG
>MGLN01000048.1:25958-27759 GCA_001796045.1 Caulobacterales bacterium RIFOXYB1_FULL_67_16 | reverse complement strand
CCCTGTGGAACCCGGCCCAGGCCCCCGACTGGATCAAGGACACGCCCCTGTGGCGCGCCGGCGAAAGCCTGGCTCTGTCCATGAGCCCCTACGAATTCAATCCCCTGAACCATAATCCTCTGAAACGAGTGCTGAAAGCGGCGGTCGATTTCGGCGCGGTCCAGGCGTCCGACCTCAAACTGTTCGTCGCCGCCACCGCCGTCCGCCAGGCCCGGATTCGGGTGTTCGAGACCGGCGAGATCACGCCCGACGTCCTGATGGCCTCCGCCTGCCTGCCGCACCTGTTCCAGGCCGTCGAGATCGAGGGCGAACCCTATTGGGACGGCGGCTACCTCGCCAATCCGCCCCTGTGGCCCCTGACAGGCGAGGACACCCCCGACGACGTCCTGCTGGTGACCCTGAACCCCATGGTCCGCGACGAAACCCCGCGCGCCGCCGGCGACATCGTGGACCGGCTGAACGAGATCGTCTTCAACGCCCCCCTGATCGCCGAGCTGCGCGCCATCGCCATGGCCGCCGAGATGATCGCCGCCGGCCAGCTGAGACACGGGGCCGGCGCCTATCGCCAGGTCCGCCTCCACGCCATCGAGGCGGACGGCTGGCTGTCAGACCTGTCCCTGCGGTCTAAGTTCAACACCGAATGGAGCTTCCTCAACGATCTGAAAGCGCGGGGCCGCGCCGCCGCCGAGGACTGGCTGACCACCTGCCTGCCCAGCGTCGGCCGTCAGTCCAGCGTCGACCTCCAGGCCCGGTTCGGCTGACGTGGTCTCCGCCCTAACCCACGAACCCGGCGGCGCGCCGCAGCCGGTCGTTGATCGCCTCGCCCAAACCCTGGGGCGGTATCGGCGACACGGCGATGCCGACGGGATGGGTCCGATCCGCCTCGCGGAACAGCCGAAACAGGTTGGCCGCCGCCTCCCGCAGGTCGCCCGACGGGCTCAGGCTCCAGCGCGGCTCCCCCACCCCGGCCCCGAACCCCAGCAGAACCTCGCCCTCGCGCGGCTCGACCACGTCCATCCGCACGGGAGCGTCCGGCGCATAATGGACCGCCAGCCGACCCGGCGACCGATGCCCCTCCCCGCCGTCCGCCAACGGCCCGACCACGGCCTCGATCTCGGCCCGGGTGACGGCGCCCGGCCGCAGCAGCGACACCCGCCCCTCCAGCACCGACACGACCGTGCTCTCCAGCCCGACCGCGCACGGCCCGCCGTCCACGGCCGCGGCGACGGCGAACCCCGTCTCCTCGACCGCGTCCGCGAAGGTCGTCGGGCTGGGCCGACCCGACCGATTGGCCGAGGGCGCCACGACCGGTCCGCCGAAGCTCGACAGCACGGCTCTCGCCCCCGCATGGCCGGGAACCCGGATGGCCACGCTGTCCAGCCCGGCCCGCGCCAGGTCGCAGACCCGGTCCCGATCCCGCACCGGCGTCACCAGGGTCAGGGGCCCCGGCCAGAAGGCTTCTGCCAGGGCCCGCGCAGCTGCGTCGAACACGCCGATCGCTTCCGCCGCCACCGCGTCGGCGACATGGGAAATCAGCGGATTGAAGCGCGGCCTGCCCTTGGCCTCGAAGATGGCCGCCACCGCCTCCGCCCGGCCGGCGTCCGCCCCGAGCCCATAGACGGTCTCGGTGGGCAGCAGGATCAGCCCGCCCCGCCGCAGGGTCTCGGCCGCCTGTTCGACCGTATCTCGGTTTCGGAGGCTCATGGCCGACGCGGGATCAGCGGGATCATCCGATGAAGCACATTGTCGCGATTGATGAAGTGATGCTTCAGGGCTCCGAGCACATGAAGGGCGATCAGGA
>MGLN01000048.1:13041-25756 GCA_001796045.1 Caulobacterales bacterium RIFOXYB1_FULL_67_16 | reverse complement strand
GTCGCCAGCCGATGCGCGCCAGGGTCAGGACCAGGATGGTGATCCCGACAGACTTGTGCAGCATGACGAACTGGCCGGACAGCGGCCCTTCGGTGTTCTCATGGGCCGTAATCAGCAGGACCTGAGTCAGGATCGCCACGGCGATGACCCAGTGCAGCGCCAGGGACACCGTCGAATATCGGTTGCGCGGTTCGGCCATGACTTCCCTTCCGTGGCGGCAGGGCGCCAGTGTGCCCCGATCAAGGCCCCTGCGCCAAGTCGCTTGCGACAGCCGCGACCCGGACGCATCTAGGCCCGAAGACAGATCGAGGAAACCCATGAGCTACCGCGCCCCCGTTCGTGACCTGGCCTTCACCCTGGAGGCGATCGCCGGCATGGCCGACGTCGCCGCGACCGGCGCCTTTCCGGATTACGATACCGACGTCGCGGGCGCCGTCCTGGAAGCGGCCGGCCAGTTTTCGGAGGAGGTTCTGGCCCCGCTGAACCGGATCGGCGATCAGCAGGGCTCCCACTACGCCAACGGCGCCGTCACCGCCGCGCCCGGTTTCGCCGACGCCTACCGCCAGTTCGCCGCCGGCGGCTGGACCGGCCTGTCGGCCCCGACGGAGTTCGGCGGCCAAGCCCTACCCAAGGCGCTGGAGCTGGCGGCTTTCGAGACGGTCCACTCGGCCAATATGGCCTTCGGCCTCTGCCCCATGCTGTCGCTCGCCGCCATCGAGGCTCTGGATCAGGTCGGGACCGAAGACCAGAAGCACAAATATCTGACCAAGCTGGTCAGCGGCGAATGGACCGGCGCCATGGTCCTGACCGAGCCGGGCGCCGGGTCGGACCTGGGATCGCTGATCACCACGGCGACGCCGAACGGCGACGGGACCTACGCCCTGAACGGCCAGAAGATCTACATCACCTGGGGCGATCACGACGCCACCGACAACATCATCCATCTGGTTCTGGCCCGCCTGCCGGACGCCCCGGCGGGTCCGAAGGGGATCAGCCTGTTCCTGGCGCCCAAGTTCGCGGTCAATGACGACGGCAGCCTGGGCGAGCGTAACGCCTTCCGCCCGGTGGGGGTCGAGCACAAGCTGGGCATCCACGCCTCGCCCACCTGCGTCATGAGCTACGAGGGCGCCCGCGCCGAACTGGTCGGTCGCCCGAACGAGGGCCTGGCCCATATGTTCGTGATGATGAACGCCGCCCGCCTGGCCGTCGGGGTCGAGGGGGTCGGCATCGCCGAACGCGCCTATCAGCACGCCCTGGCCTATGCGCTCGACCGTCGCCAGGGCCGCTCCGTCTGGACCGGCGAGGCCAACGCCCCGATCTTCGACCATCCCGACGTGCGTCGGATGCTGGGGGTGATGAAGGCCAAGACCTCAGCCGCCCGCGCCATCTGCCTGTCGACCGGCGTCGCCGCCGACCTGGCTCGCCAGGCGGGGACCGAAGAAGAGCGTCGGCGCTGGAAGGCGCGCGAGGACCTGTTCACCCCCATCGCCAAGGCCTGGTCTACCGACATCGGCTGCGAGGTCGCCTCCCTGGGCGTCCAGATCCACGGCGGCATGGGCTTCATCGAGGAGACCGGCGCCGCCCAGTATTACCGCGACGCCCGCATCGCCCCGATCTACGAGGGCACCAACGGCATCCAGGCCATGGACCTGGTCGGCCGCAAACTGTCGATGGACGGCGGCGAGGCGGCCAAGGCGGTCATCGCCGACATGAAGGCGACCCTGGCGGACCTGGCCGCCCTCTATTCCGGCAAGCCCCTAGAGCGGTTCGCCACCGGGATCGAGGCGGTTCAGGACGCCACCCTGTGGCTGCTGGACCGCAAGGCCGACGCCGACGGCGCCGCCGACGTCCTGGCCGCCGCCGACGCCTATCTGAAGCTGATGGGGGATGTGATCGGCGGCTGGATGCTGGCCAAGGGCGCTCTGGCGGCCAAGGCGCGGCTGGACGCCGGCGACGGCGACCCGGTCTGGCTGCAAGGCAAGCTGGACCTCTACGAAGTCTACGCCGCCAATGTCCTGGGCCATGTCTCCAGCCGCCTCGCGGCCGTGGGCCAGGGCGGCGATCTGCTGCACCGGCTCACTGCGGAAGCCCTGGCCGGCTGAGGGCGCAGGCGCGCGTCCGGCGCCTCAGGGCGCTGGCGCCGCCTTCTGATCCAGCAGGGCCACCGCTTCACGGATGTAGTCGGCATGAACCACCACCCCGATCCCCAGCCGCTCCTCCTGCACGATCACCTCCTGGGTCAGCACCCCGGCGACATAGGGATGAACCGGCGAGGCCGTATCGGCCTGCCGATGCACGGTCGGGGTCCAGAACACCGGCCCGCCCGAGTTGCCTGGGAAGACCGCGAAGTCGAGCAGGAAGGTCGGAAAGGCGCTGATCGGAGTCAGGGGCCAGGAGGCGATCCGCCCCACCCTCAGGATCGGAAAGCCCGCCCGGTTCGCCGACAGGCCGCGCGGAAAGCCCAGGGACAGCATGTCGTCGCCGGGCCCCACCTCGGCGGCGTCGAAGGTGTCCTTGTCGGCCAGCCAGGCCATCGGAATGGCCGCCCGGGCGAAGGCTTCGGGCGCGCTGATCTCCATGACCGCGATGTCGCGGTCTTCCGGCTTGGTCCACAGCGGATCGGACGCCTCGTCCCGGATGACAAGAGGCTGGGGATCGAACCGCCATCCGCCATCCGGCAGTTCGGTGCGCCAGCCGATCCGCGCCTCCCTGTCCGGCATACGTTCCAGCACATGATCGGCTGTGACCAGCACGATGCGCGGCGTGCCGTCAGGGCGCGGTGCGTTCAGCAGAAAACCGGTCCCGACGGTCCGCACGCCGTCCCCCGACGGCTGGTCGATCTGCACCGTGGCGTTGATCAGGGACACCGTCAGGTCCCACGCAGGACGCCGTTCGGTCTGCGCCGCCTCGACATAGGGCGTTGGTTGGGTCTGAAGGTCGAAAATCAATGGAAAGCCATCCCCCGCTTTTCTTCATTTGACGTGGGCCATAGGCCACGCACAAGCTCCGGTCATCTGAATATGAGGGGGCCGAGCCTATGAACCGTCGTCAGTTGATCCTTTCGTCGGCCGCCACAGCGGCGGCCGTCGCCTCCCCCGCCTTCGCCTTGCCCGCCAGATCCTCCGGAAACTCGATGCCCCAACCGCCCGTCGCCAAGAAAATTCCTGTCGTCATCGAACAGCTGGGCCGCACCCGGACCGACGACTATCATTGGATGAAGGACGACAATTGGCAGGCGGTGCTGCGCGATCCCACCCTGATCAAGCCCGAGGTCAAGGAACACCTTCTGGCCGAGAACGCCTATCGCGAGGCCATGATGGCCTCGACCCTACCGCTGCAGGAGGCGATGTTTGCGGAGATGCGCGGCCGCATCAAGGAGGACGATTCCTCGGTGCCCGCCGCCGACGGCGCCTGGGAATATTATGTCCGCTACAACACCGGCGACCAGCACCCCCTCTATTGCCGCAAGCCGCGCGGCGGCGGAGCCGAGACCATTCTGCTCGACGCCAATGTCCTGGCTGAGGGTAAGGCCTATTCCGAAGTCTCATCCGCCTCGCACAGCCCGGACCACACGCTCTTCGCCTACGCCGAGGACGCACAAGGGTCCGAGGTGCACAAGATCTATGTGAAGGATCTCGCCACCGGCGTCGTCCTGCCGGATCCGATCGAAAGCGCCAACGGCGACTTCACCTTCTCGCCCGACAGCCAGTGGATCTTCTGGACCAATCGCGACGACAACGGCCGCCCGGACAAGATCTTCCGCCGTCCGGCCCGGGGCGGCGAAACCGTCCTGGTGTACGAGGAAGAGGACGACGGCATGTTCATGGGCGTCGACCGCACCGCCGACGACCGCTTCATCGTCATCGGCATCCTCAATCAGGAGACCTCCGAAGCCCGCTATATCCCGGCCTCTGATCCCACGGCGACGCCCGTGGTTCTGGAGCCGCGCGTGGTGGCCACCCGCTACGACGTGGACCATTGGGGCGACCGCTGGGTGATCCGGACCAACGCCGACGACGCCATCGACTTCAAGATCGTCCAGGCGCCGACCGCCACCCCCGGCAAGGCCCATTGGACCGATCTCGTCCCCCATACGCCGGGCCGCTTCATCGAGGGCCTCAACCTGACGCGGGATCATCTGGCCCGCCAGGAGCGCGCCGACGCCAACACCCGGATCATCATCCGCGACCGCGCCGGGGCCGAGCACGAGATCGCCGCCGACGAGCCGGCCTTCGCCCTGTCGTTGTCGGGCGCCTCCGAGTTCGAGACGACCCAGACCCGCTACACCTACAACTCGCCGTCCACGCCGACCCAGACCTTCGACTACGACATGGCGACCCGGACCCGAACCCTGCGCAAGACCCAGGAAATCCCGTCGGGCCACAATATCGCGGACTATGTGGTCGAGCGCCTGAACGCCCCGGCCTCCGACGGTCAATTGGTCCCGGTCACGGTCCTGCGCCGCAAGACGACGCCGATCGACGGTTCGGCGCCCTTGCTGCTCTACGGCTACGGCTCCTACGGAATCCCCATGCCGGCTGGCTTCTCGACCGGCCGGCTGTCGCTGGTCGATCGCGGCTGGATCTACGCCATTGCCCATATCCGGGGCGGCTCCGACAAGGGGTGGGGCTGGTTCCTGAACGCGCGGAAGATGACGAAGAAGAACACCTTCACCGACTTCATCGCCGCCGCCGAACATCTGATCGACCGGAAATACGCGACGGCCGGCCATATCGTGGCCCAGGGCGGATCGGCCGGCGGCCTGCTGATGGGCGCGGTCAACAACATGCGGCCCGACTTCTGGGCCGGGGTGATCGGCCAGGTGCCCTTCGTCGATGTCATCAACACCATGAGCGACACCTCCCTGCCGCTGACGCCGCCGGAATGGCCCGAATGGGGCAATCCGATCGAGGACCCGGAGGCCTACGACTATATGATGAGCTACAGCCCCTATGATCAGGTGGGGCCGAAGGCCTATCCGGCTGTCATGGCGACCGGCGGCCTGTCCGATCCGCGCGTCACCTATTGGGAGCCCGAGAAGTGGGTGGCCAAGCTGCGTCCGGCGACCACCTCCGGCAAACCGGTGCTGCTGAAGATCAACATGGAGGCCGGGCACGGCGGCGCCGCTGGCCGCTTCGACTATCTGAAGGAAGTCGCCCATGACTACGCCTTCGCCGTCTGGGCGGTCGAGAAGGGATGGGAGAAGGCCTGATCTCCGATCTCCTGATCCGCCTGGCGACGGACGAGGATTGGCCAGGCCTCTGGCCGATCATCGAAGCCGTGACGCGCGCCGGCGACAGCTACGCCTATCCGCTGGACATGCCGGAATCGGTCGCCCGCGCCCTATGGACTCCGCCTCCGCCAGGCGGCGTCCTGGTGGCGGTTGAACAGGATCGGATCGTCGGCGTCGCCAAGATCGTGCCGAATCGGCCAGGCCCCGGCGCCCACGTCGCCAACGGCAGCTTCATGGTCGCGCCCCACGCTCGTGGCCGGGGCGTGGCCCGACGCCTGGGCGAGGCCGCGCTCGGCTATGCGCGGGAAGCGGGTTTCCGCTCGATGCAGTTCAACGCGGTGGTCGCGACCAACGCGGTCGCTGTGGGCCTATGGACGTCCCTCGGCTTCGAAATCCTCTGCACCGTGCCGGAGGCCTTCGACCATCCCGATCACGGTCTGGTCGGCCTCCACATCATGTATCGCAAGCTCTAGCCGGTCAGTCCTTCGGCTGAAGCCGCGCGGCCAGGCTGGAGGTGTCCCACCGGTTCCCGCCCATGGCCTGCACCTCGGCGTAGAACTGATCGACCAGGGCCGTCAGGGCCAGCCGCGCCCCGTTCGACCGCGCCTCGTCCAGCACCAGCCCCAGATCCTTGCGCATCCAGTCGACGGCGAAGCCGAATTCAAACTCGCCCTTGGCCGCAGTCTTCCAGCGATTGTCCATCTGCCAGCTCTGGGCCGCCCCCTTGGACACGGCCTCGAAGGCGGCGTCCGTATCCAGGCCCGCGACCTGGGCGAAATGCACCGCCTCAGCCAGCCCCTGAACGACCCCGGCGATGGCGATCTGGTTGACCATCTTGGTCAGTTGCCCGGACCCCGCCGGCCCCATGTGTTTGATCGCCTTGGAATAGGCCTTCAGCGCCGGCTCCGCCCTGGCCAGGGCCGCGGCGTCCCCGCCGGCCATGACGCTGAGCTGGCCGTTCTCGGCGCCGGCCTGACCGCCCGACACCGGCGCATCGACAAAAGCCCGCCCCTGCTCCGCCGCCAGAGCCGCCATCTCGCGCGCCAGCTTGGCCGAGGTTGTGGTGTGATCGACAATCACCGCCCCGTCGGCAAGGCGCGGCAGGGCCTCGGTAACGACGGCGCGCACATCGTCGTCATTGCCGACGCACAGGATGAACAGCTCGGCGCCCTGCGCCGCCTCCGCCACGCTTCCGGCGTAGCCGCCGCCTGTCGCCTCGGCCCAGGCCTGCGCCTTGGCGGCGGTGCGATTGAAGCCGACGACCTCATGCCCCGCCTGCAGCAGATGACGCGCCATCGGGGCGCCCATGACGCCCAGGCCGGCGAAAGCGATCTTCATGACTGGCTCCTTGGTTCGCTCCCGGACTAGGCCCCACCGGGGCGAGGTTCAAGACGCCGCAGGCCGGATCAACGCGCGGTTAACCTTGCCCCCTCACATTGGCCCGGTATTTCGCCGGGGTGCGTCCATGTCTGTGAGCGATCGTCCGATCCTCATCAAGAAGGTCAAGAAGGTGTCCGGCGGCGGGCACCATGGCGGTGCCTGGAAAGTGGCCTATGCGGACTTCGTGACCGCCATGATGGCCTTCTTCCTGCTCATGTGGCTGGTCAACGCGACGGACCCTGAGCAGAAGAAAGGGATCGCCGAATATTTCGCCCCCGCCAGCGTGGCCGAGACCACCTCCGGCTCGGGCGGCATTCTGGGCGGCACCGCCCTGGGCGACGACGGTCCCAAGAGCTCCGGCTCCCAGTCCGTGATCGAACAGCTGGCGCCGGAAGCACCGGCCGACGCCCGCAATCCCGGCCCCAGCTCCGACCTGTCCAGCGCCAGCGAAGCCGCGCTCCAGGCCGAGATCAAGCGACGCGAAGCGGCGGAGTTCGCCAGCGCCGCCGAGTCGCTCCGCCAGGCCATGCAATCCATGCCGGAGCTGGCCGAGTTGTCGAAACAGCTGATCGTCGACCAGACCCCCGAGGGTCTGCGCATCCAGCTGGTCGATCAGGAAGGCCGCTCGATGTTTGACAACAACTCGGCCCGCCCCAACGCCCGCGCCCAGGTCCTGCTGCGCGCCGTGGCCAAGGTGATCAACCAGCTGCCGAACCGCATCTCCATCACCGGCCACACCAGCGCCACCCCCGGCTCCAATCGCGCCAGCGGCCCGGCCGACTGGACCCTGTCATCGGAACGCGCCAACGGCTCGCGCCTGGTGCTGCAAAGCGCCGGGGTCGATCCCGACCGGGTCTATTCGGTGTCCGGCAAGGCGGGGTCGGACCCGCTCTATCCGGACGATCCCACCCTGGCCGGCAACCGCCGCATCGCCATCGTCCTGCTGCGCGAGGCGCCGGTCCTGCCGATGGACACCTCGCTGTGATCGTTTCCGGCTGTGGCGCCCAGGCGCTTGCGGCCGGGCGATCAATCGCGCCAAATCGCGGCATGAGCCCTTCTCTGTCGCATTTTTGGCCCGTTCAGGTGCGGACATAGAGCCGTGACCCAGCATATTCCGACACGACAGCTCCGGTTCTTCATGACCTCGGTCGCCCCGTGTCCCTATCTGCCGGGCAAGACGGAACGGAAGGTCTTCGCCAACCTGCCCTTCTCGGACGGCGCCCACGTCAATGACGAGTTGACCCTCGCCGGGTTCCGCCGTAGCCAGAACATCGCCTATCGCCCCGCCTGCGAGGCCTGTGACGCCTGCGTTTCGGTGCGCCTGCCCGTGCCCGACTTCGCCTTCAGCCGCTCGCAGCGCAAGGTTCTGGCTCGCAACGTCGACCTTTCGCGCGATCTCGTCGAGGCCGAGGCCACGACGGAGCAATATCAGCTGCTGCGGCGCTATCTGACCACCCGGCACCCTGAAGGCGGCATGAGCGACATGGGCTGGCTCGACTATGTCGCCATGGTCGAGGACACCGCCGTCCGCACCCACCTGATCGAGTACCGGCTGCCCTCGGAAGACGGCGGCCCCGGCGATCTGGTCGCCGTGACCCTGACCGATCTGCTCAGGGACGGCCTGTCCATGGTCTACAGCTTCTACGACCCGCGCCTGGAGCGCCGCAGCCTGGGTCGGTTCGCCATACTCGACCATGTGCGTCAGGCGGCCCAGGTGGGCCTGCCCTTCGTCTATCTGGGCTACTGGGTTCGAGGCTCGGAGAAGATGGACTACAAGGCCGACTTCCGTCCCCTCGAGGTGCTGGGCAAGCTCGGCTGGAGCCGTTTGGAAGCCTGACCCGCACCCCGAAGCCGCGCTGTCCTACCTGAACTTCCGCAAGCCTCTCGGCCCCTGGCGACCGGCCCCGGCGCGCTTGCCCAGCCAGTCCTTCCAGTCGGGCCAGTTGCGACGCCGTCCGCCGCCGTCGGCCCATTCCGGCCCCTGTTCGGCGTTGAAGACCGTCACATCGGCCAGGCCGCCCTGTTTGAAGCTCTGCAGCTTCACCCCCTTGCCGCGCCCCATTTCGGGCAGTTCCGCCAAGGGGAAGATCAGGGTCTTGATGTTCTCGCCGATCGTCGCGACGTGATCCCCCACAGGACTGGTCGGCACGCGCAGCATGGCCAGCATCTCGCCGTTCAGCACCTGTTTGCCGCCCCGCTTCTGGGCCAGGGTGTCGTCTTCCGGCGCGATGAAGCCATAGCCGGTTTTCGACGCGATCAGCAGCTTCCCGCCCGGCTGGTGCGCCAGGACGTTGATGATCTCGGCCTTCTCGTCCAGGTCGATCATCAGCCGCAGCGGCTCGCCATGTCCACGACCGGACGCCAGCTTGTCGGCCCCGATGGTGAAGATCCGCCCGTCC
Organism: Caulobacterales bacterium RIFOXYB1_FULL_67_16; assembly: GCA_001796045.1. Lineage (GTDB taxonomy): Bacteria > Pseudomonadota > Alphaproteobacteria > Caulobacterales > Caulobacteraceae > Brevundimonas. Next base: position 16,744 of record MGLN01000048.1, on the reverse strand, counting down.
GACGCCCCGACCAGCAGTTTGTCGGTCGTATAGGCCGGGACCAGATAGGCCAGCTTGTCGCCTTCCTTGAACTTCAGCTCCGAAGGATCCTCGACCTTGCCCTTGGCGGCGCGGATCCAGCCGCGCTCCGACAGGATGACGGTGATCGCCTCGCGCGGAATGAAGGCCTCGGGCGCCACGAAGGCCGAGGCGTCGACCGCCTCGCCCATCGTCGTGCGCCGCGGCGAGATCAGCGCCTTGCGCACCGCCTCCAGCTCCTTGGAGACGGCCTTCCACTGCTTCGCTTCTGAAGACGTCAGGGCCTGCAGGTTCGCCAGCTCTTCCGAAAGCTCCTTGAACTCCTTCTCGATCGTCATCTCTTCCAGACGCGCCAGCTGGCGCAGCCGGGTGTCGAGGATGAAGTCGGCCTGGACCTCGGTCAGGCCGAAGCGCGCGATCAGGACGGCCTTGGGCTGTTCCTCCTCGCGAACAATCCGGATCACCTCGTCCAGGTTCAGGAAGACGATGCGCAGGCCTTCCAGCAGGTGCAGTCGCTTCTCGACCCGGGCGATCCGCCACTGCGATCGGCGGTTCAGCACCTCGCGCCGGTGATCCAGGAAGGCCTTGAGACAGGCCTTCAGCCCCATGACGCGCGGGGTGCCGTCGGCGTCCAGCACGTTCATGTTGATAGGGAAACGGACTTCCAGGTCCGACAGCTTGAACAGGCTCTCCATCAGCATCTCAGGCTCGATGGTGCGGTTCTTGGGCTCCAGGATCAGGCGGATGTCCTCGGCCGACTCGTCGCGCACATCGCCCAGCAGCGGCGCCTTCTTGTGCTCGATCAGGTCCGCCAGCGCCTCGATCAGGCGTGACTTCTGCACCTGGTACGGCATTTCGGTGACGATGATCCGCCATACGCCGCGTCCCAGATCCTCGGTCTCCCAGCGCGCCCGCAGCCGTACCCCGCCCCGGCCCGTCTCATAGGCGTCCAGGATCGAAGCATGGCCCTCCACCGCGACCCCGCCGGTCGGGAAGTCCGGTCCGGGGACCAGTTGCACCAGTTCGTCCGTCGTGGCCTCGGGTCGGTCCAGCAACAGCTGACAGGCGTCGATCAGCTCGCCGACATTGTGCGGCGGGATGGAGGTGGCCATGCCCACGGCGATGCCGGACGAACCGTTGGCCAGCAGATTGGGGAAGCCGGCCGGCAGGACGACCGGCTCCTCGTCCTGGTCGTCATAGGTGGGCCGGAAATCGACCGCGTCCTGGTCAATGCCGTCCAGCAATAGGACGGCGGCCGGGGTCAGCTTGCACTCGGTATAGCGCATGGCCGCGGCGCTATCGCCGTCGATATTGCCGAAGTTCCCCTGGCCGTCGACCAGCGGATAGCGCTGGGCGAAATCCTGGGCCAGGCGGACCAGGGCTTCATAGATCGAGGCGTCGCCGTGCGGGTGGTATCCACCCATGACCTCGCCGACGACCTTGGCGCATTTGCGCGCCGCCGCCTGCGGGTTCAGCCGCATCTGGTGCATGGCGTACAGGATGCGCCGATGCACGGGTTTGAACCCGTCCCGAACGTCGGGAAGGGCGCGGTTGGTGATGGTCGACAGGGCGTAGGCCAGATAGCGACGGCTAAGGGCCGTCTCCATCGGCTCGTCGATGATACGGCCGCCTTCCGGCGGCGGGGCGTGGATCGTCATGGGCCAGCGAATCGGGGATCGGAAGCGCGAAGTCTAGCCCGTTCGACACCGACAGGTCGTCTATCTGTGGGAGATAATCCCCGGCAGTGGTAACCGAAGACGTCTATCCGTCGTATCAGAGCGAACGACAGCCCCCAAGCCCGCTCCATGATCCTGTTTCTCGTCTCCTATCTGGCCGGCGTCCTGACCATCGTCAGTCCGTGCATCCTGCCGGTCCTGCCCTTCGTCTTCGCCCGGGCTGACCGACCGTTCGTCCGTAACGGCCTGCCCCTGCTGGCGGGCATGGCTCTGACCTTCGCCGGGGTGGCCAGTCTGGCGGCCCTGGGCGGCGGCTGGGCGGTGCGGGCCAACGAGGCGGGGCGCTGGATCGCCCTGACGGTCATGGCGGCGCTAGGCCTCAGCCTGCTGATCCCTGCGGTGGGCGACCGGCTGATGCGGCCCTTGGTGGCGGCCGGGTCATGGTTGACGGACCGCGCGGAGCGGGGCGCCGGCCCCCAGGGCGATGTCCGTTCGTCCCTGTTGCTGGGCGTAGCGACCGGGCTGCTCTGGGCGCCCTGCGCGGGTCCGATCTTGGGGCTGATCCTGACCGGCGCGGCCCTGCAGGGCGCGGGCGTCGGCTCCACCGTTCTCCTGCTGGCCTATGCGGCGGGCGCCGCCACCTCCCTGGCCCTGGCCCTGCTGGTCGGGGGGCGGGTGTTCAAGGCCATGAAGGGCGCGCTCGGCGTGGGGGAATGGGTCAGGCGCGGTCTGGGCGTTCTGGTTCTGGCGGGGGTGGTCGTCATCGGCCTGGGTCTGGACACCGGCCTGCTCACCCGCATCTCGGCCAGCAGCACCGGACGGCTTGAACAGGCCTTGCTGAGCGGCATCGGTCGGGGCGTCCCAACGAACTCAGCGCCGACCGACCTTGCCAACCTGCCGGTCGAGGGGACCATGCCGCCCCTGACCGGCGCCGTCACCTGGATCAACTCCCCGCCCCTCACGCCCGATCAGTTGCGCGGCAAGGTGGTGGTGGTCGACTTCTGGACCTACTCCTGCATCAACTGCCTGCGCGCCCTGCCCTATGTCCGCGCCTGGGCCGAGAAATACAGGGACCAGGGCCTGGTCGTGATCGGCGTCCATACGCCCGAGTTCGCCTTCGAAAAGTCCGAGGCTAATGTTCGAGAGGCCGTGAACCGTCTCGGCGTGACCTATCCGGTCGCCATGGACAACGACTTCGCGGTCTGGCGCGCGTTCAGGAACCAGTACTGGCCCGCCCACTACTTCATCGACGCCCAAGGCCGCATCCGCCACCACCATTTCGGCGAGGGCGACTACGACGGGTCCGAACGGGTTATCCAGCAACTGTTGAAGGAGGCCGGCGCCGCCGCCGTCGCGACCGATCTTGTCCAGATCCAGGCCCAGGGCGCCGAGGCCGCCGCCGACATGAGCCGACTGGGATCGCCCGAGACCTATGTCGGCTACGCCCGCGCCGAAAACTTCCGCTCGCCCGGCGGCTTCGCGCGTGACGCGCTGAAGACCTATGCGCCCGCCTCCCTGAACCTCAACGATTGGAGCCTGAGCGGCTCCTGGCGGGTCACCCGCGAGCACGCGGAACTGGCGTCGGCCGGCGGTCGTGTCGCCTTCCGTTTCCGGGCGCGCGACCTGCACCTGGTCATGGGGCCGGGGGCGTCCGGCTCGAGCCCGCGGTTCCGCGTCCGCATCGACGGCCGGGCGCCGGGCGCCGACGCGGGGGCTGATATCGACGCGCAGGGCCTCGGGCGTATCGACGACCAGCGCCTGTACCAACTGATCCGCCAGACCGGCTCCGTCGACCAACGCACCTTCGAGATCGAGTTCCTCGATCCCGGGGTTCAGGTCTTCGCCTTCACCTTCGGCTAGAGGTCCAGCAGCAGCCGTAGCCGGTTTTTCGCCAGCTGCCGCCGTTTGCGGACCAGTTCCCGGCTGATGTTCAGGTGGGCGGCGATCCGTTCGTCGCTCCAGTCGTCCAGATGAAGCCTCAACGGCTCGACCAGGGCCTCCGGCAGGGC
>MGLN01000048.1:7416-13030 GCA_001796045.1 Caulobacterales bacterium RIFOXYB1_FULL_67_16 | reverse complement strand
TCGCTCTCCTGCCGCGACAGGGCGTCTTCCGGCGAGGGTTCCGGCCCGGCCCAGGCCCCGCCCGACGGCTGCGGCAGATCTTCGTCTTCGCTCTCGATCGGCACCCGGCTGGCGTTATGGCGATGCTGGTCCATACAGGCGTTGTGCAGGATACGCACCAGCCAGGCCCCAGGGTTCTGGACCGGCTGTCGATCAAAGGCCTGGGCCGCCCGCACCATGGCGGCGCTCAGCGCGTCCTCGGCGTCCGCCTGATTCCCGCCGCTCAGCCTCAGGCTCCTCTGCCGCAGCCCCGCCTGGTGCGCCATCCAGACGGCCCAGAATCGGTCCAGGCCGGGCCGGCGATCCAGCGACTGGGCGATGATCTCTGCAGGGGTCGGACCGGCGACCCTGCCGCGCCGCACCACCCTCACCCGCATCTGGGCCGATGCGGGCGAAGCCTGCGGCTCTGCGCCCTCAGGTCCCCGTCCAGCCGCAGCCGCATTCTGGGGCGTCGTCTCTTCGTCTCCCGACCAGGCCGGAAACAGCGGAACGATGGTCATGGCGTCATTTCCCCTCCCCCATGAGACGACCTGGCCGGACACGCTTGCGCGATCACAACCTAGACGGGCGACCGCGTCATTTGTGAAGCCTAGACGCGAAAAGAGTTCGCTTTTTTCCGGCGTACCGACAGCCGCCCGCCCGGGCCTGCCGAATTCTCCACAGGCGATCCCGCTTCGGCTTCGATCTTTCTCGGAAAAGGCCGCTTGACGCGCCGGGGCAGCCCGCCTAAACGACGCCCCTCGCCGGGGCGCACTGCCGCTTCGGCCGGGAAACGCGGGTGTAGCTCAGTTGGTTAGAGTGCCGGCCTGTCACGCCGGAGGTCGCGGGTTCGAGCCCCGTCACTCGCGCCACTTCTTTCAAGCCGAAGAAGTGGCGCGCCCCGCTCGTCTCTTTCACATTTGAACGCGTTGGCCGTTTCGTCGCGGCCGCCGCCTGCCGTCAGTGGACGGCGAAGGCTTCCTGGGGCTGGACGAATCCCGCGTCGCCCGTCAGCTCCCCATAGACCATGCACAGGTCCTCGAAGACGCGGTTCCAGGCGAACTGGCTGACGGCCTTTTCCCGCGCCGCGCGGCCGACGGCCTCGATGTCGCGGGCGAACAGGGCCTCGACCGCCTGGGCGTAGTCGCCGGCGTCGGCGCTGGCCGCCAGCTGTCCGACCGACGGATCGACCGTCTCGGCCACGCCCCCGGCGTTGACCCCGACCACGGGCCGGCCGCAGGCCATGGCCTCCAGCACGATCAGACCGAAGGGCTCCTTGTCATTGGCGTGCACGAAGGCGTCGCAGCTGGCGATGATCCGGGCCACCGCCCTGGGATCCTTCTCATAGGGCAAGGAGATCACCCGATCTTCCGCCGGCATGCCCGCCCCCGCCCCGACCAGCACCAGATGATAGGGGGCGCCCAGCTTCTGGACGGCCTCGATCAGAATATCGACGTTCTTCTCCTTCGCCGGCCGGCCGGCGAAGCACAGCAGCCGGGCGTCCTCGCTCAGGCCCAGCTGTTTCAACAACCATGGACGGTCGCGACGCTCGGGCCGGAAGGTGTCGATCTCGACCCCCAGCGGCCGGATGACGATATTGTCCACCCCCGCCTCCTCCAGGCGCCGGGCGATGAACCGGCTGGGCGAGACAACTCGGTCGAACTGGGAGAACAGCCGCGCCCAGCGCTTCTCGACCGGCTTCTTGGCCCATTCTCCGAAATGGAGAGCCGCCAGGCTGGCGGGGTCCGAGTGGCAGAAGCCGACGACCGGACACCCCACCCGCTGCCCCGCCTCCAGGGCGCCCTGTCCCGGCGTATAGGGGTCGCCGGCCTCGATGATCGACGGCTTCATGGCCGCGACCCAGGCGCTCCAGCGCTTGACCGAGGTGGGCCAGCGGTAGCCGTCGCCGAAGGGCAGTTTCGTCGCCCGCAGCTGTACGATGCCGTCGGGGCGCGCCTTGTGCCGCGCGCCCGGCACGATCAGGGAATGGCTGACGCCGGGCCGGTTGGCCTCGATCCAGGCCTTTTTCGACAGAAGATAGCGTTTCACCCCGCCCGAGCGCGGCGCGTACAGCATGGTGGTGTCCACCAGCCGGGGCCGATCCTCGGTCGCCGCCAGCTTCAGCGCCCGCAAGGTGTCCGCGACCTCGACGTCCAGTCCGGGAATCAGCCGGAGCTCGCTTTCGTGAACGTCGAGATCGGTTAGGGTCATGAAGAAATTCTCATCTGGTCCTGGCTCGCCAACGCCGGGGGGCGTGGAATGGATGCGTCCTCTTAAAACGCGCTTGACCATGCTTTCGCCCCCTAGACCCGACTGTGGCAAAGCTCAATAGCCCCGCCGAAAATCCTTCCGCACCCGCCGCAACCGCAACGGAATCCAAACCCTTACGCCTGCGTCCGGTCCGACACCGAACGGCAACATGCTGAACACGGCCTTGCATTCGCCTCAAATTCGATAAACTTGAGCAGGGTTGGCGTCGATCCTGTAATGGACCGCCTAGTTCGTGATCGCGTGGCCACCAGGGGTTTTCTTCCGAATGCGTATTCTGCTCGCGAGCGCCGTGGCGATCGCTCCCTTGTTGGCTGTCACTGGCGCTCAGGCCGAGGTCGTGGTCTCGACCGCCCGCACCACGCCGATTCAGACGTCCAACGCCACCGGCACGGCCGCCGACAATGTTCGGATCGGCAGCGGCGGCTCGATCGCCGTCACCTCCGGCGCGGCCATGACGCTGAACTCCAATAATACGCTGGACATCGACAGCGGCGGCTCGATCACCATGGCCAAGTCGGCCGACGGCGCGACGGGCGTTCTGGTGAACGGCGGCAACACCGGATCCCTCGCCATGGGCGGATCGATCTCCATCACCGATTCGCTTGAAGACGCCGACTACAAGGACACCGACAGCGACGGCGACATCGACGGCCCCTTCGCGACCGGCACGGGCCGTTACGGAGTTCGCGTCGCCGGACCGTCCGCCTTCACCGGCAACATCACTCTGGAGAACACCGGCTCGATCACGGTGGAGGGGAACAACAGCTACGGCCTGGCGGTCGAGACCGATCTGACCGGCCGTCTGCAAAGCCTCGGCACGGTTCGCGTCCTAGGCGACGGCACATACGGGGTCCGCACCACAGGGGCGATCTCCGGCAATGTCGATCTGGCGGGGGCGATCACGGCCTCCGGCGCCGGCGCGACCGGGGTCTCGATCGAGGGCGACGTGGGCGGCGCGCTGAAGATCCATTCCGCCGTCACCACCACCGGCTATCGTTACACCACGCCCCCGCCCGCCAAGCCCACCTCCGGCACGGTCTCGGATTCGGCGCTCTATCTCGAGGATCTGGACGCCGACGACCTGCTGCAGGGCGGCCCCGCCGTCCGCGTTGCGGCGGACATCGCCCGCGGCGTGCTCTTGGATGTCGGCCCCAGCTACAGCTCCGCCGGCATCGAGGGCGACGACGACGGCGACTCCGTCAAGAACGGCGACGAGGACGATGACGGCGACGGCGTCAAGAACCGCGACGACACCGACCGCGACGGCGACGGCATACTGGACGCCAGCGAAACCACGGCGTCCCTCACCTCCCTGGGCAGCGCTCCCGCCCTTCTGATCGGGTCTACGACCGACACCGTCACCCTCGGCGCGGTCGGGACCGGCGACGCCGCCTACGGTCTGATCAACCGTGGGAGCATCAGCGGCTCGGGCGTCTATGCCGAGAAGGAGGCGCGTGCGCTTCAGCTGGGCGTGGCCGGCGGCCAAGCCGTGACGGTCGTCGGCGGCGTCAGGAACGAAGGCACGATCTCCGCCTCGGCCTCCAAGGCGGACGCGACCGCCGTCTGGGTCGGCGCCGGCGTGACCGCCCCGACCCTGTCCAACACCGGCACGATCCAGACCGGCGTCTCCGGCGACACGGCCAAGACCTCCACCGCCGTCCTGATCGGCTCAGGGGCCAATGTCGGCGCCCTGACCAACACGGGCGCGATCACGGCGGCCTTCACCGGCAACCACGGCGACGCCGTCGCCGTGAGGGACCTGTCCGGCAGCCTGACCCAGCTCACCAACGCCGGGCGGATCGCCGTCGGCATAGCCCTGGATCCCGACGACGAGACGACGGCCGACGGCGAGGCCATCGCCATCGACCTGTCGGCCAACACCGCCGGCGTCCTTCTGCGCCAGTACGGCATAGCCGCCGACGAGGACAGCACGGCCACCGATACCGATGACGACGGCGTGCCCGACAGCGCGGAGCCCACGATCGTCGGCGCCATCCGGCTCGGCTCCGGCGGCGACACCCTGAACGTCGAGAACGGCACGATTATCGGCGACATCTCGTTCGGCGGCGGCGCCGACACCATGACGATCACCGGCGGCGCCGCCGTTTCGGGGGCGATCACCAATGCGGCCGGTCTGGCGCTCAATGTGACCAACGGCTCCCTGTTCGCCAACCAGACCACGGCGACCAATATCTCCAGCCTGAACGTCGGCGCCGACGGCACCCTGGTCCTAACCGTCGATCCGTCGGCCAACACGGCCGGCGGCTTCAACGTCAGCGGCGCGGCCAATATCGCGACCGGCGCCGCCCTGGGCGTTCGCTTCGCCAGCCTGCTGCAGGAACCGGCCCGTTTCGACGTCATCAACGCCGGTTCTCTGACAGTTGGAACCATCGACCAGGCGCTTCTGAGCGAGAACTCGCCCTATCTGTATGTGGTCTCGGCCGGCGCCGACACGACTGCGGGCAAGGTCTATGTCGACGCGCGTCGCCGCACCGCCCAGGAAGCCGGGCTGATCCCGGTCGAGGCCGCCGCCTTCGACGCCGTCTACGAGGCCCTGGGCGACAATACGACGCTTCAGAACCTCTTCCTCAGCCAGACGGACCGCGAGGGCTTCGCCAACGTCTATGAGCAGATGCTGCCCGACCATTCGGGCGGTCCGCTGATGTCTCTGTCCGCCGGCGTCGACGCCGTGACGCGCGCCCTCACCGGCCGCAACGCCTCGGCCGCGCCCGGCGAAACCAGCGCCTGGCTGCAGGAGATCAACTTCTACGCCGACAAGGACAAGACCGACTCCTACGGCTTCCGCTCGGAAGGCTTCGGCGTCGCCGGCGGCGTCGAAAACGGCACCAGCGTCGGCGCCTTCGGCGTCACGGCCGCCTTCACCTCCTCGGACATCGAGGATCCCGAGGCCGAGGCCGAGGAAATCCTGTCCGCCAATCTGTTGGAACTGGGCCTCTACTGGCGCGCCCAGGGCCAGTACTGGACGACCTGGGCCCGCGCGGCGGGCGGCTACGCCAGCTTCAGCGCCGACCGGTCCCTGGTCGCAGACGGCGTCTATCTGAACAACAGCTCCGACTGGCACGGCTGGACCGCGGCCGCAGCCGGCGGCGCCTCCTACGAGCGGAACTTCGGTCGTTTGAACGTGCGCCCCGAAGTCTATGCCGAGTATTTCCGCCTTTCGGAGGACGCCCGCACGGAAAGCGGCGGCGGCGACGGCTTCGACCTGGATATCGATTCGCGCGACAGCCACATCTTCTCGGCCGTCGCCGCGATGAACGTCGGTTACGGCTTCGGCCGCGACGGCTGGATCCGTCCCGAGCTGCGG
>MGLN01000048.1:4437-7383 GCA_001796045.1 Caulobacterales bacterium RIFOXYB1_FULL_67_16 | reverse complement strand
GGCGGTCTGCTGCTGGGCTTCCGCCTGAACCTCGGCAACGACCTGGGCATGCTGTCCCTGACCGGCGACGCCGAGCTGATGGAGGACTACGTCCGCTACTCGCTGCTGCTGCGGGCCAGCTTCCGCTTCTGATCGACGTCGTGTTCGAATGAAAGGGCCGCCGGATCGCTCCGGCGGCCTTTTTCTATGGAGGCCTGGTCTGTCGAGGGGTCAGCGACGGCCGGGGAACCGCCTCGCCGCCCGTCCGACGGCGGGCGCCTTGACCGCCGACGCCACGCGGTCCGCCCGCGCGTCGGCCTGGGCCTGGGCCTGGGCCTGGGCCTGGGCCTCAGCCTGCGCCTGGGCCGTCCGTTCCATCATGGCGCAGATGGCCAGATCCAGTTGCCGCGTCACCTCTTTCGCGATGATCTTCTGCAAGGCTTCGACGATCTCGAGGCTGACCAGGGCGGAAGCCCCCATCTCCGCCCGTCTCATGTCCTCCGGCATGGCGGCGAGCCTCTGTTCGGCGACGGCCTGTTTCAGCTGCGCCCTCTGATCGGCGAACCCGTCGACCACCTTGTGCTTCTGGTCCGATATCGAGTCGTACAGATGCCGCCGCGCGCCTTCGGCCTGGGTCATGACGCGCCTCCCGGAGGATCGGACGGCGCCACCCCCAGGGCGCGCGTCACCTGGGCCTGGAGCTGCGACAGCATGGCCTCGGTGAAGACCTGGATCTCCGCCCCTGCCGAGGAAGCCGACTGGGCCTTCAGCAACTCGGGCATCTGGGCGGCCGCCAGTTGGAAGACGTCGATCACCAGGCGCCGCGCCGCCATGACCATGGGGTCGGCGAGTGCGGCAGGCGGCGCCTCCTCGTCGACCCCCGCTTCATCATGGCCCATGGCGCGTCTCTCCCGGCGGCTCATTCCTTGTCGGCGGCCGGAACCAGCGAGATCTTCTCGACCAGTTCGCCGTCCTCTATCTCGCTCAACAGCGCCTTGGCCTTGCCCATGAGCTTGGCCGCCAGGGGCGCATAGGGATCCTCCCGAAGCGGCTCCTGCATCCGGTACAGGATGGCCACGACCACCTGCGCCGCTGTGCGCAGCTCGCGGTAGCGGGCCTGGCTCTCGTCGAATCCGTCCAGACAGGGCAGGTCGTCGACCGCCTCCAGCCGTGCGGTCTCGATACGGGTCTCGCGTTCCAGGGCTTCGGCCTCTTCGACCACGGCCTGGGCTTCGCTGGTTTGCAACACGGTCAGTCTGGACATGGGACACGCTCCTGGTTCGGGTTTCAGTTTCGGGGAAAGGTCTCGAAGGCCTTGGTCACGGATTCCGCCGCCAGCCCCGCCGCGATAGGCGCCGCAAACGAACTGACCAGGGCCATGGCGTAGGCCACAAGGGCCGGTTCGTTGATCGTCGGGCTAGACGCCAGCATCATCGCCATGGCCTTGCCCTGGACCGTCGTGCTGATCGACAGGACGTTGCGCTGGTAGTCAGCGGCGTCCTGGACCGAGATCGCCGCCGCCTGGGCGGACTTGTCATAGGCGATGACGCCGCCCGCCGAGACCCGTGTGGCGCTGCTCGGGGTTCCGTCCTCCAGCGGCGCAAAGCCCAGGGCCCAATTGGTCGAAGTCTGGACCGCATCCTTGATCTGGCTGTTGACCGCGTCGGTCATGAGACGCCCTCCCTCTCCTCAGGCCTGCGCTATTTCTGCGCCGCATTCATGATCATGGTGACGGCGCTTGAGGTGACGGCGTTGCCGATCTGCTGCAGCCCGCCTTGCGCCTGCTGGGCGTTCTGCATGGCCAGGGAGATCGAATGGGCCATGCTCTGATAGACCAGCGCCATGGACTGGGCCGGGGCTTCCCCCAGCACCTTGACATTGGTCTGGGTGACCGCGTCAGTGACCTGGGCGTTGACGGGCGTATCGGCGGCCATGGTTCAATCCCGAAGGGCTAGAGGTTGAGAAGTTTGACGGCGACCAGCAGGACCAGAGCCTTCTCCAGACTGCTGGACCCCGCTGGCGGCTGGGCGATGCGGGCGGCGCCGACCGCCGCGCCCATGGATCCGGCCTGATAGACCTGGATCACGCCCATGTTGCTCGCGGCCTGGGCGCTGATCGACGCCTGTTTCTGGGCCTGGACCGCGTTCTGGAAGGCGATCGACAGGGAGTGGGCCGCGCTCTGGTAGATCGAGCCCATGGCCACCGTCGAGGCCCCGCCCAGAACCATCAGATTCTGTTGCGTCACCGCGTCGGTGATCCGGCTGTTGACGGGGGTCGGATAGGCCATGGGTCAGACCAGTGGGATTTCGAGGATCTTGGCGATCAGGGCGCCGACGGCGGCGTTGTTGATCTGCTGCATCCCGCCTTGAGTCTGACTGGCGTTCTCGACCGACAGACTGGTGGCGTGGGCCACGGCCTGCACCGAAATGGCGACGGCCTCGGCCGGCCCCTCGCCCAGAACCTTGACATTGGTCTGGGTGACGGCGTCGGTGATCTGTGAATTGACGGTCTCCGCCATAACTCCCCCCTTTGATCTTCAGGTCACGACCGGCGCGCCATAGGCGGGCGTCGTCGTCGCCTTGCGGGACTCCGAGCGGACATCCACCGTCCGGGCGACGCGCGTCGTCTGCATCTCCGTCAGGCTCAGGGCCAGTTGCCGGATCTGCAGGGTCGACAATTCCGCCGCCGCCTGGCTCGACGCCGCCAGTCGTGCGGCGAAGGCGTCGGCCGAAGCCATGAGGGTGATCAGGGCGGCCTGGCAGACGCCCGCCCCGGCGCACAGCAGCACCTCTTCCTCGCGCACCGCCGCCGTCGCCCGCTCGGCCCGTCGCTCGCGCCGGCTGTCCTGGCTCATTCGAACGTCTCCTCACGACGGGGGTGGTGCAGGTCCGGCCACGGAATGACAGACGGCTTGTCCATCAGGGCCTGGACGCAGTTCATGGTGGCGACCATGCCCAGGATGTTGGT
>MGLN01000048.1:0-4430 GCA_001796045.1 Caulobacterales bacterium RIFOXYB1_FULL_67_16 | reverse complement strand
TGCTGGGCCACGGCGTTGTGGTACATCAGCCCGCTGGCCTGATTGGCCGCGACAAGGCTCTGCATGGCGGCGAAGCTGGGCCCCGAGCCGATCACGGTCAGCAGGGTGTTGGCGACGGCCTCCGCCGACGGCGCCGTCGCCGGATTCTTGCTGAGCTCGAGCATGAGCTTCAGAATGTCCTCGAACTCGCCCATATTTGGGGATGAGCCGTTCCTCGTCTTCTGCGTCTTGTCCGCTTCCGCTTCAGCCATGGTCGTCCTCCAGGGGTGGGCGCGGCGGGGACGAAACCTCCCGCCGCGGCCGTCGCCGTCTCTTCGTCAGCCTCAGACCACGGTGGCCTTCAAGGCGGTCAGCAGGGCCAGAAGATTGTCCGGGGTGTCGGACTGGCTGATCTTGCTGGCCGCCACGGCGCCGGCCATGGTGTCCACGCTGTAGATCTGGATCACGCCCTGGTTGGTCGCCGCCTGACCGGCGATGGCCAGCTGCTGCTGCGACGAGGCGGCGTTTTCGTAGAGAATGCCGGTCGAGTGAGCCAACGACTGGTAGATCGCGCCCATAGCCATGGCCGGAGCGTCGCCCAGCACCTTGACGTTGGCCTGGGTGACGGCGTCGGTGATCATGCCGTTGACGGGTGTCGGAAGCGCCATGTCTTAGATCCTTCTTCTGGTTGCGCGGCGGACCGTTACGAGACGGGGTGGGCCGGGCCGGCGGCGCGCAGGGCGGTCAGCAGGGCCAGCATGTTGTCGGGGGTGTCGGACTGGGCGATCTTCGAGGTCGCCACGGCGCCGGCCATGGTGTCGACGCTGTAGATCTGGATCACGCCCTGGTTGGTGGCGGCTTGGGCCGCGATCGCCAGCTGCTGCTGCGACGAGGTGGCGTTCTCGTACAGGATGCCCGTGGAATGGGCGAGCGACTGATAGATCGCGCCCATGGCCATGGCCGGGGCGTCGCCTAGAACCTTCACATTCGCCTGGGTGACGGCGTCGGTGATCTGCCCGTTCACCGGTGTCGGAATAGCCATGAGTTGTCTCCTTACCCGTTGGATCGAGGCCCGCTGGAAGAAGATCGCCCGGCCCCGCTGAGGACGACCTCTGCAGGCTTGACGGACCAGACCGCCGAACGTGAACTACTCGTGGTTGATTTTCTTCCGTGGCGCCCGTTCACGGAGCGGGACGCCCCGCGTCAATCCATTGGGCGATCCGGGCGCGGGACGGGGCTTACGACCCGACGTTACGGATCGGGGAGACCTCATCCATGAACACGGCTTTCGACCTGCTGCTGCTCAGTCTCGCCGCCAAGGCGGGACGGCGGGATCTCTCTACGCCCAGCGTCGCCCCCTTTTCCCAACCCCAGCCGGCGCGCCCGCCGGCTCCTCATTGGAGAACCGGTTCCATGCCCCTATCCCCCCGTGACTTCCTCGCCCTCGTCCAGGCCTGGGCCGGCGCCAATGTCGCCCGCATCCGCAACGTCTGGCCCTTGCAGGGCGGATGGGAGGCCTGGGCCCAGGCCGAGATCGCCGCCTTCGTCAACGCCGACGATCGCCCGACCTGGATCATGCGCGAGCCGCGCGTCTATCCCGACAATGCGCGCGCCGACTTCCTGGTCAACGATCCTTTCCAGAACGAGGCGACGGACGAGATCGTGGTGGAGATGAAATGCGAGTCCCTGGGCAATTGGGACGCCTTCGTCGAGGGCTTGCGCTACGACGTCTACAAGCTGAACGGCGGCCTGCGCCTGGATCTGGCCCCGGCCCACAGGATGGCGCTCGGGATCTTCTTTTCGCCGGAGTCGGAGGCGCAGCTGGCGCAACTGCACGGCTTCACCATCGCCTATACGCCGGATCGCGAGATCGGTATCGCCAGCATGGTCTGGCAGGGCTGAGCCGGTCGGGCGGAGCGGGGTCCTACAGCCGCCCCGCCTCGCCCAGCTTGTCCAGCATCCACACCCGCGCCGGCGGCAGGGGCCGATTCTGCGGGTGGAAGACGAACTGCTCCAGGAAATGCCCGGTCAGGTCGAACCCCGCCTTCACATCCCCCTCGACCACCCCCGCCTGGGCGCCCAGCATGAAGGGCGGCAGGGTCAGCATCTTGTCGGCATAGGGGGCCCCGGCCTCGCGGCTGACGGCGCGGCCGGTGCGGGGGCTGACGTAGATCAGGGCGTCCGTACTCCCGGTCGCCGCGCATTTCGACAGATCCAGTCCGAAGCCCAGATCCTCCAGCAGCCCCGCCTCGAAACGGACGAAGACCGCCGGCCAGACCTCGGGCAAGGCGAAGGCGGCCATCAGGGCTTCGAAAGCCAGGAAGACCCCCGGGTGCGGCTCGCGCTCCGGCAGGGCGCCCTGGGCCACCCCCGCCGCCGCCGCCAGGCCGGTCAGGGCCAGGGCGTCGTCGAACAGGGCGCTCGGCCCCTCGCCCACCGGCTCCAGCCGCGCTCCGCCCAGATGATCCGAGGTCCGCGCCCGATAGTCCGCCATGACCCGCGCCCCCGCTTGCAGAAACGGCCGCATCTTCCGCGACGCTCCGCCCGCCACATAGGCCGCGCGACGCCCATGGGTCTCGGTCAGCAGATCGACCACGGCCCCGGTGTCGCCGTGGCTCCGCGCCGACAGGACGAAGGCCTCCTCGTGGAAATCCATCAGTCGGCGGGATCGGACTTGATCGCGTCGACAACCGCGTCGGCCCGGTCGTTCGGCACGGTGAAGCTGAGCACATATTGCTCGATCTTCCAGACATTGCCCGGCCCGGTCCGCCTCAACAGCCCGGACCCCCGCAGCGCGCCATAGGAGTCGTTGTCCAGTTTCTCGTCGAACCAGGCGAAGTCGCCCGAGATAATCAGGGTCCGGTCATAGGGCCGATAGGTCCACCCCTGCCCCCGCGCGAATATCGGTTCCGCATAGGCCTTGAAGGCCGGAATATCCCAATGCTCCGAGGCGTCGGTCCCGATGAAACGGGCGTCGCTGCTGAACTGGGCGAAATAGGTTTCGCCGTCCGCCTCCGCCGCCGCCTGGTGCATCCGATCCAGGGTCGCGGCCGCCTCGTCCGCCCCTTGCTGGGCGGCCATGCCGATCCTGTCGTCCCGCAGGGGGACCATGGCCGCCAGCGGCGGAGCGGTTTGAAGAGCCAGGGCGGCGAGCAGGGCGGCGATCATGCCCCTGTTCTAGTCCTGTTCTCAGCTTTCGGGAACGGGGTAGGTGTCGGGTTTCAGCACCCTGGCCAGGGCCAGCATGTTCCGCGCCGCGTTTCGCCCCACCCGATCCGAGTAATCGTGTCCCTGGTCGGTCTCGACATAGTCCGGCCCCGGTCCCGGGCCCAGGTGCCAATAGGTCCAGCTCTGCGCCGCCATGGTGAAGCCCATGTCGATCAGGGCCTGGGATACCGTCGCCACGATGTGATGCGCCCCGTCCTCGTTGCCGGTGATGACGATGCCGCCCACCTTGCCGAAGGCGACCGGACGCCCGCTGTCGTCCGTCTCCTCGAACAGGGCGTCCATCCGCTCCAGCGCCCGCATGCAGACGCTCGACATCTGACCGACCCAGGTCGGTGTCGCGAAGACGAGGATATCGGCGGCCATGATCTTCTCG
Source organism: Caulobacterales bacterium RIFOXYB1_FULL_67_16 (assembly GCA_001796045.1). Lineage (GTDB taxonomy): Bacteria > Pseudomonadota > Alphaproteobacteria > Caulobacterales > Caulobacteraceae > Brevundimonas. Next base: position 850 of record MGLN01000048.1, on the reverse strand, counting down.
TGCACCTTCGGCCAGTCGTCCCCTTCGCCCTCGTCGGTCCTGACGCCGGGCTTGAGGTTCAGGTCCACCAGTCGGACTATGTCGACCTCGGCCCCGCCCTGCTCCAGTTCCGAAATCACCACCCGGGCCAGGGCCTCGGTGCTTGAAGGTTCAGGCGAAGGCTTGAGCGTGCAGTTCAGAACCAGGGCTTTCATGGGAATCCTTTCCGTCGGTCCTGGGCAAACCGACGGGCTGCTGAGGCGTTCCATAAGCCGCAGGCGGGTTTGACGGAGATCAGGGACGCGCGCCCCGATTTCGACCAAGGTCGCATGGATCGCCTTAGAGGCGCCGCCTAACCGAGACGCTCAAGGTCTTCCCCGGCCGTAACCCTGAAGAGTTCATGTCGCGCATTCGCCATCCGTCCCTGCGTTCCAAGCTCATGTCGGCCGAGGACGCCGCCGCCCTGATCCCTCCAGGCTCCACGGTGGGCATGAGCGGCTTCACCGGCTCCGGCTATCCCAAGCTTGTCCCTCCGGCCCTGGCCCGGCGGATCGAGGCGGCCCATGACGCGGGCGATCCCTTCCGGCTGAACCTCTGGACCGGCGCCTCGACCGGGCCCGAGCTGGACGGCGCCCTGGCCAAGGCCGACGGCATCGAACGCCGCCTGCCCTACAATTCCGACCCCATCGCCCGCGAGAAGATCAACTCCGGCCAGATGGACTATCTGGACATGCACCTCAGCCAGCTGGCGCCCATGGTGTGGCAGGGCGTGCTGGGGCCGCTGGACACCGCCGTGGTCGAGGTCTCGGCCATCAAGGAGGACGGCTCCCTGGTCCCCTCCTCCTCGATCGGCAACAACAAGACCTGGCTG
>MGLN01000047.1:12777-12877 GCA_001796045.1 Caulobacterales bacterium RIFOXYB1_FULL_67_16 | reverse complement strand
AAAGGCCTCGGCGTTGTTCAGATCGAACACCCGCTTCACCGCCGCGATCAGCGGATCGATCAGCGATGTGGCGAAGCCCCAGGCGAAGAAGAGCGTGGTG
>MGLN01000047.1:0-12760 GCA_001796045.1 Caulobacterales bacterium RIFOXYB1_FULL_67_16 | reverse complement strand
GCCTGCGCCCTGCCGTCTGGTCTCTGGTGCGGACATGAATTCCCCCTTGCGAACGAAACTAGGAACGGCCGCGCTGTTCCCGCGCGGTTCAGGTCGCCTTGGTTCGGGCATAGAGGACGCGCCGTCCAGCGGAAAAACGCGGGCTGTAACCAAACTTTGGCGGCGGGAAGGCCCAAAAAAGAAGGCCGCCCCGTTTCGGGGGCGGCCTCAGTCGGCTCAGGAGAGAAATCAGAAGCGGTAGTTCATGCCCACCGCGAAGGTCCGGCCGTAGCTCTGATAATCGATGGTCTGGCGATCATCGCCGTTCTGGAAGGTCTTGAACGGCTCGTCGGTCAGGTTGTTGACCTGGGCCAGGATCGACAGGCCTTCCAGCGGACCCGACTGGAACTCGTAGCCGACCTGGGCGTCGACGACGGTTTCCTCGCCCACCGAGCGCAGGGTGCGGCCGTTGCCGAAGCCGGCGACCTCGCCCAAGAAGTCCGAACGATAACGCCCCGAAACCCGCGCCTGGAAGCCGTAGCGCTCGTAATAGAGGGTGCCGTTCACCACCGTCTCCGACAGGCCCGGCAGGGTGGTGGGCGGGTTGGCCGGGTCCGGCTGGACCTCGCTGTCCGTGGAGGAGGCGCTGAAGACGCCGCCGAAGCCTTCCAGCGCCGGATGGAAGATATCGAAGGGCGCGGAGACCGAGAATTCCAGGCCCTTGATCCAGCCCCCGTCGCCGTTTTCAGGCGTCGTGAGAACACCCTCGTTGATCACAGGGGTCACGCCGCCGGTCGGATAGCCGGTGAAGTCAAACAGCACGCTACGCGTGTAGACGTAGCTTTCGAGGTTCTTGTAGAAGGCCGCCAGCGAGACATAGCCCTTGCGGTTGGCGAAGTATTTCTCGAACGAAACGTCCACCACATCGGCGATGAAGGGCTTCAGCTCGGGATTTCCGCCGCCGCCGCCCCACGGCGAGTTCTGCGTCGGCGTGGCGCTTGCGTTGTTGTTGCCCGCGTTGAACGAGAAGTTCCGCGAAGCGCGCATGTCATCCATCCGCGGGCGCGCCAGGGTGCGGGCCACAGCGAAGCGGGCGAACATGTCGTCGCCGACTTCCAGGATGAAGTTCGAGCTGGGCAGGATTTCCAGATATTCCGCGCCGCCGGTGAGTTCGGCGACGGCGGCCACGCCCTGACTGATCTGCTGGGCCTCGAAGCCTTGCCCCTGCTGATCGGTGTAGACGAACTGCATGCCGACATTGCCGGTCAGGGGCAGGCCGAACAGCTCGTGGTCGATGTTGGCGCGGACATAGGCGGTGGAGACCTTTTCCGTCACTTCCCAGTTGCCGGCGGCGACGTCGGCGTTGGGGTTGCGGACCAGTTCCAGCAGACCGCTGTTGACCAGACCCAAGGCGTCGTAGCTGAGCACCTGCGAGATGCCGAGGTAGCCGAGGTCGGTCGGCTCCAGCAGATATTCCGACGGCACGAACAGGTCGCCGCCGCCGGGGACGCCGATATAGTATTGGTCGTTGACGAAGGTCTTGTTCCGCTCGGAGTAGTTGAAGCCGAAGTCGATCGACTTGAACGGGCTCTGGTGCAGCTGACGATTCGCGGTCAGGCGGACGGCCTTGATCTCGTCCTCGATGGACGGGGTGTTCATATAGCCGACCTGACCGCCGGTGATGACGTCGCCGCCCCAGCCCTGGGCCGAGGTGATGCGGATCAGGGTCGGATCGGCGTAGTCGAGCTGGCTGGTGAAGCGGGTCACCCCGTCATCGGTCAGTTCGAAGCCCAGGGTGTCGAGGGCGCCGTTGATGTTGCGGCCGGTGCCGGCGTTGGTCTCGAGGATGACGTCCTCGCGCTCGACCTTGGAGTAGCTGAGGTCCAGGCCCAGGGTCCAGTCGTCGTTGGCGACGAACTCGGTGTTCCAGCCCAGGGCGGTGATGTTGCTGTCGCGCTTGTTCAGATCGTTGCGGACGACGCCCTTGATGTTGTCCCAGGTGCCGGCGACGATCAGGCCGTCCTCGACCGTGTAGCCCGAGCGCAGCGACGGGGCCGGGCGGCAGAGCGACGAGGCCACGTTCACGGTGCAGTCGCCGGCCGAGCCGCCCCAGGCCAGCGGGAATTCGATGCCGCGCAGGACCTGAGTGTTCTTGAACTCGGAATAGAAGGCGTCCAGCGTCGAGTGGATGCGGTCGTTCGGACGCCATTCCAGCACGGCCATATAGCCGTCGCGCTCCAGCTCAGACGACATGACGTAGGGCTTCACGCCGCCGGTCAGCAGATTGCCGTCGGAATAGGTGGGGTAGCCCCAGGCGTTGAAGCGCTCCGACTGATAGGGCGAACTCATGTGGGCGTAGCCCAGGGCGACGCCGAACGTGCCGTCCATGAACTGGTCGATATAGGAGAGGGTGTAGCGGTCGCCGCTGTCGGTCGTGCCCGAGTTCAGGGCGCCGATGTCGTTCCATTCGTGGCGATAGTTCACGGCCACGGCCTGGCGGCCATAGGCCAGCGGGCGGACGGCGCGCAGATCGACGGTGCCGGCCAGACCCTGGCCGATCAGGGCCGAATCCGGGGTCTTGTAGACGACGACGCTGCCCAGCAGCTCCGACGGAAACTGGTCGAATTCGACGCCGCGGTTGTCGCCGGTGGTCACCATCTCCCGGCCGTTCAGAAGGGCGGTGGTGAAGTCCGGGCCAAGGCCGCGAATGGAGATCTGCTGGCTGCGACCGTCCAGGCGTTGCATGGTCACGCCCGGCAGGCGGGCCAGGGATTCGGCGATGGAGACGTCGGGCAGCTTGCCGATGTCTTCGGCGGAGATGACCTCGACGATCGAGGTGTTGTTGGCCTTTGCCGAGATCGAGGCTTCGATCGAGCGGCGAATGCCGGTGACGACGATTTCGTCGACCTGGGCGGCCTGCTCGTCGGCGGGGGCCGTATCGGCGGATTGGGCGTAGGCGGCGCTGACGGACATCAGCACGGCAGCGCCGAATGCGGCGCCCGACATCAGGCGCATGCGCCGGTTAAGACGATGAGACATGGTCATCCTCCCTGAGGCTGTCGCGATTCTGAATGTCGCAACCGAAGCCGTCGCAAAAATATGCAAACATTTGTCATCCTTGCAAGCAGTTAATCTTCGGGGCTCATTTTTGCCGCCGTGAAAGCTAGGCATTTGCCCCTAGTACGCCGCTTTTGCGCCGCGTCATGCCTCTGGAATGCTGCGACGCAACATTCTAATGCGCGTTGACAGGCGGCCGCCGGACTGCAAAATCTTGCAAATCGATCTGGAAGGCTTTGCACTTTTCGGACGGGAGGACGCCAGGATGACCCAGCCTCGACAGTGGAAGACGACGGCGCGCGCCGTAACGACGGCCGCGGCCCTTCTGGCCTACGCCGCCCCCCTGCCCGTTTGGGCCCAAGCGGCGTCCCAAGCCCAGCCCGAAACCCTGACGGCGCTGCGTCAGCGCCCGCCCCAGGACGAGGTCATCTATTTCCTGCTGCCCGACCGCTTCGCCAACGGCGATCCGTCGAATGACCACGGCGGCTACGCCCCTGAGCGGTTGAAGAGCGGCTTCGACCCGTCCGACACCGACTTCTATCACGGCGGCGATCTGGCCGGGGTGACGGAGAAGCTGGACTATATTCAGGGCCTGGGCGCGACGGCGGTCTGGCTTGCGCCCGTCTTCAAGAACAAGCCGGTCCAGACGCACGGCAATTACACGGGCGCCGCGCACCACGGTTACTGGATCACCGACTTCACGACCGTCGATCCGCATTTCGGCGACGAGGCGGCGATGCGCGCCCTGGTCGAGGCGGCTCATGCGCGCGGGATGAAGGTCTATCTGGACATCGTGATCAATCACACGGCGGACGTGATCCGCTATCGCGAATGCCCGGACCGGCCCTGCGAATACCGCAGCCGCGCCGACTATCCCTATACTCGCCGAGGCGGGCTGGACGGGGCGGCGATCAACGCGGGATTCGACGGGCGGGACTTCTCGCGCCTGACCCGCCCCGACTACGCCTACACCCCCTATGTTCCGGCCGGCGAGGAGAGCGCCAAGTCTCCCGCATGGCTGAACGACCCGATCCACTATCATAACCGCGGCGAAAGCACCTTCGCCGGGGAGAGCTCGCTTGACGGGGACTTCGCCGGTCTGGACGATCTGCTGACCGAGGATCCAGTGGTGATCCAGGGCATGATCGACATCTTCGGCGGCTGGATCGACAAATACGGGATCGACGGCTACCGCATCGACACCGCGCGCCACGTGAATCCCGAGTTCTGGCAGGCCTTCATCCCCGCCATGCTGGAGCGGGCCAAGGCCCGCGGCATCCCGAACTTCCATATCTTCGGCGAGGTGTTCGACGCCGATCCGGCCGTCACGGCGCGGTTCACGCGGGTGGACGCCTATCCGGCCGTGCTGGACTTCCCCTTCCAGAAGACGGCGGTCGAGGTCGCGTCGGGCAAGGCGGGGACCGACGCCCTGGCCCGGCTGTTCGCCGCCGACGCCATTTACGCCCAGGGCGCCGAGACCGCCGCCGTCCTGCCGACCTTCCTGGGCAACCATGACATGGGCCGGGTCGGCTTCTTCGTGAAACAAACCAATCCAGACGCCGACGAGCCCGAGATTCTGGCGCGGGTGAAGCTGGCCCACGCCTTGATGATGTTCAGCCGCGGGGTTCCGACCCTCTATTACGGCGACGAACAGGGCTTCGCCGGCGCCGGCGGCTACGGGAACTCGCGTCAGGACATGTGGCCCAGCCGGACCCAGGTCTATGCGGCGGAACACCCGATCGGCGGACGGCAGGCGCCCTATTCGACCGAAGCGCCGCTCTATATGGCCATCGGCGAAATGGCCCGAATTCGCGCCGCTGATCCCGCCCTGCGCCGGGGCCGACAGATTGTTCGCGCGGCGGGCGATGCGCCCGGACTGTTCGCCCTGTCCCGCCTGGATGAGGCCGGCGGGGAGACCCTGGTCCTGTTCAACAGCTCGACCGCCGAGGTGACGGCCCAGGTCGAGGTGGAGCCCGGTTCGCTGCGGTGGCAAGCTGTGCGCGGCGACTGCGCCGCCCAGGCCTCCGCTCCGGCCAGCTACGCCGTCCGCATTCCACCTCTCGACTACCTGATCTGCAAGAGCACGCCCCAGTGAACGCCCACAGCCTCGACCTCGCGACCGCCGCCCAGCCGGCGACCGCCCATCACGAATGGTGGCGGGGCGCCGTCCTGTACCAGATCTATCCGCGCAGTTTCGCCGATGCGAACAACGACGGGGTCGGCGATCTGAAGGGGATTACGGACCATCTGGATCACGTCGCCTCGCTGGGCGTGGACGGCATCTGGCTGTCGCCCTTCTTCACCTCGCCGATGAAGGACTTCGGCTATGACGTCGCCGACTATTGCGACGTCGATCCGATCTTCGGGACCCTGGCCGATTTCGACGCCCTGGTGGCGCGGGCCCATGCGCTGGGCCTGAAGGTGGTGATCGATCAGGTCTTCTCCCACACCTCGGACGAGCACCCCTGGTTCCTGGACAGCCGGGCCTCGCGCTCAGGCCCGCACGCCGACTGGTACGTCTGGGCCGACGCCAAGCCGGACGGATCGCCGCCGTCGAACTGGCAGTCGGTGTTCGGCGGTCCGGCCTGGACCTGGGACGCGCGACGCGGCCAGTATTATATGCACAACTTCCTGGCCTCGCAGCCGCAGCTGAACGTCAGGAACCCCGAGGTCCAGGACGCTCTGATCGCGGCGGCGCGCTTCTGGCTGGACCGGGGCGTCGACGGCTTCCGCCTGGACGCCATCAACTTCTCTATCCACGACCTGAAGCTGACCGACAATCCGCCGATCAACGACGGCAAGAAGCGGACCCGGCCCTTCGACTTCCAGGACAAGATCTACAATCAGAGCCAGCCCGAGATTCTCGGCTTCCTGAACCGGATCCGCGCCCTGACCGACAGCTATGAGGGGCGGTTCACCGTGGCCGAGGTCGGCGGCGATCATGCCGATCGCGAGATGAAGGAATACACCGCCGGGACCGATCGCCTGCACTCGGCCTATGGCTTCCTGTATCTGTACGCCGACACGCTGAAGAGCGAACTGGTCGCGCGGGGCGAGACCATGTGGCCAGACCAGCAGGGCGAGGGCTGGCCGTCCTGGACCTTCTCCAACCATGACGCGCCGCGCGCCGTGTCACGCTGGGCGCAAGGGCGGGACCGCAAGGCCTTCGCCGAGATGTCCCTGATGCTGCTGGTCTGCCTGCGCGGCAATGTCTTCGTCTATCAGGGCGAGGAGCTGGGCCTGCCCCAGGCCGAGGTGCCGTTCGAGCGGCTGGTCGATCCCGAGGCCATCGCCAACTGGCCCGAGACCCTGGGCCGCGACGGCGCCCGCACCCCGATGCCCTGGCATGCGGATCAGGCCAACGCCGGCTTCTCCACAGTCGAACCCTGGCTGCCGGTCGATGCGCGCCACCTGCCGCTGGCGGTGGATGCGCAGGAGGCCGATCCGGCCTCCACCCTGCACGTCGCCCGCCGGATGATCCGGCTGCGTCATCGGCACCCGGCCCTGCGCTTCGGCGCCATGGCGCCGATCCAGACCTCGGACCTTCTGGTGTTCGAACGTCAGGAGCGCGGCGGCGGCGAAGAGCGGCTGCTGTGCGTCTTCAACCTGGGTCACGCGCCGGTCGAGTGGAGCCCCCCCGCCGAGGCGACGCAGATCGAGGCGATCAATTGGAGCCAGGGCGACGGCGACGTCCTGCCGCCGCTGGCCGGACGAGTGCTCAGCCTGGCATGAACCGTTCAGCCGCCACAGGTCTCGCGCACGATCAGATCGGTGGGCACCCGTTCCGACCGACCGGCCGTCGCGCCCCCGTGGTCCAAAAGCTTGGACACCATCAGCCGACCGGCCTTCATCGTGTCCTGGGCGATGGTGGACAGGGCCGGGCGCGAGTAGCGGCTGAAGGGCACGTTGTCGAAGCCGATGACGGAGACGTCGCCGGGCACGGTCAGGCCGGCGTGTTCCAGCGCGCGCACCGCGCCCAGGGCGATCTGGTCGGAGGCGGCGACCAGCCCGTCGAACCTGACGCCCCGGCGCACCAGGGCGTCCACGGCGGCCTCGGCGGACTCGACCTCGAAATGGGCGGGGACGATCAGTTCGGCGTCGACCGACAGGCCCGCCGTCTCCAGCGCCTCCAGATAGCCCCGGTGCCTCTGCATGGCCTCAGGCGGATCCAGATCGCCCAGGAAGACGATGCGCGTGCGCCCCAGCCGCGCCAGGTGCGAGGTCGCGCGGCGACCGCCCGAGAAGTTGTCCGATCCGATCGAGCAATAGTCCTGCTCCGGCAGGTCGGCGCCCCAGACCACGAAGCGATAGTCGCCCGCCGCGAGCCGGTTGAAGGCGCCGTGCAGGCTGGACTGGCCCAGGAAGATCACGCCGTCCGCACGACTGGTGTTCATCGCCGCCGCCAGCTCGTCATAGGTGGCGGGCGAAATATGGCTCATCAGCAGATCGCAGCCGCGTTCGCGCGCCGCCTCGCCCACCCCGGCCAGAAGCTCCAGAAAGAAGGGGTCGGAGATCCGGCCCTCCCGCCCCTGTGGTCGCGGCGTCACCAGGGCGATCGTGCCCTGGGCCCCGATCGGTCCGGCGGGCATGTAGCGGCGGAAGGGGTAGTCGTGCTCCTTCGCCAGCTTCCAGATCAGCTGCTTGGTGCGGTCGTTGACGGCGGGACTGTCGTTCAGCGCTCGGGAGGTGGTGGCGACGGAGACGCCGGCCAGGCGGGCGATGTCTTCAAGGCGGGTGGTCTTGCGGCTCAAGGTCGCGGGTCCTCAGCACAGGCTTTCGGGCCTGCAAATTTTTCTGCAAACATTTCAGCCACCGTTCGCGGCGGTTGGCAAGAGGCGGCGTAACGGAGTTCCCATGATGCAGCGCAGATCCTTCTTGGCCCTCGGCGGCGCCTCTATCCTGGCCTTTGGCGCGACGGGCGTTCGCGCCCAGACCGCGCCGACCCACGCCCGCGCCAGCTCGCCGAGCGGCGTCCTGACGGTCGAGGCCTTCACCGACAACGACGGCCGGCCGATGTACGCCGTCCTGCGTCAGGGCCGGATGGTCATCGCGCCGTCGAAACTGGGCTTCCTGCTGACGGACGCCCCCGCCCTTGAGCGCGGCCTGGCGATCACGGCCGGTCAGCCGGTGACCTTCGACGAGACCTGGGAGCAGCCCTGGGGCGAGCGCCGCTTCATCCGCAACCACTATAACGAATGGCGGGTCCGCTACGCCGAGACCGCCGGCTTGCAGCGCCGCGTCGACGTTGTCTTCCGCCTGTACGACGACGGCCTGGGCTTCCGCTACGAGTTCCCGGACCAGCCGGCCCTGAAGACGGTTCGTATCGGTTCGGAGATCACCGAGTTCAACCTGGCCGAAGACGGCGAGGCCCTGTGGTGCCCCGCCTGGGAGTGGAACCGCGAGGAATACCTCTACAGCCGCACCCCGATCAGCGCGGTCGGCAGCGCCCAGACGCCGATGACGGTCAAGGGTAGGTCTGGCCTGCACGTCTCGATCCACGAGGCCGCCTGCATCGATTACGCCGGGATGAACCTGCGCCGGTCGGAGGAGACGAAGTTCCGGGCCCAGCTGACGCCGGGACTGACCAACGCCGCCGTGGTGCGCCAGGCGCCGTTCAATACGCCGTGGCGGACGCTGCAGGTGTCGGACAACGCGGCCGGGCTTATCGAGTCGAGCCTGATCCTGAACCTGAACGAGCCCAACAAGCTGGGCGACGTGTCCTGGTTCAAGCCGATGAAATACGTCGGCGTCTGGTGGGAGATGCACCTGGAGCTGAAGAGCTGGAACTCCGGTCCCAAACACGGCGCCACCACCGAGAACGCCATCAAACACATCGACTTCGCGGCTGAGCACGGCCTGGGCGGGGTCCTGGTCGAGGGCTGGAACAAGGGCTGGGACGGCCAGTGGTTCGCCAACGGCTCGGACTTCAGCTTCACCGAGGCCTATCCGGACTTCGACCTGGAACGGGTCACGAGCTACGCCGCGTCCAAGGGCGTGCAACTGATCGGCCACCACGAGACCGGCGGCAACGCCTTCCATTACGAGCAGCAGCTTGAGGCGGCGATGGCGCTTTACGAGCGGCTGGGCGTCCATTCGGTCAAGACCGGCTATGTCGCCGATGCGGGCGGCGCTCGGGTCGACGGGCCGGACGGCCGGATGGTGATGGCCTGGCACGAGAGCCAGGCGATGGCCCAGCACCACATGAAGGTCGTCGAGGCGGGCGCGCGCCACAAGGTTGCGGTCAACGCCCACGAGCCGTTCAAGGACACGGGCCTGCGCCGCACCTATCCGAACATCATCAGCCGCGAGGGCCAGCGGGGCATGGAGTATTCGGCCTGGGGCAACCCCGGCAATCCGCCCGAACACGAGCCGAACCTGGTCTTCACCCGCCTGCTGGCCGGGCCGATGGACTATACGCCCGGCATCTTCGGCATGGAGACGCGCAGCCCCGGCGGGGTGCAGACGACCTGGGCGAAACAGCTGGCCCTCTATGTCGTCATCTACAGCCCGATCCAGATGGCCGCGGACCTGCTGGTCAATTACGAGGCCAATCCCGGCCCGTTCCAGTTCATCAAGGACGTGCCGGTCGACTGGGCCGAGACCCGCGTCCTGGCGGCCGAGATGGGCGATTACGTCGCCATTGCGCGCAAGGATCGGGCCTCCGACGTCTGGGCGCTGGGGGCCATCACCGACGAGCATCCGCGCGTCCTGACCGCGCCCCTCGACTTCCTGGACGACGGGCGGCGCTACCGGGCCGAGATCTATCGCGACGGCCCCGAGGCCGATTATCGCGGCAAGCGCGAGGACATCGTCATCGAGCAGCGCGAGGTGACGTCGGCGGACGTTCTGACCCTGGCCCTGGCGCCCGGCGGCGGCCAGGCGATCCGGTTCGTCCCGGTCGGCAGGGCGCGCCGCAGATGACCCTCCTCTCCCACCGCCCGCGCCTGTCCGGCCTGGCGATCTGGAACATGTGCGTCGGCTTCTTCGGCATCCAGATCGGCTTCGGCCTGCAGAACGCCAACACCAGCCGGATCTTCCAGACCCTGGGCGCCGAGGTCGACAGCCTGGCCATCCTCTGGATCGCCGCCCCCCTGACGGGTCTGTTGGTCCAGCCCCTGGTCGGGCATTTCAGCGACAAGACCTGGACGGGTTTCGGGCGTCGCCGCCCCTATTTTCTGGTCGGGGCGATCCTGACCACCCTGGCGCTGATCGCCATGCCCAACAGCCCCGGCCTGTGGTTCGCAGCCGCCATGCTGTGGATCATGGACGCCTCCATAAACATCACCATGGAGCCGTTCCGGGCCTTCGTCGGCGACAATCTGCCGGAGGAGCAGCGCACCGCCGGCTATGCGATGCAGAGCTTCTTCATCGGGGCCGGCGCCGTCTTCGCCTCGGTCCTGCCCTGGCTGCTGTCGAACGTCTTCGGCGTGGTCTCGACGGCCGAGGCGGGGGTCGTGCCCCTGTCGGTCAAGATCGCCTTCTACGTCGGCGCCGCCGGCCTGTTCACGGCCGTGCTGTGGACGGTGCTGAGCACGCGCGAATACAGCCCCGAGCAACTCGCCGCCTTCGAACGTGCGCGCCTTGAAGCCCTGGGCGCCGCCCCGGCCGACGATATGCCAGAGCCGCCGGCGCGCAGCGTGCGGGGCTGGATGGGTTCAGGCCTGGTCTGCGCCGTTCTGGGAGGGCTCGGCCTGGTGCTGATCGCCGGCCTGGATCTGGAGAAGGAGCTGCTGGTCCTGGCGGGCTTCTTCGTCGGCTTCGGCCTGCTGCAGATCGCGGTGGGCATAATGCAGAGGCGCGGCCTGACAAACGCCGTGACCGAGATCCTGAACGACGTGTATCGCATGCCCCAGACCATGCGCGATCTGGCGGTGGTTCAGTTCTTCAGCTGGTTCGCCCTGTTCGCCCTGTGGATCTACACCACCGCCGCCGTGACCAGCGTCCATTACGGCACGACCGACACCACCTCGGCCGCCTACGCCGCCGGGGCCGACTGGGTGGGGGTTCTGTTCGGTGTCTATAACGGGGTGGCGGCCCTGGCGGCCTTCACCCTGCCGGTCCTGGCTAGGCGGATCGGCCGCAGGGCGACCCACGCCCTGATGCTGGCGCTCGGCGCGGCGGGTCTGTTCGGCGTCTTCCTGATCCGCGAGCCGGGCCTGCTGTGGCTGCCCCTGGTCGGGGTCGGCTTCGCCTGGGCCTCGATCGTCTCCATGCCCTACGCCATCCTGTCGGCGGCTGTGCCGGCGCGGAAGATGGGCGTCTATATGGGCGTGTTCAACATCTTCATCGTCGTGCCCCAGCTGCTGGCGGCCACGGTGCTGGGCCTGATTCTGAAGCACTTTTTCAGCGGACAGGCGATCTGGGCCCTGGTGCTGGGCGCCGCATCCTTCCTGCTGGCGGCCTTCAGCGCCCTCAGGGTGCGGGAGCAAAGGGCGTGAACCGCCGCGCGCTCCTGGCCCTGGCCGCTGCTCTGCCCTTCGCCGGCGCCGCACGGGCGCAAACGGCGGCCGGTCGTCTGATCCTCCACGGGGCCGTGACCTCGGCCCATGTGAAGCCCCGCAACGTCTCCGTCTGGCTGCCGCCTGGCTATGAGACTTCGGATGCCGCCTATCCCGTCCTCTACATGCACGACGGACAGAACCTGTTCGATCCCTCGACGGCCAACTTCGGCGAATGGGGGGTGGACGAGCATCTGACGCGGCTGATCGCCGGCGGCCAGGTGCGGGCGCCCATCGTGGTCGGCGTCTGGAACACGGATCTTCGCCTGAGGGAGTATGTCCCGGCCGATCTGATCGCGGCCCTGCCCGAGGACATGCGCGGGGACGTTCAGGCCGTCTATGGCGGCCCGCCCCTGTCGGACGGCTACGTCCGCTTCCTGACCGAAGAGCTGAAACCCTTCGTGGACCGGACCTACCGCACCCTGCCCGGCCGCGAGGACACCCTGATCAGCGGCTCCAGCATGGGCGGGCTGATCTCCCTGTATGCGGTGATGAAACGGCCGGACATCTTCTCCGCCGCCGCCTGCCTGTCGACCCACTGGCCGCTGCGGGTCACAGGTCTGGACGGTCAGAGCCTGGAGGCCTGGCGCGAACGTCTGGTCGCCGCCTGGACCGGCATGATCGAACGTGGCCTGCCGGCGCCCGGCGCGAACCGCTTCTACTTCGACCGGGGCGACGAGACCCTGGATCAGTTCTACGCCGCCTTCCAGACCCAGGTGGACGCCGTCTTCCGCCGCCGCGGTTACGGCCCCGGCGATTTCCAGAGCCTGGTCTTCCCCGGCGCCCAGCACAACGAGGCGTCCTGGAACCAGCGGCTGGACGTTCCCCTGAGCTTTCTTCTTTCCCCCGCCCCCACGCGCAACCCGTGAGGACCACCATGCGTCATTTCCGTTCCCTCTGCCTCGCCGGCGCCGCCGGCCTGGCGATCGCTTCCGCCGCCTCGGCCCAGTCCGGCATCGCCCCTGGAGCGCCCGGCGCTCCGCCTGTCTGGTCCAGCGCCGCCAAGACCGGGGCCGGAGCGTCCTATGAGGCCTATGTCGACGGCCGCTATCAGGACGGCGGACCGACCGGCGCGGTGTCGAAGGTCTGGTTCTCCATCGCCGACGGCGTCCTGACCGAGACCATGTACGGCCTGATCCACGAGGCCCAGATCAAGGCGCTTCGCTTCGCCGTCGTCACCCCGGAGGGCCTGGCCGTCGAGGGCGCCGACACCACCGAGCGGACCG
>MGLN01000046.1:45830-54507 GCA_001796045.1 Caulobacterales bacterium RIFOXYB1_FULL_67_16 | reverse complement strand
GTTCGGCTCGATGGTGCAGAACGGATAGTTGGCCGCCTGGGCCGCCGCCGTCTTGGTCAGGGCGTTGAACAGGGTGGACTTGCCGACATTGGGCAGGCCGACGATCGCGACTTTCAGGGCCATGGGATTCCTCGTGAGGCGCGAGCCTTTAGCCGGTTCGAACCGGTTTGTCAGGCTCGCGCTTCAAAAGGCTTCAGTGGGCGGCGTGATCCATCCCCGCCATGGTCGGCTGGCGCACCGCCGCCTGCACCGTCACCTCGGGCGCCGAGGCGAACGTCAGGGTGATGGGCACGGTCTCACCTGCGACCAGAGGGGCGGTCAGGCCGATCAGCATCAGATGATTGCCGCCGGGCGCCAGGCCGACCGCCTGACCGGCCGGCAGCGGCAGGCCTTCGGTCAGCTGGGCCATCTTCATCATGCCGTTCTCGGTCTTCATCTCGTGGACCTGAAGCTCGGCGGCGCGGGGGCTGGCGCCGCCGGTCAGGCGGTCGTCGGTCGCGGCGGTCAGGGTGACGTAGCAGCCGCCGGCCTTGGCTCCGTTGGGCGAAGGGCGGCACCAGGCATCAGAGGCGGTCACGACGGCGGCCGTCGCCTCAGCGGCAGGGGCCGGCTTGTCCGCAGGCGGGTTGCAGGCCGCCAGAATGAGGGCGACGGCGGCGAGGGACAGATGGGTTTTCATGGCGTCGGTTCTTTCAGGAAACGGCGGGACGACGCCGGATCATCGGCCGCACAACTCGATCGAGCAATACGGCGAAGATCAGGCTCAGGCCCGTCAGGGGATAGAGGACGGCGAGCGGCAGGACGATGCCCAGGACAGCGGCGCGGACGCGGGGTCCGGGCGGGGCGGGCGGGGCGCCCAGTCGCAGGCGCAACAGGTTGGGCGGGCGGCGCTTCCACCACATGACTATTCCGCTGATCGCCAGCAGCCAGACGCCGATACAGCCCAGCAGCATGATGATCCGGTTCGCCTGTCCGTACTGGGTCCCCTGATGGGTATAGATGCCCCATTCGATGGTTTTGGCGCCGACGCCGAACCGGTCATAGCCGAGGTCGGCCAGCAGACGCCCCGAGGCGGCGTCGATGTACAGGGACCGGCTGTCCTGAACCCGGCGGGCCTGTGTGGTGATCGTATAGGCCGTGCCGCCGGCGGCGGGGATGTTGACGGCGTATGGCCGGTCCAGACCGGCGTCGTCGGCGGCCCTCAGCACCCGATCCAGGGCGCCGTGGCCCGCATGATCGTGGGTCATGACCATGCCGTCCATGGCCCAGCCGGCGCCGAGCGGTCGATCATGATGCTCCGCCCTCTGCCACGCCCCCGCGACGGGCGCCGGGGGGCGGCCCAGGCCGCTGGACTTGACGGCGTCCATCACCGTGTCGCCCCAGAAGGCCGACCAGGGCATGCCGGTGACCGCCAGGAAAAGCACGACCCCGCCGACGTAAAAGCCCGTCAGGGCGTGCAGGTCGCGCCAGAAGGGGCGGCGTCGGGCGTCGGTCGTCCGGAGCGAGACGGTCGCGACAGCCCGTCCACGTGGCCACCACAGATAGAGGCCGGTGGCGAACAGGATGATGGTCCAGCCCGCCACGATCTCGACCAGGATGTTGAACGGCCGCCCCAGCAGGGTCAGGCTGTGGGTCTTTTTCACCAGTTCCATGAAGCCGCCGGCGGGAATGACGCCGGTGACGCGGCCCGTGTGCGGATCGACGAAGACCGTCTTCTGCACCCCGTCGGGTCGATCCACGCGCAGGCGGACGGCCTGGTCCGGCCGGGCGGGCAGGACCAGATTGGCGACCCGACCGCCGCCGGCGGCCTGGGCCGCCGCCGCCACCCAGGTCTCCGGGGGCGCTTGAGACTGAACCGCCGGCACGCGGATCATGTTGCGATAGAGGGCGCCGTCGATCTCGTCCTTGAACAGATACAGACCGCCCGTCAGGGCCAGCAGCATCAGCACGGGCATGACGAAGACGCCGGCGTAGAAATGCCAGCGCCAGACGGCCCGGTAGGCGCCGGACAGATCGTCCGGCGCCTGGATTGCGGCCTTCCCGGCCATCAGTAGCTCATCCTCACGCCGACATAGGCCGAGCGGCCTTCGCCGGGGAAGAAGACGGCCTTCGAGACGCTGGCAAGGCTGGCGTCGGTGACGGCGCTGAAGTTGGAGACATAGGCCTCGTCGAAAAGATTACGCACGTCGGCGAAGACGGTTAGTCCATCCCGAACGTCCCATCCCATGTTCAGGTTCGCCACCGTATAGCCGGGCGACTTCAGGGTGTTGGCGTAGTCCACCCAGGCGTCCGCCATCGACCACTCCACGCTCGGCGCCACGAACCAGCCGGCCGGGTGATCATACCTCAGCTCTGCCCGGTAAAGGTGCGGCGGCACGACCGGCAGGTCCGCGTCGCCGTAGACCTTATCGCCGTCGAAGTGGAAGTCCGAGAAGGCGTAGGTCTGGCGCAGCCGCCACTGCGGCGCGATCCGCCAGTCCACCCCCGCCTCGATGCCCTGGTGCACCGTAGGTCCGGCGTTGAAGGTTGCGGCCGGAATCCCCAGGCTGGCGTTGACGACGAAGTTCAGCAGCTCGTGGTCCAGGTCGGCGCGATAGGTCGTCACATCCCAGGTCACCGGTCCCCGGCGACCACGCGTGCCGATCTCCCAGGTCACGGCTTCCTGCGGGACCAGGGGCTGATAGCCGGCGGCGGTCGGCGACAGGGCCGAGAAGTTGGGCGGCTCGACCGAGCGGGTGACATTGGCGAAGACCTGATCGCCTTGCTCGCTTTCCCACAACAGGCCGGCGCGGGGTGCGAACCAGTCGAAGCTCTTGTCGACGCTCAGATCGATCGTGCCGGCGACGCCGGGGACCACATAGCTCTGATAGTCCCGTTCGGCGCGGCCCCAGGTTCCCCCGGCGACCAGGGCCAGGCGGTCGGTGACGAAAAGCCGCCCCTCGCCGAAGACGTCCAGCCCCTTGCCGTTCTGGAAGCTGCGGGCGCGCAGGCCGTTCTGCTGTCCGGCCAGATTGCCCCATTGTTTGGCGTCCAGGTCGCCCTGACGATACCAGGCGCCGTAGAAGGCGTCGGCGCGCAGGCCAAAGACCTGCCCCTGCCAGTCGAACCGGCCGAAGGCGCCGTAGTTGCGGCTTTCCTGATCGATGACCTGGAAGATGGGATGGTCCAGATCCTTCCAGGTTCCATAGACGGCGCCCTCGAACACGGTGGATTCGTCCAGCCGCCAGTGCGTCTGCACGGTCGTGCGGATCGATTGCATATTGCGCTGGTAGTTCAGGGTGATGTTGCTCGGCGTCGCCGCCTGAGGGTTGTTCAGGGCGTCCGACAGGCTGACGCTGCCCGGGATTTCCTGATGGACGTCGCCGCCCGACACCAGCAGGCGAACCTCGCGGTCCTGGCCGAAGCTGCGGCCGATGTTGGCGGACAGGTGCAGGGACTTGCCCTCGCTCTGTTGACGCCAGCCTTCCACGCTCTGGCCCGTGACGGCGGCGAAGCCGTCCCAGTCGCCGCGAACGCCCGCCACCTCGGCATGGGCGCGCACCGTGCCATAGGAGCCGCCGTCCAGACGCAGGCTCAGGTTCGAGCTCGCCGTCCGGCCCGTCGGAGTGACCAGATTGACCGCCCCGCCCAGCAGGGCGCCGCCGAAGCGCAGGGCGTTGCCGCCCTTGTAGACCTCGGTATAGCGGGCGATCAGCGGGTCGATCAGCTGGAAGTCGCCGAAGCCGTCGGCCTCGTTGAACGGGACCCCGTCCTGGGCCAGCAGGGTTCCACGGTTGTGGCTGGAGTTGCCGATGCCGGAGCCGCGAATGGACAGGCGAATGTCGCCGCCCCACTTCTTCTGGGCGTAGACGCCGGGGACGTCGCGCAGGACGTCGGCGAGGTTGGGCGCATAGCGTTCGGCGTAGGATTCGGCCGAGACGACGGCGACTGCGCCCGGCGTACGGGCCAGACGCTCCCGCGCCTCGGCGACGACGGCGGGTTCGTCGGCGTTGCGGCGGGCGGTGACGATGACGGTGTCGAGGACGGCGGGTTCGGACGCCTGCTGCGCCAGGGCGGGGCTCGCCCCCGCAATGGAGAAGGCAGCGAGCAGCAGGGCGCAGGGCGCCACGGTGGTCTTGAGAGACATGATGATCCTGAAGTCAGAACGGGAAAGGGCGCGCGGGCGCTGGGCCGGCGCGGGCTTCGGGTCTGGTTCAGGCGTGGGGCGGGGCGGTGGACGGCGGGCGCGGCGGCGCACGGGCCGGCGGCGGGGGGCTGACGCGGGCGGGCGTATAGACGACGGTCTCGACCGTTCGAATAACCGGCGCGGGTTCGGGCTCGGGCGGAGCGGGCAGGGCGGCGGCCAGGGGCACGACGCAGGCTGCGCACTTGGCCCCCAGATGCTTGTTGACCGGACCGTCCGTGCCGCCGGACTGGATGGTCTGCGGCCCTTCGGCGGAACAGATGACCAGGGGCTGGCCCGGCTGGGCCGCCGCCAGGGCCCCGAAGGGCAGCAGGCTTCCGAGCACGATCGCGAACACCGCCGCCAGGAAGGCGAGCGATCTCGATGTCGACCAGTTGTCGGCGCTCGACCGGTTCACGCCTCGCCTCTACGGCCTTTCGCCGAAGGCGTACAGGCTACAGTTCGTCGCGCGCTGCCTGTCGGGGGCTGAACTTGGGCGCGGGGGCCAGGCGCATGACCTCGCCCTGATAGCGTTCGTCATCGCCGGCGACGGCGAAGGGCAGGGCGTCGGCGCAGGCCTGCAGCAGGGCGTCCAACCAGGGCTGTTCGGCCTTGTGGAAGTCCCCCAGGACGTGGGGCATGACCATCTCCTTCTCGCCGGGATGGCCGATCCCCATCCGGGCGCGACGGAAGTCGGCGCCCAGATGGCTGATCAGGGAGCGCACGCCGTTCTGGCCGGCCGCCCCGCCGCCGGTCTTCATGCGGAAGCGGCCGGGCGCCAGGTCGATCTCGTCATGGAAGACGATAATCTCGCTGGGCTTGATCTTGTAGAAGCGAGCGGCCTCGCCGACGGCACGGCCGCTCTCGTTCATATAGGTCTGGGGCTTCATCAGCAGGACCTTGACCGGGCCGTTCGCCGTCTCGACCTGACCCTCGCTGACGATCGACTGGAACTTGGCCCGCTCGGGCCCGAACCGCCAGCGCCGCGCGATCTCATCGGCCGCCATGAAGCCGATGTTGTGGCGATTCTTCTCGTATTTGGCGCCCGGATTGCCCAGGCCGGCGATGATGATCATGGCGCTCCTCATGCCGCGTGCCTGGCCCAAAGAAAAGCCCCGCCGCGGCGAGCCGGGCGGGGCATGATCCAGTCGATGCGACGAAGGCTCAGCCTTCGGTCGACTCGGCGGCTTCGTCAGCGGCGGCCGACAGGGCGGCGGACGACACCTTGATGGTGGCGATCACGAAGTCGCGGTCGGTGATGGTCGGCTGGGCGCCCTTGGGCAGGGCGATGTCCGAGATCCGGATGGTGTCGCCCATTTGCGCCTTGGCCAGGTCGACGACCAGTTCTTCCGGAATGCTGTCGGCCTTGACCAGGATTTCGACGGCGTGACGAACGACTTCCAGCGAGCCGCCCTGGCGGGCGAACGGCGCTTCGTCAGCGTTCTTGAAGTGCACCGGCACTTCGATCTTGACCGGGGCGTGCTCGTCGACGCGCATCAGGTCGAAGTGCAGGGGACGGTCCGACACCGGGTCGAACTGCACGTCCTTGGCGATGACCGGCTGGGTCTCTTCGCCGTACTTCAGGGTCACCAGGTGGCCCAGCAGCTTGCCGGTGTAGAGCGACTTGCGGAAGTCCTTCTCGTTCACCGAAAGGGCGACGGGGGCCTTGTCGCCGCCGTACAGGACGCCCGGCACGAAACCGGCGCGACGGGCGGCGCGCGCGCTGCCGGTGCCGACGCCTTCGCGGACGTCCACGTTCAGAATGATCTCGGCCATCTGGCTCGCCTCAACAACAACGGAAACACCGCGCCAACCCTGGGCCCGCGCGGCGGGGTCATGAACCCTCGAATTCAAGAGCGCGGGCTATTACACGCATCATGACGGATGTGCAACCGCCATGCCGAAGATCCCGCGCAAGATCAGGCCGCCCGGACGGCGCCTTGCAGCAGGGCCGACGGATCGGAGACGATGGTCAGCAGTTCCGCGGCGTCGAACGGCTTGGCCAGATGATGATCGGCGCCGGCCGCTCGTCCCGCCGCCACGTGCTCGGGCATGGCGTTGGCGGTGAGCATGACGATGGGAACGCGCGGTCCGCCCATCAGCGATTCGTGCAGACGAATCTCGCGCGTCGCCGTCAGACCGTCCATCACGGGCATCTGCATGTCCATCAGCACCAGATCGAAATCCTGAGTGCGGAAGGCTTCCAGGGCCTCGGCGCCGTTTTCCACCGCCTGGATGTCGGCCTGGATCTGCGCCAGAATCAGCTCGATGACGCGTCGATTGGTCGGATGATCGTCGGCTACCAGCACTCGCACGGCGCGGCCGGCGTCGGTGCTCGTTCCGGGCGCCGTCTTGGGCAGGTCGCTCTGGACAGGCTGTTCGCATGCCTTCAGGGGCAGGGTCAGCATGAAGGCGGAGCCGCCGCCCGGTTCGCTTTCGCAGTCCAGGGCGCCGCCCATCATTTCCGCCAGCTGACGGCAGATGGACAGGCCCAGTCCCGATCCCCCGAAGCGGCGCGTAATGCCCCCGTCGGCCTGCTCGAACCGGCTGAACAGGCGTTCGCGGGTGGCTGCGTCGAATCCGATGCCGGTGTCCTCGACCGTGAACCTCAGGGTGGCCGTCCCATCCGCTGCCGCCCCCCGCTGCACGGTGACGCCCACGAAGCCCTGGGCCGTGAACTTGACGGCGTTCGAGATCAGATTGGTCAGGATCTGCTTCAGGCGGACCGCGTCCCCCTTGATCCAAAGCCCCTCTTCGAGATCAATGTCGACGAAGAAGCCGAGATGTTTCTCCCTAGCGTTCTCGGCGTAAAGCTGCGCCGCCTCGCGCACCGTCGTCGCCAGATCGAAGGCGTCCTCGGTCAGTTCCAGCTTGCCCGACTCGACGCGGGCCAAGTCGAGAATATCGCTCAGCAGGGTCTGGAGCGTCCGGCCCGAGGCCTCCATCAGGTCCAGCATTTCCCGCTGGTCCGCCGTCAGATCCGTCTTCGAAAGCGCCTGGGCCAGGCCGATCACGCCGTTCAGAGGCGTGCGGATCTCATGGCTCATATTGGCCAGGAATTGGCTCTTGGCCACATTGGCGGCCTGGGCGGCGTCTCGCGCCTCGCGCAGGGCGTGGGCGTCGCGCTTGAGGGCCGTGATGTCGTTGCAGACCGTGACAGTGCCCCCTCCGGGCGTGCGACGGTCCTGGATCTGCAGCCAGTGATCGCCCCCGACCTGCTGCTCTATGGTGGACGAACCCTGTCTGCGCACGCGGATCCGCTCGGCGATCCAGGCTTCCTCGCAGCCGATCGCCTCGTCGTATCGCCCCTCGTTGATGCCGATCTGGAGAATCTCGCGGAAGGTCATGCCGACCTTCAGGAACGGCGCGAGCTCCGGGTTCACCTCTGCATAGCGGGCGTTCCACAGTACCAGCCGATCGTCCGCATCATAAAAACCCAGACCGTCCGACATGGCTTCGACCGCCTCGCGGATATGACCCAGGGCGCTGGCGCGGGCCATATAAGCCATGAAGACCAGCCCGCCGCCGACGGCCACGATCGACAAGGCGGCCAGGAAGACCACTGTCCGCATCGCGTCGGGCGAAAGCCCGCTTTGCGTCGTCACTGTGGGATCCGGCGTCACCGTGATGGCTGCCATGCCGACGAAGTGCAGGACGACGACCGACAGCGCGGCTCCCAGGGCCGTGAGGGCCAGCCGCCGAAGGCTGCCGCGCTTGTAGAAATAGGCGGTCGCGCCGCCGATCACCATGCCGCCGACGATGGAGGCGAAGACGAGGCCGGGGCTCCAGGTCAGATGGACCGGCGCTTGCAGGGCGGCCATGCCCAGATAATGCATCGCCGCTACGCCCGAGACGGCGATTAGGCCGCTGAAGACGCGCCGGACGCTGTCCTCTCCGCTGAGGAATAGGAGGAGGGCCGCGCCGACCGACGCGACGATGACCATGACGGAAGCCAGGGTCAGGATCGGGTCGTAGGTCAGTCGCCCGGCCCCGACATAGCCCTGCATGGCGATGAAATGGGTCGCCCAGATCGACATGGAGGCGACGAGGCCGGCGAAGAAGGCCATCCGGCGGCGGCGCGCGCCGTCCGTGATGGCGGCGCGATCGATGAATCGGAAGGCCGAGCCCATGCCAGCCAGACACACCAAGCTGGCCAGCAAGGTCACCCGCCAGTCGTGGTCTTGCGAGATACAGTAAAGTACGCGGTCCACGGCGCCCCCTTCGAGCGAACATCGTGGCGGAAACTCCTAAACAAACCGTGCGCCCAAGCTCGAATAAAACGATGGCGTGTGTCGGCGCACCGTCACAGAATCCGGGCAAGAATCGTTTCTCGGCCCCACAGGAGGCTTTCGCCCCGCATGCCCTACGAGTCCTCGCCTTCGCCCGTGGCGCCGATCTCGACCTCGCGTCTCTGGACCGTGGGGATCAGTATCGCCATCGCCGTGGCGGTCATGGTGGGGCTGGCCTTCTTCCACCCCGGCATCGCCAACTGGCTGATCGGCGGAGCGGTGATCG
>MGLN01000046.1:45325-45754 GCA_001796045.1 Caulobacterales bacterium RIFOXYB1_FULL_67_16 | reverse complement strand
GGGTTCGAAGCCCTGGACGATCCGGTTCTGATCGTCAGCGGCGGCGAGCCCGACGACATCGCGGGCCGTCGCATCGTCATGGCCAACAAGGTCGCCCGCGAACTGCTGCGGATTCAAAGCCAGGGGGCCCTGCTCGTCCAGGTCATGCGCGAGCCCGGGGTCTTGGAGGCTGTGGACGAGGCCTTGTTCGGCGGGGTGTCGCGTACTACCGACTATACCACCGGCGGGCAGCGAGATCGCCGCTGGCGGGCCTGGACCCGGCCGCTGGGCGCCGAGGGCTTGGGGGGCGGCGCCCTGGCGATCGTCATCCTGCGCGATGAGACGGATGCCCGTCGCACCGAGATGATGCGCGTCGACTTCCTGGCCAACGCCAGTCATGAGCTGCGGACGCCCCTGGCGTCGCTGAGCGGCTTCATCGAGACCCTGAAG
>MGLN01000046.1:13846-45305 GCA_001796045.1 Caulobacterales bacterium RIFOXYB1_FULL_67_16 | reverse complement strand
CTAGACATCATGTCGGCCCAGGCCGACCGGATGGGACGGCTGGTCGCCGATCTCCTGTCCCTCAGCCGGATCGAGCTGAACGAGCATATTCCGCCTTCGGGGCGGGTGGATCTGGACCGTGCGGCGGCGGATGTGGTCGACGCCGTCAGCGTGCTGACGCAGGAAAAACAGGTGCAGGTGGTCGTAGACCAGGGCGAGAACCGCGCCTCGATCAGCGGAGATCGCGACGAGATCCTGCAGGTCGTGCAGAACCTGCTGGACAACGCGGTCAAATATTCGCCGAAGGGCGGGGTGGTCGAAATCGCCGTGCGATCCGATCTGTCGTTCGACGAGGCCTGGGCCTCGCGGGTGCCGGGGGCGACGCGTCTGCCGCTGGTCACGCCGGATCGCGCCGTGGGCCTCCTCTACGCCGCCGTCACGGTTCGCGACCACGGACCCGGGATGGCGCGCGAGCACCTGCCGCGACTGACCGAGCGCTTTTACCGCGTGGAGGGGCAGAAAAGCGGGGAGCGTCAAGGCACCGGCCTCGGCCTCGCCATCGTCAAGCACATCATCAACCGTCACCAGGGCGGACTGATGGTCGAAAGCGCGCCAGGCATGGGCACGGCCTTTACCGCCTGGTTCCCCATGGCGGTCGACCGTCGGGACGTTCGAAACGCAGCGTGAGCCAGGCGGGGCGTCGCTGTTATCGAACTGTCATCAAGTCGTCTTAATGCGCTGACCATTCACAGGCAGTAGTCACGCCGCGTCGAGCCCGGATGCCCGGCCGCTTTTCGATTCGCGCCTGCCCCGCTTCGGACCCGGAATGATCTGGATTTATTTGCTCATCCTCGTGACGCTCGGCGTCGCCGCCTTCCTCGGCGGTCGCGAACTGGCGCGTCGTCGCGCGATCGGAGCCAAGCCTCACTCGCGTCCCGGCCAGCACGGCGCCTACGCTCTGATCTGGGTGGCTGCGCCGGCCTTGCTGGTGCTTCTGCTCCTGAGCGTCTTTGCCACGCCGCTGGAACGTCAGCTGACGGCTTCCGGCACGCCCGAGGCTGTCGCCGCGTTGGAGCCCTTCCGTCGCGACGCCTTCTTTGCAGACGCCCATCGCGTCGGGCGGGGCGAGCCCGCCCTGCAGATCTGGGAACGCCCGCTGGCCGAGCTTCTGCCGGTCGAGGCGCGCCGCATGGTCAGCATCGAGCGGACGCTTGAATGGGGCGGGGGCGCCGCCGCCGTTCTCGCCGCCCTGATCGGCGGCCTGTTCGCGTTCAGCCAGATCAAGCCCCAGACCCGCGCGCGGAACCGTGTGGAAGGATGGGTGTACGGCGCTCTGTTCGTCTGCTCGGCCATCGCCGTTCTGACCACCCTGGGCATCATCGCCTCGCTGGCGTTCGACTCCCTGCGCTTCTTCCAGAAGGTGCCCGTCTTCGAGTTCCTGTTCGGAACACAGTGGAGCCCTCAGATCGCCATCCGCGCCGACCAGGTGGGATCGACCGGGGCCTTCGGCGCCGTGCCCCTGTTCGCCGGCACCCTGCTGATCATGCTGATCGCCATGTGCGTGGCCGCGCCGATCGGTCTGCTGTCCGCCATCTATCTCTCGGAATACGCCGGCCGGGGAACCCGCGCCGTCATCAAGCCGCTGCTCGAGATTCTCGCCGGCGTGCCGACCGTCGTTTACGGCTTCTTCGCCGCCTTGACCGTGGGCCCGCTGCTGCGCGTCATGTTCAACGAAGTCGGCCTCTTCCTCATGGAAGTGGGCGGGCCGTTCGAGGGCGTCGGCCAATATCTGGCCCTGGTGCAGAACCAGATGGCTCTGACCGCCGGCGCCGTGATGGGCATCATGCTGATCCCCTTCGTGTCTTCGCTGTCCGACGACATTCTGAACGCCGTGCCCCAGTCGCTGCGCGACGGCTCCTTCGCCATGGGCGCCACCAAGTCCGAGACCGTGAAGCGGGTGCTGCTGCCCGCCGCTCTGCCGGGCATCGCCGGCGCCCTGCTGCTCGCCGTGTCCCGCGCCATCGGCGAGACCATGATCGTCACCATGGCAGCGGGCCTGGCCGCCAACCTGACCTTCAATCCGCTGGACACGGTCACGACGGTGACCGTGCAGATCGTCACCCTTCTGACGGGCGACCAGGAGTTTAACAGCGCCAAGACCCTCTCGGCCTTCGGCCTGGGCCTGACGCTGTTCCTCGCCACCCTGGCGCTGAACATCGTGGCTCACCGGATCGTCCAGACCTACCGGGAACAATATGACTGACGCGACCCCCGATCAGATCGACGGCGCGGCTGCGAAGACGCGGCTGGATCGTCTGCGGGCGGGCCTCAAGCGTCGCCACGCCAAGGAAGCCCGCTTCAAGTGGTTCGGCCGGCTGGCGATCGCCGCCGCCATGGTCTTCCTCGCCGTTCTGCTGGTGCGGATCGTCGAGCAGGGCCATACGGCCTTCTACACCCATACGGTGACGGTGCCGGTCTATATGGACCCGGCCCGCATCGACCGCGCCTATCCGCAGGGCTCCAACTTCGAGCAACTGGCCGCCGAGCAGCAGTTGGCGCGCTGGGGCATTCAGGATGACGACACGGGCGGCGTCTCGCGCGACATGAAGGCGCTCTTCTCGTCCGAGCTGAAATTCGTGGCGGCCGATCTGGTGGCCAAGCGCGGCGACGTCATCGGCGAAACCGTGCCCCTGGCCGTGCCCCTGTCGGACGACGCTGATCTGTTCCTGAAGGGCGAGATTTCGAAGTCCACGCCTCAGGATCAGCGCCGGATCAACGACCGCCAGATCGCCTGGCTGGAACGGATGCAGGCAGAGGGTGTGGTCGGCTCCCACTTCAATACCGCCCTGTTCACCAACGGCGACTCCACCCAGCCCGAATTGGCCGGGGTTCTCGGCGCCGTCGTCGGCTCGGCCCTCATGCTGATGGTGACCGCACTGATCGCCATTCCCCTGGGCGTCGGCGCCGCCATCTGGCTTGAGGAATTCGCGCCCAAGAACAGGCTGACCGACATCATCGAGGTCAATATCAACAACCTCGCGGCCGTGCCGTCGATCGTCTACGGCCTGCTGGGTCTCGCCCTGTTCATCAACTGGATGCACCTGCCGCGCGCCAGCCCCATCGTGGGCGGCCTGGTCCTGGCGCTGATGGCCCTGCCGACCCTGGTCATCGCCACGCGGTCGGCGCTGAAGGCGGTCCCGCCCTCTATCCGCGAGGCCGCCCTGGCCATGGGCGCGTCCAAGACCCAGACGGTCTTCAGCCACGTTCTGCCCCTGGCCATGCCGGGCGTCATGACCGGGGCCATCATCTCCATGGCCCACGCCCTGGGCGAGACCGCGCCTCTGCTGCTGATCGGCATGGTCAGCTTCGTGCCCGGCGTGCCGCATGCGATCGACCAGCCGGTCGGGGCCCTGCCGTCGCTGATCTATATCTGGGAGAACGCCTCCGAGCGGGCGTTCCACGAGCGCACCGCTGCTGCGATCATCGTTCTTCTGGTCTTCATGATCATCATGAACGCGGCGGCCATCATCCTGAGGCGGCGCTTCGAGCGTCGGTGGTAAGAGAATGAAATTCCGTATTTTCCGCTCCGCCGAAGATCAGACGGGCGCCGGCCCGGCCGATCCGACCGAGGCCCCGCGCATGGGCGGCCAGGTGCTGCCGTCGGCCTCGGCCGACGAGCAGGTCGAGCCCAAGGGCGACGCCGTCGTGGAAGCCCGTCGGGAAGACGCCACCCGCGCGGCGGGCGAGACGGTGGTCTCCACGCCGGCCTCCGGTCCCATCAAGATCGCGGCGCGGGACGTCTCGGTCTTCTATAGCGGCAAACAGGCCCTCTACGACGTCTCGCTGGATATTCCGGACAAGACGGTGACCGCCCTGATCGGTCCGTCCGGGTGCGGCAAGTCGACCTTCCTGCGGACCATGAACCGCATGAACGACACCATCTCGGGCGCCAAGGTCACCGGCCGGATCGCCATGGACGACGAGGACATCAACGATCGTTCGATCGACCCCGTCCTGCTGCGCGCGCGCGTCGGCATGGTGTTCCAGCGTCCGAACCCCTTCCCGAAATCCATCTACGAAAACGTCGCCTACGGTCCTAAGATCCACGGTCTGGTCACCAGCAAGTCCGAGATGGACGGTGTGGTCGAGAGCGCGCTGAAGCGCGCGGGCCTGTGGGACGAGGTGGCGGACCGCCTGCAATCCTCGGCCGTGGGCCTGTCCGGCGGTCAGCAGCAACGTCTGGTCATCGCCCGCGCCATCGCCGTGAACCCGGAAGTGATCCTGATGGACGAGCCCTGCTCGGCCCTGGACCCCATCGCCACGGCCCGGATCGAGGAACTGATCGACGAACTGCGCGAGCGGTTTTGCATCGTCATCGTCACCCACTCCATGGCCCAGGCCGCCCGGGTGTCGCAGCGGACGGCCTTCTTCCACATGGGGCGACTGGTCGAGACCGGGGATACGGAAGACATCTTCCAGAACCCGCGCGAACGGCGCACGCTGGACTATATCACCGGACGATTCGGCTGATGAACCAGCATACGGTCAAGGCTTACGGCGACGAACTGAACCAGATCACGGCCGAGGTCGCCCGCATGGGCGGTCTGGCCGAGGCCCAGGTGTCGGACGCCATCGATTCCGTCGCGCGGCGAGATATCGCCTTGGCGCGGGCCGTCGTGGAACGGGATCTGAAGCTGGACGCGCTTCACCGGGACATCGAGAAGAAGGCGATCCGCCTGATCGCCCTGCGTCAGCCGGTCGCCAGCGACCTGCGTCGCACCCTGGGCGCCATGAAGATGGCGTCCGACCTGGAACGCACCGGCGACCTGGCTAAGAATATCGCCAAGCGGGCGCTGATCCTGGCCGAGAGCGAGCCGATGCAGCCGCTGACCCGCTCCATCGAACGGATGGGACGGCTGGTGTCCACCCGCCTGCGCGACGTGCTGGACGCCTATACCGCATCCGAACTGGATCGCGCCGTGGCCGTGTGGCAGACCGACGACGAGGTCGACGAGCACTACAACTCGCTGTTCCGCGAACTGCTGACCTATATGATGGGGGATCCGCGCACGATCGGCGCCTGCACCCATCTGCTCTTCATGGCCAAGAACCTGGAGCGGATCGGCGATCACGCGACCAATATCGCCGAAACGGTCCACTACGAAATCACCGGCGACGACATGTCGGGCGAGCGCCCGCGCGCCCACGCCGGCGCCGAAGACGAAGCCTCTACGCCCAATCTGACCACCTCGCACTAAGCCTACACCGGAGACCTGACGTGCAGCCCTATATCCTTGTGATGGAAGACGAGGACGCGCTGGCGACCCTGCTTCAGTACAATCTGGAGAAGGAGGGCTACGACGTCACGGTCGCCGCCGACGGCGAGGAGGGCATGCTCCAGATCGACGAGCGTCAACCGGATCTGGTGCTGCTGGACTGGATGCTGCCCAAGCTGTCGGGCATCGAGGTCTGCCGCCGCATTCGGGGCAAGGCGGAGACGCGCAACCTGCCCGTCATCATGCTGACGGCGCGCGGCGAGGAAAGCGACCGGGTCCGCGGCCTGGACACGGGCGCCGACGACTATCTGACCAAGCCCTTTTCGATGGTCGAGCTGATCGCCCGCATCCGCGCCGTCCTGCGCCGCATCCGGCCGGGTCTTGCCGACGACCGTCTGAACCACGGCGACATCATCATCGACCGCGTCTCGCACCGGGTGAAGCGTTCGGGCCAGGAGGTCCATCTTGGGCCGACCGAATTCCGCCTGCTGGACCACTTCATGCAGCATCCGGGCCGGGTGTTCAGCCGTGAACAGCTGCTTGACGCCGTCTGGGGCTCCGACGTCTATGTCGAAGCCCGGACGGTCGACGTCCACGTCGGCCGCCTGCGCAAGGCCCTGAACGTCGGCGAGAGCGCCAACCCGATCCGCACGGTCCGCTCGGCCGGCTATTCGCTGGATCTGGAAGGTTGAGGCTAAGGGCGGCCCCTTCGCCGCCCTTCCATCAGATCTGTTCGGCGACGATCTCGTCCGGCTCCAGGGCGTAGACAGTCGCGCAGTATTCGCAGGTGACGCGGATCTTGCCGTCGTCCTCGATCATGTCGGCTCGTTCCGCCGGATCGAAGGAGGCCAGGACGGAGGCGATGCGGTCCTTCGAACAGCGGCAGATCGCCGTCAGCGCCCGCGCGCCTTCCAGCCTGACGCCATCCTCATGGAACAGGCGGAACAGCAGCGTCTCCGGCGTAATCGTGGGGTCGATCAGCTCGTCGTCCGCCAGGGTGCCGAACAGGGCGCGGGTGCGGTCCCAGACCTCCTCGGTGGAGCCGCGGGCCTCGTCGCCGGCGATGATCTGAATCATGGCCCCGCCCGCGCGCCATTGCGCGCCGGCCTCGGTCGTCACCGAGCCGACCGCCAGACGCACCTTGGTGGGCACCTGTTCGGACTGCTGGAAATAGTGTTCGGCGCACAGGGACAGGCTTTCGCCCTCGATGGGGGTGATGCCCTGAGTGCGCTCGAAGTCGGGGCCGCGATCCAGGGTCATGACGAAGACGCCCTGGCCTAGCAGGGTCTTAGCGCCCGGACGGGCGAAGCCTTGGGACGCCTCGGCCACCTCGGCCTCGTCATAGCGGCAATAGCCGCGCAGGGAGCCGTCAGTGCCGTAGTCGGCCACGACATAGCGCACCGGACCGTCGCCCTGGGCCTGAACCAGCAGCCGTCCATCGAACTTCAGGCTGGAGCCGATCAGGGCCGCCAGGGCGCAAGCCTCGCCCAGCAGGGCGGCGACCGGTTCGGGATAGGCATGGGCGGCCAGGATCTTGTCGATCGCAGCGCCCAGTCGGACCAGGCGGCCGCGCACGGGCCAGCCCTCGATCTGGAAGGCGGCGGCCAGGTCGTCGGAAATGGCGGGGTGAGGCGCGTGATCGGTCACGGCGAGGTCCTTGAAAGGCGTCATGTTCGGGATCGCGGCTATTTAGGCGTCCCGAGCCGCCTTGGTAAGGGGGCGGGGGGCGGCGAAGGTATCGCCCGGGGGTAGGGCGTTCGGACGCGCGCCTCAGCTTTAAAAAACCTGTAGAATCCCGGTTCAAGGATGGAAATCGCCTCTACAAGGTGTTGATACAAAAATGCGAGGAGCGGCATGGGCGTGAAACCGGTTCTGAAGCCTCTCGCAGAGCAGTCCATCGTCGTGACGGGCGCGACCTCGGGCGTAGGTCTGGCGACGGCGCGCCGGGCGGCGCGGGCGGGCGCGAGGGTGTTTCTGATCGCGCGCAGCGAGGCGGATCTGCGCGGGCTCTGCGAAGAGCTTCAGGCGCAGGGGGCGCGCGTCGCCTGGGCGGTCGCGGACGTGGCCGACGCCGAGGCGCTGGAGGCGGCGGCCGGGAAATGCGTGCGGCTGTTCGGGGGTTTCGACACCTGGATCAACAATGCGGGCGCCGGGCTCTTCGGCTCGATCCGTGAAACCCCGCTGGAGGATCAACGGCGGCTGTTCGAAACCAACTACTGGGGCGTGGTCAACGGCGCGATGGCGGCGGTCGAACACCTGCGGACGCGGCCGGACGGCGGGGCCATCATCAATGTCGGTTCGATCCTGTCGGATCTGCCCCTGCCGGTGCAGGGGGTGTACGCGGCGTCCAAACATGCGGTGAAGGGTTTCACCAACGCCCTGCGCCTTGAGCTGCTGCGGGAAGGGGCGCCGGTCTCTGTCAGCCTGGTCAAGCCCGGGGCGATCGATACGCCCCTGAACCGCCATGCCCGAAACCTGACCGGGCAGGCGATGCGCAATCCGCAGCCGGTCTACGCCACCCATGTGGTCGCCGACACCATCCTGTACTGCGCCGCCCACCCGATCCGCGAGATCACCGTGGGCGGGGGAGGGCGCGTCATCGCGTCTTTCTACTCAGCTTTGCCGGGGATTGCGGAACCTCTTCTGGCGCGGTTCGCTCCTTCGCTGATGCGGGACCGCCGTTCCGCCTATCGGCCGTACGAGGACGGGCTCTACGACCCGACCGAGGATGGCCTTGATGAAGAGGTTCACTATCCCATGGTCCGCAATTTCAGCGCCCTGGCCGAAGTCCGCA
The DNA here is from genome assembly GCA_001796045.1 of Caulobacterales bacterium RIFOXYB1_FULL_67_16. Taxonomy (GTDB): domain Bacteria; phylum Pseudomonadota; class Alphaproteobacteria; order Caulobacterales; family Caulobacteraceae; genus Brevundimonas. The sequence continues at coordinate 37,256 of MGLN01000046.1, read as the reverse complement.
AACATCCCGGCGTCACCGCCGGCAGTCTGGTCGCCCTCGCCGCCGGGGCGGCGGCCGTCCTATACCTGACCCAGCGCACCGGACCGACGCGCTATCAGCGCATCAAGACCCGGATCGACCCGCGCGGATGGGTGGATACGGCCGAGCTGCGCGAGCGGTTCCACGACGCCGTCGACGCCTTCCGCCATCGGGCGGAAGACGCCGGCGAGCGAGCGGGAGAGTGGTCGCGCGAAGCCCGCTATCGCGCGGCCGATGCGGCTCAGGACGCGCGCGGCCGGGCGGACGAGTGGTTCCGTTCAACCCGAAAGGGGTCCGCGAAGGCGTTGAAGAAACAGGGCAGGAAGGCGCGTCATTATGCAGACGAAGCCGGCGCCTACGCCCGTGACCACGCCCGCGAAGGCGGGGCGCTTCTCGCGGTCGCCACCCTGGCCGCCGTCGTCGGCGCGGCCGTGCTGGAAAGCCGTCGTCCGGACAGCCACGTGCGCCGTATCGCGCGCTTCTGATTTTTCTTGCCGCCCGTTCGCGAGAAAACCGCTGCGGGCGGCAAGGTTTAAGCGCAACTGATCGTCCTGATCAGCACGGCTCGGCTTTGCCGCAGGCGCGAAGGCCGCTAAGACGCCGCCCATGAGCGCGCGCCCCACACTGATCTTCGACTTCGATTCGACCCTGGTCGCCTTCGAAACCCTTGAGGCCCTGGCCGATACCGCCCTGGCCGACTCGCCGGAGGCTGAAAAGATCCGAGCCGAGATTGCGGAGCTGACCGACAAGGCCATGGGGGGCGAACTGGCCTTCGGCGAGGCCCTGCGTCGTCGCCTGGCGCTCCTGCCCCTGACCCGCGCCCATGTCGCCGCCCTGGCGGAGACCGCGCCCGATCATCTGACCGCTTCGGTTCGGCGCAATCTGAACTTCTTCCAGCAACACAAGGGCAAGATCGTCATCCTGTCCGGCGGCTTCCGCGAAGTGATTGCGCCGGTGGCGGAAATGCTGGGCGTCTCGCCGGACCGGGTTTTGTGCAACGACCTGGTCTATGATGCCGAGGGTCGGGTCACGGGCGTCGACGACGCCAACCCCCTGTCCCAGGCCGACGGCAAGCCGGCCGTGATCCACGCCCTGAACCTGCCGGGCCGGGTCGTCATGGTCGGCGACGGCTGGAACGACGCCGAGGTCAAGCTGGCCGGCGCGGCCGACGCCTTTTACGCCTTCACCGAGGTCGCGCGCCGCCCTTCGGTGGTCGAGGTCGCCGACGCCGAAGCCGCGTCCCTGGACGAGGTGTTGCACGCCGAGGGCCTGGTGGGCCGCTGGTCCTTTCCGCGCAGCCGGATGAAGATGTTGCTGCTCGAGAATATCCACCCGGCCGCCGTCGAACGGCTGGAGGAGGCGGGCTATTCGGTCGAAACGGTCAAGGGCGCGCTGGACGAGGACGATCTGATCGCCGCCGTCAAGGGCGTGCATGTGCTGGGCATCCGCTCAAAGACCACCGTCAGCCGCCGGGTTCTGGAGGAGGCCGACCGGCTGATGGCCGTCGCCGCCTTCTGCATCGGCACCAACCAGATCGATCTGGAGGCCGCCTCCGATCATGGGGTGGCGGTGTTCAACGCCCCCTATTCGAACACCCGCTCGGTCGTCGAACTGGCCATTGGCCTGATGATCGTTCTGATGCGCGACGTGCTCGACAAGTCTGCGGCCATGCACGTGGGCCAATGGAACAAGTCGGCGACCGGATCCAAGGAGTTGCGCGGCAAGACCCTGGGCATCGTCGGTTATGGCGCCATCGGCAGCCAGTTGTCGGTCCTAGCCGAAAACCTGGGCATGCGGGTGCTGTTCTATGACCTGTCGGAACGACTGGCTCTGGGCAACGCCCGGCGCATGCGGTCGCTGGACGCCCTGCTGGCCGAGAGCGACGTCGTGACCCTGCACGTCGACGGGCGGCGAGAGAATTCCAACATCTTCGGCGCGGCCCAGTTCGCCCGGATGAAGGAAGGGGCCCTGTTCCTGAACCTGTCGCGCGGCCATGTGGTCGATGTCGGCGCCCTGGCCCAGGCCATGGGCGCGGGCCGGATCGCCGGGGCGGCCGTGGACGTCTTCCCCGAGGAGCCGCGCACCAACTCCGACCCGTTCGAAAGCCCGCTGCAGGGCCTGAAGAACATGATCCTGACCCCCCACATCGGCGGCTCGACCGAGGAGGCCCAGGAGGCCATCGCCGAGTTCGCGGCCGAACGGCTGCTGGGCTATCTGAACCGGGGCGACACCACCTTCAGCGTCAACCTGCCGAACGTGCAACTGGCCGAGGTGACGGGCGCCCACCGTCTTTTGCACATTCACCGGAACCAGCCGGGGGTGATGGCCGAGCTGAATCAGGCCCTGGCGGCGGCGGGACTCAATATTCTGGGCCAGCATCTGAAAACGGACGAGCGCACCGGCTATGTCATCACCGACGTGGACCGCGACTACGACCCCGAGGCTTTGCGGACCTTGAAGACCGTGCCGGGAACGCTGAAGTTCCGCACCCTGCACTGACGGCGCGCGCGAAATCTTCCGAAGGCTGACGTAGCGGCATCTTGCGCTCGCCGCTGAGTGGCGCATCCTCCCGTGTAACGGTCGCGACACATGACGACCGTGGGAGGAAACAAATGTCACGCTATTTCACCGGCGGCGCCGTCGCCGCCCTGGTCGTCGCCGCCTGCGCCTTTGCGGGTTCGGCTTCGGCCCAGACCTACAATCGCCTCGTCGTCTTCGGCGACAGCCTCAGCGACAACGGCAATCTCTATCTGGCTTCGGGGGGTACCCAGCCGGCCTCGCCGCCCTATTACCAGGGACGTTTCTCGAGCGGGCCGGTCTTCACCGAGCTTCTGGGCTTCAACGCCGCCAACTTTACGGGATCGGTAAGCGGCAGCATCAACTACGCCTTCGGCGGGGCGCGCACTGACGCCACCGCCACCCCGCCGCCCGGCATGCTGGCCCAGCTGGCCGCCTACACCAGCCGGGGCGGGACCTTCGGCGCCAATGACCTGGTCAGCGTCCTGGGAGGGGCCAACGATATCTTCCAGGGCCTGCCCGCCGCCGGCGCCTCATCCAGCCCGGTCGCGGCCATCACCCCGGTGGCGACGACGGCGGCCGCCAACGTCAACAGCCTGGTGAACAGCGTCGCCGGCGCGGGGGCGGGGACCATACTGGTCACCAACCTGCCCAAGCTCAGCCTGACGCCCCAGTTCCGCGGCACGACGGCGGCGCCCCTGGCCGACTATGCGGCGACGACCTTCAACTCCAGCCTGCTGACCGGCCTGACCACGACGGCGGCGGCGCGGTCAGGCAGCAACATCATCCTGGTGGACCTGTTCAAGGCCGGCGACACCATCGCCGCCAATCCGGGCCAGTTCGGGATCAGCAACGTCACCCAGGCCTGTTTCAACGGGGTGACGGTCTGCTCGAACCCCAACAGCTACTTCTATTTCGACGGGGTGCACCCGACCGCTGCGGGGCACCAGATCATCGCCCGTCTGGCGACCGACTACCTCTACTACGGCGACATCGGTTCCTCGTCGGCCCTGCAGGGCGAAACCGCCTTCCGCCACCGTGAGGACGCCCTGGATGCGGCAAGCGAGGCCTTGTCCGGTCGCGAAGCCTGGGAGGCCGGCGTTGCGGTCACCACCTCAGCTATGGTCGACAGCGTGGACACGGACGCGCGGGGTTCGGTCGCCGAATCGTCCAGCGATGGCTGGGGCGGACGGATCGCGCTGGAGGCCGGGCCCTCGGCCAACTGGCGCTTCGGCATGGCCGGAACGGCGCGCAAGACCGATGTCGAAAGCCAGGCCCTGACCTTCAATGTCGAAAGCTTCGGCCTGGACCTGTACGGCGGCTGGCGCTCGGGCGATCTGTTCGTCAATGCGGCGGTCGGGGTGGCGCGCGACAACATCGACGACATCGAGCGGCTCACCAGCCTGGCGCCCATCGTCCATACGGCCGAGACGCGCGCGCTCAGCACCGGCGCGCGACTGCAGGGCGGGATGTGGTTCGAGATGGGAGGCGTGTCCCTGTCCCCCCGCGCCGCCGTCACCTGGGCGACCAGCGATGTCGACGGCTATTGGGAGCAGGGCGTGGCCGCCCAGTACGAGTACGAAGACCGCGAGATGAAGGCGATCAGCGGCGAGGTGGCGCTCCGGGCCGAGGCCGAGATGGGCCGTTTCGCCCTGTTCGCAGAGGGCGGCTATCGCGACGCCCTGGACGACAGTTCGGATCCGGTGCGTGTCGGGATCTACAACAACCCGGCCCAGGTGCTGGAGCGGGAGGTCGAGGATCCGTTCGGGGGCCAGTTCCTGGCCTCGGCGGGCGTCGAAGGCTCTCTCGGCCCTGTGAAGGTGTCGGTGGCCTATCGCGGCCGCTACGGCGAACACGCCGACAGCCATATGGGCGGCGTCCAGCTGAGGCTGCCCCTTTAGGAGGTGAGGCGGGGAAGGGGCCTCAGCGCCCCTTCTTGCGCACCCACATCGCGGCGTCGGCCTCGGTCAGCCAGGCCTCGGCGTCCGTATGGCCGTCCCAGGCCCGGACCCCGAACGAACCGCCCAAGGGCGTGCGTTCGCCGTTCCAGATGAAGCCTTCGGTCTTCAGCGCCTCGGCCAGCTGGCGCGCCTTGGCCCGGCCTTCGTCGAGGCCGGCGTTCAGCATCAAGAGGGCGAACTCGTCCCCGCCCAGTCGGCCGACGGCGTCCGATTCGCGCAGATGGCTCACCATCATCTTGGCCACGGCCACCAGGGCGGCGTCGCCCGCCGCATGGCCCAGGCGGTCGTTGACGCCCTTGAACCCGTCCATGTCGAGATACAGCAGCACCGCCGGCACCTCGTGCCGCTGGCAGTAGGCCATGGTGCGCTGAAGGGCGGCGACGAAGCCGCGCCGGTTCAGGGCTGGGGTCAGGACGTCGTGATCGGCCGCCGCTTCGGCCGCGGCGGCGCGCTGTTTCCAGGCGTCCAGCTCGGCGCGCAGGCGCGCGATCTCGGCGGTCAGGTCGTGTTCGGCCACGTCGGTCACGGCGCAGGCTGGCTCCGGCGGCGCGACTCAACCGGACGCGCGATACCGCGATGTTAGAGGCTGAACGGCCGAGATTGAAGGCGGCGCCTCACGGAATCCCGCCTGTCCGGTTGCGGGCGTCCGCCGCGTGCTGTAACGGGCGGCCTTTCCGCGAGGGGCCTTGAACCTATGGCGACTTCCGCAACGCCGGTGGCGATCATCATGGGCAGTCGGTCGGACTGGCCGACCATGAAGCTGGCCGCCGACAAACTGGACCAGCTGGGCGTCGCCTGGACGGCCAAGGTCGTCAGCGCGCACCGCACCCCCCAGCGGCTGGTCGAGTTCTCGACCGGCGCCAAGGCGGCCGGATACAAGGTCATTATCGCCGGGGCCGGCGGCGCCGCCCATCTGCCGGGCATGGCGGCTTCGATGACCGAACTGCCGGTGCTGGGCGTGCCGGTTCAGTCCAAGGCCCTGAAAGGCATGGATAGTCTGTTGTCCATCGTGCAGATGCCGGCCGGCGTCCCGGTCGCCACCCTGGCGATCGGCGAGGCCGGCGCCGCCAACGCCGGCATACTGGCGGCTCAGATTCTGGCCCTGTCGGACGAAGCCCTGGCGGCGCGCCTGGCCGCTTTCCGCGCCGCCCAGACCGATTCCGTCGCCGAAACCGTCGAGGACTGAGTGCCCACGCTTCCGCTCCCCCCCGGTTCGACCCTCGGCATCCTCGGCGGCGGCCAGTTGGGCCGGATGCTGAGCCAGGCCGCCTCGCGCCTGGGCTTTGACGTCGTCATCCTGGACCCGGAGCCCGACAGTCCGGCGAGCCGCGTCTCCAGCGCTCAGATCGTCGCCGCCTATGACGATCCCGAGGCCCTGACGGCCCTGGGCCGCGCCGCCGACGTGGTCACCTTCGAATTCGAGAATGTCCCCGCCGCCTCCATCGAACGCCTGGCCGAGGCCGGGGCCCTGGTCGCGCCGGGACCGACGGCGCTGCGCGTGTCGCAGGACCGGGTGGATGAGAAGACCTTCCTGAACGCCGTCGGCGCCCCGACCGTCGCCTTCGCCGTGATCGATACGCTGGACGATCTGGTCGTAGGCCTGACGGAACTGGGCCTGCCCGCCCTGCTGAAGACGCGTCGCGAAGGCTATGACGGCAAGGGCCAGGTCTGGATCCACGCCATCGAGGACGCGCCCGCCGCCCTGGAAAGTCTGGGCGGCCGCCCCGCCATCCTGGAGGCCAAGGCGACCTTCGTGCGCGAACTGTCGGTCATCGCCGCCCGCGACTGGGACGGCCATATGGCGGTCTATCCGCTGGGCGAAAACCGGCATGAGGGCGGGGTGCTGCGCACCACCCTGGCGCCCGCCGCCGTGGACGAGAAGACCCAGGTCCGCGCCCGCGCCATCGCCGAGGCCATCCTGGACGGTCTGGACTATGTGGGCGTGATCGGGGTCGAGCTGTTCGACCTCGGAGACGACGTTCTGCTGGTCAATGAAATCGCCCCGCGCGTCCACAACACCGGCCACTGGACCCAGGACGGCTGCGTCTGCGACCAGTTCGAGCAGCATATCCGCGCCGTCGCCGGCTGGCCGCTCGGCCCCACGGCGGCCCACGCCCGGATCGAAATGAAGAATCTGCTGGGCGACGAGGTCGACCAGTGGCGCACCCTGTCCGCCAAGGCCGACGAACGCCTGCACCTCTACGGCAAGGCCGAAGCCCGGCCGGGCCGCAAGATGGCGCATGTGAACAGGGTGCTGGGGGCAGTCTGAGTTCACCCATTGCCTCGTCATCCTCGGGCTTGACCCGAGGATCAGATGTGGACCTGGCGTTGCGTGTCACGTTCGCATGAGCGGCGGATGGCCCGGTCCTCGGGTCAAGCCCGAGGATGACGGAGAAGGGGGAGGTGGTTTTACCCCCGCGCCCCATACCGCACGCGGCTCAGCACATCCGTCACCTTGCGGAACGGCGCTTCGAAATCCTTGCCCGCCTTCCACTTCTCGAAGGCCATGACGTTCTCGATCCGCCGCGCGACGAAGGCCTCCGCCGCCTCGCGGCCGTCGAACCAGCGCATGGTCAGGGCGGGGATCAGTATGCCCGACAGGATGGTGCGCTTCGAATAATGGTTCCAGTCGGTCGATTCATCCCCGGCCCAGCGCCACAGATGGTCGGCGCTCTCCCACGCCAGCTTCAGCCCCAGTTCGGCGTTGACGGGCAGGGACAGGAAGGCGGCGCAGCGGCGCGTGGCTTCCAGATCGGCGGCGCCGGCCTCCATCCGTTCGGACACGGCCCGGGCGATTCGCTCGCGGATCTTCAGCGACTTGGCGTCGACCGCGCCCAGGGCCTCCAGAGCGCGCGCGTCGTGGCGGCGCGACAGCAGGGCGGCCAGATCCCGCGCGCCGTTGGGCAGCAGCAGTTCTTCATCCCCACGCGACAGGCCGCAGGCCTCGCACGCCTCGCGCACCAGACGCGCGTTCCAGCCTAGGGCGGGCGCACGCGCGATCGCGGCGTCCAGCACGGTCTGTTCGGTCCGGTCGGCCCAGTCGTCGTTCTGTGTCATGATCGGATCATACGCCCGTCTCTTCGGGGTTTCGAGCCTCGAAGAAAGGGCGCGACGATCTGGACAGGGCGGGTGCGGTCGTGTATCAGCGCGCCTTCATCCGAGAGCCCGACTTTCGGACGCCGGTTTTATTTTGTCTGCCCGTCTCCCTTCGAAAGGACGCGGCGGGCGGCCAAAGGAGAGATACCCCTGGTTCAGATTTTCGTCCGCGACAACAACGTCGACCAAGCGCTGAAGGCTCTGAAGAAGAAGATGCAGCGCGAGGGCAGCTTCCGTGAAATGAAGCGCCACGTCCATTTCGAAAAGCCGTCGGAAAAGCGCGCCCGTCAAAAGGCCGAGGCCATCCGTCGCGCCCGCAAGCTGGCGCGCAAGCGCGCCCAGCGCGAAGGCCTTCTGCCCGCGCCGAAGCCGCGCGTCCCGGGCGCCGGCCGGTAAGACCGGAACCCGGTCAAGGATTTGAGGCCGTCTCCGCAGGGAGGCGGCCTTTTTCTTTGTCCGGACCGCTGCTGCGGCAACAAGAGGCAAGCGTGTCCGTTGATGCCGCGCTCGCCTTGATCCCGCCCGAAAAGCCGGGCGGTATGGCGCCCATCGAAGGCCCTGCTTTCCGGATGACAATGACGACCCGCTCGATCGTGATCGCCGCCGCCCTGGCCTTGTCGGCCTGCGGCAACCCCACACCCTCCAAGGCGCAGGAGGGCGAGTTCGCCCAGCCTACGCGCACCCCGCCCAGCGACGCGGCGGGCATGAAGTCCAGCTTCGCCCCCGTGGTGCGCTCGGCCGCCCCCGCGGTGGTCAATATCTCCGCCCGCAGCGTCCAGCGGGTCCAGGTCGATCCCTTCTTCCAGTTCTTTGGCGGCGGCATCCCCCAGGCGCGGGTGGCCGAATCCGTGGGCTCGGGCGTCATCGTCCGGTCGGACGGGATCGTGGTGACCAACAACCACGTCATCCAGGGCGCCCAGCAGATCAAGGTCGTGCTGAACGACCGGCGCGAGTTTCCCGCCACCGTCATTCTTGCCGATGAACGCAGCGACATCGCCGTGCTGCGGCTGGAGAACGTCAGCGACCGCCTGCCGGTCCTGGCCATCGACGATCAGGAGGAACAGCAGGTCGGCGATCTGGTCCTGGCCATCGGCAATCCGTTCGGCGTGGGCCAGACGGTGACCAACGGCATCATCTCGGCCCTGAACCGGACCGAGACCGGCATTTCCGACTCAGGCTCCTTCATCCAGACCGACGCCGCCATCAATCCCGGCAATTCGGGCGGGGCTCTGGTCGACATGGACGGCGACCTGATCGGCATCAACACCGCCATCTTCTCGCGCTCGGGTTCGTCGGCCGGGGTCGGCTTCGCCGTGCCCGCCGCCATGGTCAAGCGGGTGGTGGATTCAGCCCTGGGCGGCGCCAAGACGGTGGTGCGGCCCTGGCTGGGGGTGAAGGGCGACACCGTCACCGGCGACATCGCCGGAAGCCTGGGTCTTTCCCGTCCGCAGGGGCTGGTGGTTACCGACGTCTATCCGAACAGCCCCGCCGCCCGCGCCGGGGTGCGCCAGGGCGACGTGATCACGGCGATCGACGGCCAGGAGATCAACGATCAGACGGGCCTGAACTACCGGATCGGTTCGCGCAGCCCCAATGAGCAGGTCCAGGTCGCCGTCCTGCGTGACGGTCGGGCCGAGACCCTGACCGCCCGCGTCCAGACCCTGCCGGGCGACGCTGATCCGGATCAGGGCGTCACGATCCAGTCCGGTCCCTTTGCCGGGGCGCAGGTCGTGGCCCTGAACCCCGCCCTGGCCGACCGTCTGGGCGGCGATCCCTTCGCCACCGGGGTGATCGTGACCGGCGTCTCGGGCCGGGGCTACGCCGCCCGCGCCGGCTTCCGCCAGAACGACCTGATCGTCAGCATCAACGGCCGCCCGATCGCCTCGGCGCGCGACGTCGAAGCGGCCGGCGCGAGAGGCCCCTGGGAGGTCGTCATCGTGCGCGGCGGCCGCCAGATTCGCGGCGTTCTCCGCTAGAGACCCGCGTCTCAGCCCTTGATCGGTCCGCCGATCGACCAGGTGTGGCCGAAGGGGTCGCGCAGGACGCCGTAGCGGTCGCCCCAGAACTGGTCGGCCATGTCCAGCACCGGCTCGGCGCCCCCGACGGTCATGGCCCGGGTCCACCAGGCGTCCGGGTCGGCGACCTGCAGGTGCAGGGTGACGCCGGCGGGGCGAACGTCCTGGCTGCCCGTATATTCCGGGAACTCGTCGTTCAGCATCAGGCTGGCGCCGTTGATCCTCAGATGGGCGTGCATCAGCCGTTCGCCGTCGTTCGCCAGACGCCGATCCAGCACCTCGGCCCCGAAGGCGATGGTATAGAAATCGACGGCGGCGGCGGCGCCTCGCGACGGAATGGTCAGGTGCGGGGTCAGCCCGCCGGTCGGGCCTTGGTTCGGATGGGCGTCGGTCATGATCGATCTCTATGGCGCAGACCCATACTAACGGATGAAAACCGCTTTAGGCACGACTACATAGGTCGCAATGAGCGATCTTTTCGAAGCCTCCGGCATTCTGCCCCCCGACGCCCCCCTGGCCGACCGTCTGCGGCCCCGCACCCTGGACGAGGTGGTGGGCCAGGATCATCTGCTGGGCGCCGGCGGGCCGATCCGGCGGATGATCGAGGCGGGGCGGCTGGGCTCGATGATCCTGTGGGGGCCGCCCGGCACCGGCAAGACCACCATCGCCCGGCTGCTGGCCCAGGCGGCGGGCTATGAATACCAGTCGATCAGCGCCGTCTTTTCGGGCGTCGCCGACCTGAAGAAGGCGTTCGAAGCGGCGCGGATGCGGCGAGCGGCGGGGCAGAGCACCCTATTGTTCGTCGACGAGATCCACCGCTTCAACCGCGCCCAGCAGGACGGATTCCTGCCTTTCGTCGAGGCGGGGGTCGTCACCCTGGTGGGCGCTACGACCGAGAACCCCAGTTTCGAGCTGAACGGGGCGCTGCTGTCGCGGTCCCAGGTCTATGTGCTTAAGCGACTGGACGACGCGGCGCTTGATCAACTGTTGAGCCGCGCCGAGGCCCATATGGAGCGGTCGCTACCGCTGTCCCCCGAGGCGCGCCAGGCCATGCTGGCCCTGGCCGACGGCGACGGCCGCTACCTGTTGACCATGTCCGAGGTGCTGTTCGATCTGGCTGACGGCGAAATGCTGGATGTTCAGGGGCTGGCCGGCGTGCTGCAACGCCGCGCGCCCGCCTACGACAAGTCGAGAGAAGAACACTACAACCTCATATCCGCCCTGCATAAATCGGTGCGGGGGTCGGACCCGGACGCGGCGCTGTACTGGCTGGCGCGGATGCTGAACGGGGGCGAGGACCCGCTGTATCTGGCGCGGCGCATCGTGCGGATGGCGGTCGAGGACATCGGCGAGGCGGACCCCCTGTCGATCCTGGTCGCCAATGCGGCCAAGGACACCTACGATTTCCTGGGCAGTCCCGAGGGCGAACTGGCCCTGGCCCAGGCCGTGGTCCACCTGGCCACCGCGCCCAAGTCGGTCGGGGTGTACGAAGCCTTCAAGGCGGCGAAGAAGGCGGCTTACGAAACCGGCTCGCTGATGCCCCCCGCCCATATCCGCAACGCCCCGACCAAGCTGATGAAACAGCTCGGCTACGGCAAGGGCTACCAATACGACCCGGACACGCCCGAGGGGTTCTCGGGCGCCAATTTCTTCCCCGACGAAATGGAGCGCCGCACCTTCTACAAGCCCAAGGGCGAGGGGCATGAGGAGAAGGTCAAGGCGCGGTTGGAGCGCTGGGCCGAGATGCGGGCGCGTATGGCGAAAGAGGCGGCGGTGGACGACACGGGGGACTGACCTCTAGAAGCCCCCCGATGACCACCCGCACCCCCGTCGCCCTGTCCGAGGATGAGATCGCCGCCGTCCGGTCGTGGGTGATCCACGAGGACGCCCATGTCATCGCCTTCTCCAAGCCGTCGGGCCTGTCCAGCCAGGGCGGGCGGATCAAGGCCCATACGCTGGACGATCTGCTGTGGGCCTTCGCCCGATCCAACGGCAAGCGGCCGGAGCTGGTGCATCGGCTGGATCGCGACACCTCGGGCGTGATCCTGGCGGCCAAGACCAAGCCGGCGGCGGGCTTCCTGGGCAAGGCCCTGCAGATGCGGCGGTTCCGGAAACAGTATGTGGCCCTGCTGTCCGCCGCGCCGGACCCGAAATCCGGTTCCATCGACGCCCCGTTGCGGCGCGAGGAGATCGGGCGCGAGTCCTATATGCGGGTCGTCGCCTTCGACGCGCCCGGCGCGCAAGGGGCGCAAAGCCGCTATCGGACCTTGGCCGCCAACGATCACGGCGCGGTGGTCGAACTGGAGCCGCTGACCGGGCGGATGCACCAGCTGCGGGTCCATATGGCCCATCTGGGCCGCCCGCTGATCGGCGACGTCCGCTATGGCGGCGCCCTGACGACAGAGGTTGGGCCGGCGCCGCGCCTGATGCTGCACGCCGCCAAGCTGAGCTTCCCCCATCCCGAAGGCGGGACCACCACGGTCGAGGCGCCGCCGCCCGCCGATTTCGCGGACTTGCGTTCGGCCCTTGGCCTCTAGTCTGGGCCTCTGGACGGAACGCTCCGGCTCAAGCAACGCTATCTCCGTCAAAGGGAGACAACGCCATGAAGCGCCTCGCCATTCTCAGCCTCGCCGCCTCGACCCTGGCCCTGGCCGCCTGCGCCAGCCTAGCCCCGTACGGCGCCCAGCGCGCGCCGGGCGGGCAGGGCTATTCCGAGCAGCGGATTGAGTCCAACCGCTATCGCGTTACCTACAACGGCGTCGGCACGCCCGGCGCCGTGGCCGACTACGCCCTGGTGCGGGCCGCAGACCTCACCACCGAACAGGGCTATGACTGGTTCGAGGTGACGCAGAGCTGGACCGACGGCCGTCCCGGCGGCGCTGGCGGGGTGCGGCCCAGCGTCTCCATCGGCGGCGGCTCCAGCCGGTACGGCGGCTATTCCGCCTCGGGTGTCGGCGTCGGCCTGGGTCTGAATTTCAGCGGTCCCAGCCCGACCTCTACCTCGCTGGAGATCGTCATGGGACGGGGCCAGAAGCCCGACCGTCCGAACGCCTATGACGCCCGCTCGGTCCAGGCCTCCATTCCCCGCTGATCAGCGCCCTCGCGTCAGGGCGCGATATTCGACCAGCCGTTCCTTGTCGCGCCGCACCTGGTCGCCGACGGTGTTGTCCACGTCCAACGAGGCGTAGCGGACCCAGCCTTCGGCCCCCAGCTTGTCCTGGATCGCATCGGCCGGAGTCTGCCAGCGGAAATAGGACAGCCAGGACACGCCTCCCGCCAGGACGACGGCCACGATTTGCAACAGACGGAAACCGATCTCGTTGGCCTCAGGCGCCGGGAAGAAGATGAAGACGATCAGCCAGATCGCCAGAACCGCCGGGGTGGTGATCCGCCCGAACCAGCGCATCCAGTAGCGTTCCCGCCGCACGCGCCACAGCTCCATCTGGATGAACTTCTCCAGATACTCCATCCGCGCCCCGATCCACATGACCAGACGCGTCAGATAGAGGGCGCGCTGGCCCCAGGCCTTGCCGTCCATCTGATAGGTGGTCTCGGCCTGGTCCGATAGGGCGCGGGCGTTGGTGAACAGGTTCTGCAGCTCCCGCGTCCGCTGCACGATCTCGCGAGACAGCTCATAGGAGTCGTTCTCCAGCCGGAACCGGTACTGGATGAACAGGATGGTCGAGACGCCAAAGAAGATGCCGCAGGTGACCAGCATGGCGAGAAGGCCCAGCCCCAGACCGGCCGGCTGCCCGCCCGCCCATTCGGCGAACAGGGTCGGCCCCATCTCGGCCAGGACGGCGAAGGCGATCAGGGCCAGGGCCTGGGTCAGCCGCTTGATCCCCACATGGACGCAAAGGGCGCGGAAGATGCGCCGCCCATAGGCGTGAACCCGGCCACGGATGTCGCGGTCCGCCGGAAACCGCTCCTCGATCTGGCGCGAGAACAGGACGTGGAAGCGGTCCGGCTTCTTCTCGTTCTCCCAGAAGGGGAAGATCTCCAGCGGCTGGTTGAAATACAGGTCGATATTGCGCGAGATGCGCGCGATCGCCTCGTCGTCCAGGGTGAAATAGTCGCTTTCCTGGATCGGGCGCAGAACCCCTTCGTCCGATATGGCGGGGGTGTCGCTGGGGGTCGGCGTCGGCGGGGCGGCGCGCGCGGGCTCCGCCGGGGCTTCAGCCAGATCGTGCGGCTGTTCGACGGCCGAGGGCTCCGGTTCGGCGACGGGCGGCGGCGGGGTCATCGTGGGTGCGATCACCGGGCTCTGGCTGTCTTCCTGCGACATGAAACATCCCCGACCTGGACTAGGCTGTTTCGGATATCGCCGTTAACCACGTCCGAGGGCAAGTGAAGTTTCAGTCAGACGGGTGGCGCGGGCAGGGAGACTTCGCTTTCGACGGCGGCGGCGTATATAGGCCCGGGTCATGACACGGTTTCTTCTTGTCGCCGCCGGCGGCGCCCTGGGTTCCATGGCGCGCTTCGGGCTCGGTCTTCTCGCCGCGCGGCTGGCGCCCAATACGGCCTGGCCCATGGGCACCTTCGCGGCCAATATTCTGGGCGGCCTGGCCATGGGCCTGCTGGTCGGCTGGCTGGCCTTCAAGGGCGGGGCGCATCAGGAGACGATCCGCCTGTTCGCCGCCGTCGGCGTGCTGGGCGGTTTCACCACCTTCTCCTCCTATTCGCTGGAGGCGGTGATGATGATTGAACGCCGAGATTACGCCCTGGCCGCCGCCTATGTGGTCGGCTCGGTGGTGCTGGCCGTCGTCGCCCTGTTCGTCGGCCTGATGGTCGCCCGCCGCGCTTTTGGAGCCGCTCTTTGACCGACCAACCGCCCGCAGACGCGCCCAAGCGCGAAGTCCTGACACTCTATGTCGCCGAGGACGAGGACGGCATCCGGCTGGACCGCTGGTTCCGGAGGCGTTGGCCGCATCTGTCCAACATTCAGGTTCAGAAGATGGCCCGCAGCGGCCAGATCCGCGTCGACGGCGCCCGCATCAAGCCCGAGGGCCGGCTGACCGCCGGCGCCGCCGTGCGCGTGCCGCCGATTCCCGACGACACCTCGCGTCAGGCCGGCGATCCCCACACCCTGTCCGAACGCGACATCGCCTTCGCCAAGTCTCTGGTCCTCTACGAGGACGACATGGTCATCGCCCTGAACAAGCCGCACGGCCTGGCCGTCCAGGGCGGGACCAAGACCAGCCGTCACGTGGACCGTCTGCTGGGCGCCTGGGGCGAGGGGATGGAGCGGCCGCGCCTGGTCCACCGCCTGGACCGCGACACCTCGGGCGTCCTCCTGCTGGGCAAGGGGCCTGAGGCGGCCAAGCGTCTGGCCGGGGCCTTCGCCCGCCGTCAGGCCAAGAAGACCTATTGGGCCATCGTCATCGGCAATCCGAAACCCTATTCGGGCCAGATCGACATGCCGCTGAAGAAGACCGGCATCAACGACTTCGAGATGATGCGCCCGGCCGATCGCAAGGATCCCAAGGCCGAACCGGCCGAGACGGCCTTCAGCACCATCTCCCGCGCCTCGGATCGCGCCGCCTGGATGGCCCTGCGCCCCTTCACCGGCCGCACCCACCAGCTCCGCGCCCATATGGCGGGCATCGGCCACCCGATCCTGGGCGATCCGAAATACGGCGACGACAAATCCCGCGAACTGTCCGGTCCGCTGAAGCTGCAACTCCACGCCCGCAGCATCGAACTGGACCACCCGCGCGGCGGCCTGCTCAAGGTCACCGCCCCCCTCAGCCCCGAAATGAAGGCCGGCTTCGCCCACTTCGGCTTCTCCGAGGACGAGGCGGAAGACGATCCCTTCCTGGGCGTGAAGCGAATTCGATGACGTCGGCGGCGCAGGCCCAGGTCGAGCAGGCCAAGGCTCTGGCCGCCGCCGGAAGGTTGGGCGACGGCCTGAACCTGCTGACGCCTTTGGCGGCGCGAGCCGACGCGCCGTGGGAGGCCTTGTCGGTCCAGGCGGACCTGTTGAAACGGGCGGGGCGTCTGGCCGACAGCGCAGCTGTGTCACGCCGTCTAGTCGCCCTGCGGCCCCGCAGCGTGCCCGCCCGGCACAATCTGGCCTCGACCTTGGGGGATCTCGGGCGCCCCATCGAGGCCGAGGCGGTCGCTCGCGAGACCCTGGCCATCGGCGGCGACGCGCCTGAAACCTGGCTGGTTCTGGCTCGCGCTCTGCTGGGCCAGAACCGTTTCGACGAGGCCGAAGCCGCCTTTCGGGGCGCGCTGCAGCGCCGCCCCCACTATGCCGACGCTCTGCGAGATCTCAGCCAGCTGATCTGGATGCGGACCGAGGACGCCGCCGCCGCCTGCGCCCCGTTGGACGCCGCCATCGCGGCAGATCCTGGCGCAGGTCTTCTACGCCAGATCAAGGCCCGTCTGCTGGAGTTCGCTGGTCGTCCCGAAGACGGCTACGCCGTATTGGTGTCGGGGCCGCTGGATGCGCCCGGCGAACTGGCGGCGGCTCAAGCCATACTGAGCGCTGATCCGGCTCGAGCCCTTGATCATGCAAACCGCGCCGCAGCCTTGGCTGGACGGGCGATTTTGCCGATTCAGACAACCCAGGCCGAATCCCACCTGGCCCTGGGAAATCCCCGCGCCGCCCTGAATCTCATCGAGGCCATGCGGGCGGCGGCCCCGAACAACCAACATGTTCTGGCCCTGCTGGCGACGGCCTGGCGAATGGACGGCGATCCCCGCTACGAAGCCCTGTACGATTATGG
The DNA here is from genome assembly GCA_001796045.1 of Caulobacterales bacterium RIFOXYB1_FULL_67_16. GTDB lineage: Bacteria > Pseudomonadota > Alphaproteobacteria > Caulobacterales > Caulobacteraceae > Brevundimonas. The sequence goes on along the minus strand of MGLN01000046.1, from coordinate 20,918 downwards.
CGCTTTCGTTCGGTCCTATCGGCTGGATGTCCCCCAGGGTTGGGCGTCGCTGGAAGCCTATCTGGCCGATCTGGCGCGCGCCCTGCACGGTCTGCACCAGTTGAAGACTCACCCGGTGGGGCAATCCCTGCGCGGCGGCTCCCAGACCACGGCGAAACTGTCCGAGAGCGACGATCCCGTCATCGCCGCCTTTTTCGAGGCCATAGACGGTCCGATCCGCCGTTATATGGAGGCGCTGGGGACAGGTGACGATCCGCTGCGGGCCCGGAACACGGGGCGCTATAAGGTTCAGGGATCCTGGTCGGTGCGGTTGCGGCCCAACGGCTTCCATAAGGACCATATCCATTCCGAAGGTTGGATCTCCTCGGCCTGCCACATCGAACTGCCTCCAGCCGTGCAGACGGGCGATCGTGAAGGCTGGTTGAGGTTCGGCGCCGCGCCCGGTCTGCCGAACGCGACAGCGCAGCATCATATCAAACCCTCGCCGGGGACCTTGGTGCTCTTTCCGTCCTATATGTGGCACGGCACCACGCCGTTCGGGGGCGAGGCGTCGCGCCTGACCCTGGCCTTCGACGTCGTCCCTGCCTGAGTTTCAAGAACCGATGACTGATCCCAAGACCCCGCGTCGACCGCGTTTTGTCGAACTGTCGCCCGACCGCGTGTCGCGCTTCTGGAGCGACGCCTCAGTCGGCCCACATGTGGACGGCGGCTGGGCTGTGCTGCTGGACGGGCGTACGCCCAAGACCCCGGACAAGGCTCTTCTGGTGCTGCCGACCGAGGCTTCGGCGCGCTTGGTCGCCGCGGAATGGGCTGCGCAAGGGCAGTTTCTAGATCCCTCGACCATGCCCGCCACCCGTCTGGCCTCGACCGCCATCGACCGGATCGGCCAGGCGCGCGAGGCGGTGGCGGACGAGATCGCCGCCTACGCCGGTTCGGACGTGGTCTGCTATCTGGCTGAACACCCCAACCCCTTGGTCGAGCGTCAGACGCGCGAATGGAGACCGTGGCGCGATTGGGCGGCGCGCGAGATGGGCGTGATCCTGACGCCCGTCTCCGGCATCGTCCACCAGCCCCAGTCGCCTGAGGCCGTCGCCCGGGTGAAGGCCCACGCCCTGTCGCTGGACGACTTCCGGCTGACCGGCCTGGCGACCGCCGTGCCCCTCTTCGGTTCGGCGGTTCTGGCCCTGGCGGTGGAGCAGGGCGCGCTGGAGGGCGGCGTCGCCTTCGACCTGTCGCGGATCGATGAGCAGTTTCAGGAGGAGCAGTGGGGCGTCGATGCAGAGGCTGCGGAACGCACCGAGGCGCGCCGGGCCGAGGCCGAACTGCTCCAGCGGTGGTTCGAGGCGCTGGGTTGATTTTCCAATCTGGAAACTTATGACTTGACGATATGGAAAGTCTCTATCATTTTCCATTATGGAAAGTGAGGAAGTCGCCATGTCTCAGAACGACCCCGAAACCCACGAACAGATGCTGGCCGAGATCCGGCGTTCCCAGGACCTGGTGCGCGAGCGCGTCGGCAAGAGTTCCTGGTCCTATGACCTCGTCTATTCGGCGGTCGCGGCCGCCTTTGTCGGCGGCCAGGCTGCGCCGATGCCCTTCAACGTATTGGCCTCGGCAGCAGCAACCCTGGCCTTCGCCATCCTTTGGCGGCGATGGTCCGAGAAGACCGGCCTCAGCGTCACCGGCCTGTCGCCACGCCGCGCACGCTGGATCGCCATCGCCCTGGGCGTCGTCTTCCTCGTTCTGGCCCTGGCCAGCGTCTATTATGGACGGACGGGCCAGTATGTCTGGGTTCTGCCGCTGATTGCCGCCGCCTTTGTCCTCGCTCTGGTCTTCTCGCGCCTTTGGATGCGGGTTTATCGCGCAGAAACGGCGACTCGACCGTGAGCGCCCCGGTCCTGGACGCCGTCATCCACGCCCCCGGCCGTCTGCAGATCTGCGCCATGCTGTCGGCGGCGGACGAGGTCGAGTTCGGCGTGGTCCGCGACGGGATCGGCGTGTCCGATTCCGTCATGTCCAAACACGTCAAACAGCTGGAAGAGGCCGGCTATGTGAAGCTGCGCAAGGCGGCCCTGGGCGGGCGACAGCGCACCTGGCTGGCTCTGACGGGGGCGGGGCGCAAGGCCTTCGCCGGCCATGTGGCGGAGCTGACCCGGCTTGCCGGCCTGGCGGGCGTGTCAGTTCCCGGCTGACTGCCGGATCAGGGCGTCGCGCTCGTCCGGGGTCAGGTGACGCCATCGGCCCTCGGGCAGGTCGCCCAGCAACAGCGGCCCCACGCGGATGCGGTACAGGTCCGTGACCTCCAGCCCGACCAGTTCGCACATTCGGCGGATCTGGCGGTATTTGCCCTCGGTCAGGATGAAGCGCAGCCGCTGGGGTTCGATCTGGGTGACGCGGGCGGGCTTCAGCGGCTTGCCGTTCAGCTCCAGCCCGTGGCGCAGCCTGCCCAGCTTGGCCTCGGTGATCTGGCCGTCGACGACCACCAGATACTCCTTGTCCAGTTCGGACTGCGGCCCGATCACCGCCTTGGCGACCACCCCGTCCGACGACAGCAGCAGCAGACCGCGCGAATCCTCGTCCAGCCGGCCGATCGGGGGCAGGGAGGCGTCGCGCGCCGGGATCTCGCCCTCGCCGACGCGGTTGGGGGCCTTCAACAGGCGCACGGCCGGTATCTTGCCTGGATCGGGCTGGCCCGAGACATAGCCGACCGGCTTGTGCAGCAGTATGGTCATGCCTGACGCCAGGGCCGACTGGGCCGTGTCGTTCAGGGTCAGGGTCTGGCCCGGCTCGATCTTGCGGCCCGCGTCTCGCACCACCTCGCCGTCGATGGTCACCAGTCCGTCGGCGATCAGGCTCTCGGCCTCGCGCCGCGAACAGACGCCGGTCTGGCCCAGCCACTTGTTCACGCGAACGGGTTCGTCGCCGTCGTAGGTGCGGGTAAAGGCCATGGGCTCCGTCCAGTCGATGGGGGTGTCTAGGTCATCCCGCGTCGCTGCGGAACTCCCGCTATCCTAATTCCGTCAGGGAAGCCGCGTGATTTCATGGGCTTGAAAAACGGATCGGACGATCAACCCGGCGCCCGTCGCCGCTGGCTTATAATGGGCTCGGGTCTTTGACATTGCAGAGCAAGGTGAGCCGCCTGCGGCTCAGGGGGCAGTACACGGCGAATTGCACTCCCTATCGCACAGGCCAATTCGAGCCTCGAAAAATCATCAATTAATACAGAGATTTAAATGGCTATCGGAATTGAACTTGCACTCATTCGACGCCCGGTTTCCGCAGATATCTCAGCTTGACCATGGGATCAAACAGGAGGCGTCCGCCGGTTTTATGATCACGCGGACGACGATCACACCGGAGATGGTTGATCATTGGGTCCCTTTCACTATATCTGGCGCCATTCCACAAATGAGCCTGAGTGCGGGGCGGTTGCGGCCGGACCCGACGTTTCGCTTTTTTCTTGCTCGTTCGTGGCTTTGTTTCGGCAGCCCAGGTCGCCGGATTTGAACCAATATTGAAACCCTCGAAGGAGACGTCTTGTACGCTCAACGCAAAACTTCCGCCGCTCCCCGCCGTAACGGTTACAACCGTCCCGTCCCCACCCGCCTGCGCATGGGGCTGGTGATGCGACGTGACATGGACTTCGGCGAACTGGGCGACGTGGAAGGGGCGCTTCGGGCCGAAGGCGTGGGGCTGGCCCCCATCTCGACCGGGGACGGCAGCCTGATCTCCGGCGGCATGACCGTCCTGGCGACCGCCACCGCCAAGGACATCGCCGAGGGCCGGTTGAAGGGGCTGGTGGTGCCGGGCGGCTCGACCGATCAGGCCGGCCTCGCCGCCGTCCGCGCCCTGGTCGAGCTGGCGCGCGCCAACGGCCTGCTCATCCTGGCCTTCGACAGCGGCGTCGCCGTGGCGGGCGAAGTCTTCGGCGTCTCGGTCGAGGCCCCGGCGGCGGTGTTCGCCGAGGGCAAGGCCCAGCCCCTGGCGGAGCGCGCCGCCCTGTCGGCGGTGGTCGCCGCCCTCTGATTCAGGTCCGCCGGAACAGCAGCATCAGATTGTTGGCCGGCATCTGAACCCGCCTGACGGCCGCCAGGCCGTGCGCCCCCGCGAGGGCCTCGACTGCTTCCCGGTCCCTCAGACCCCAGGCGGGATTTCGCGCCTTCAGATTTTCGTCGAAGGCCGCATTCGATTCCGCCAGGGGGCAGTCGGTCTCGAGATAGGGACCATAAAGCGCCAAAAGACCGCCCTGCCGCCTCAACACCCGGCCCGCCAGACCCATCAGCCCCTCGGTCGCCGACCAGGGGCTGATGTGGGTCATGTTCGCGCAATAGACGGCGTTGAATGCGCCTTCCGGCCAGGTCTCGGCGGCTTCGGCGTCGAGCGAGAGCGGCGCCCGCAGATTGGCCGGCCCGTCGCGCCGCCAGGCCTCTATGCTCACGCGCGCCTCAGGGCTGGGATCGCTGGGCGTCCAGTCCAGGTCCGGCAGGGCCGTGGCGAAGGCTCTGGCGTGCTCGCCAGACCCGGACGCGACCTCCAGCACCCGCCCTTGCGCAGGCAGATGGGCCTTCAGCACCGCCAGAATCGCCACTGCGTTTCTTTGGGCGGCGGGAGACGACAACGCCCCGTCGGGTAGGACGGCCAGGGAATCCAGAGTCTGCATAAGGTCTTCTAGCCGTCCTGAACCGCGAAGGGGAGGCGAACGGGCCTGCCCCGTTTCGCTTGGCCGTTGCGCGTATTTGCGTAAAGCTGAATCAATCGTTTATGTCTGGCGTAGACGTTAAGCGATCGGTAACCACAATGCGGCGCGCCCTTCATATCGGCCTGTTCATCGGCACCCTCCTGGGAATGTCCGCCTGCGCCTCCCGGTATGACGCTGACGGACGGCCCGTGTCGGGCGCCTACGGCTCGATAGAGGCCGGCCGCACAGGCTGAGTTCAAGGAAAGCGTGGCGTAGACGCGCGTCCTGCTCTAGTATCCTTGCGCGGACGCCGCCTGTCGCGCCGCGTTGGTCTCCAAAAACCCCTAGATGTTACTCATCGCTATTGTCGTCGTTCTGCTCCTCGTGGTGCTCAACGGCCTGTTCGCCATGACCGAATTGGCGGTCGTCTCCTCCCGGAAATCCAAACTTCAAAGCCGGGCTGAGAAGGGAGATCGCGGCGCGCGCAAGGCGTTGAAACTGGCGGAGGAACCGACGCAGTTTCTCTCGGCCGTTCAGGTCGGCATCACTCTTATCGGCATTCTGGCGGGCGCCTATGGTCAGGCGACCATCGCCGGCGAGTTGGACCGGATCCTGGAAACCGCCTTCCCGGCCTTCGCCGCCTATTCTCAAGTCTTCGCCACGGCCTTGGTGGTCATCTGCATCACCTATGTGTCGCTGATCGTCGGCGAGCTGGTGCCCAAGCGGCTGGCCCTCATCTTCCCGGAGACCATAGCCGCCAAGATGGCGCAGCCGATCTCGAGCATGGCGCTGGTGATGAAGCCCTTTGTTCTTCTCCTGACGGCCTCGACGTCCGGCATTCTCAAGATGCTGGGCGTCAAGGATCGCGATGGATCCGACGTCACCCAGGAAGAGGTGGCCACCATCCTGGCGGAAGGCACCTCGGCCGGCCTGATCGAACCCGAGGAGCAGGAGATGATCGAGGAGATCCTGCGCCTGGGCGACCGGCCCGTCCGCGTCGCCATGACGCCGCGCCACGAGGTGTTCTGGATCGCTTTGGACGACCCCGAGGCGGTGCTGCGCGAGGAGATCCGCACCTGTCCCTATTCACGGATCGTCGTGGCGCGTGAGAGCGACGTCGATAATCCGCTGGGCGTGGTCCACAAGAAGGATCTGCTGGACGCCCTGCTGAGCGACGGCAAGTTCGACATCGAGGCCCTGGTGGCTGAACCGGCCTTCATCCCCCAGTCGACGTCGGTCCTGAAGGCGCTGGAGATCCTGAAGGGATCGCGCATCCACATGGCCTTCATCGTCGACGAATACGGCGCCTTCGAAGGCGTGGTCACCGCGACCGACATCCTCGAGATGATCGCCGGCGACTTCGATGAAGGCCACGACGAGGAACAGGCCTGGATCCATCAGCGCGCCGACGGCAGCTGGCTGGTCGACGGGCAGACCGACCTGGACGACCTAGCGGACACCCTGGGCGAGGACTTTGGCGAGCACGAAGGCTTCCACACCGTCGCCGGCCTGATCCTGCACCAGTTGTCGCGCGTCCCGGACGAGGGCGAGGTGCTTCAGGTCGGGCGATTCGAGGTCGAGGTCATCGACATGGATGACCGCCGCATCGACAAGCTGATCTTCAAGGAACTGGTGAGGGCCGAGGCCGAGCGGGACGCCATCGCCGCGCATCTGGAAGACTGACGTGGAACTGCGACATCGCCCTTGAAATGACGGGCGGCGTCGGGCATACGCCCCCCTCTGGCGAACGCACGGACCGGACGGTTCGCGCGATTGTCTAGGAGTTTAGCTCAGCTGGTAGAGCACCGGTCTCCAAAACCGGGGGTCGTGGGTTCGAGTCCCCCAACTCCTGCCAATCCCCCCTGTCGCTTCCGGATGGGACTTCCCATCTGGGGCGACAGGAACAATTGTGTGAAGAGCAACTGATGGCCAAGGCCAAATCTCCCGGGAAGCGGCCGCAGGCCGGCGCCAAGCCCCAGGCCGCTGCGGCCGGAGCGACCGTCACCATTGACCCGACCGAGCCGAAGAAGCCCCGCACGAGCCCCGGCGACTTCTACAAGCAGGTCATGGCCGAAGGCCGCAAGATCGTGTGGCCCAGCCGCAAGGAGACGTGGATCACCTCGGTGATGGTCTTCATCATGGTGGTCATCGCCGCGATCTTCTTCTGGGTGGTCGACACCGGTCTCGGTTTCGCCTTCCGCTACATCATCGCTCTCGGCTCCTGAGAAAGACGCGCCCATGACCGACGCAGCGCCCGCAAAGCCCGCCAACCCGCGCCACAAGTGGTATATCGTCAACGCCTACTCGAACTTCGAGAAGAAGGTGGCGGAGCAACTGCGCGAGCAGGCTAAGCAGCAGGGGCTGGAAGATGCCTTCTCCGAAATCCTGGTGCCG
>MGLN01000046.1:1030-13832 GCA_001796045.1 Caulobacterales bacterium RIFOXYB1_FULL_67_16 | reverse complement strand
TTCTCCGAAATCCTGGTGCCGACCGAGGACGTCGTCGAGATCCGTCGCGGCCGCAAGGTGAACTCCGAGCGTAAGTTCTTCCCGGGCTACGTCCTGGTGAAGATGGAAATGACCGACCAGGCCTACCACCTGGTCAAGAACACGCCGAAGGTCACGGGCTTCCTGGGCGCCGCCGGCGGCACCAAGCCCCTGCCGGTCTCGGAACGTGAGGTTCAGAACATCATCGGCCAGGTGGAGGAGGGCGTCGAACGTCCGAAGCCCACCATCCGCTTCGACATCGGCGAGAAGGTCAAGGTCACGGACGGCCCGTTCGCCAGCTTCGACGGCACCGTCGAGAGCGTGGACGAAGAACAGGCGCGCCTGCGCGTCGCCGTCTCCATCTTCGGCCGCGCCACCCCGGTCGAACTGGAATACGGCCAGGTGGAGAAGGTCGCGGGCTGATCACAGTCTGACCGTTCAGATTTGAAGCCGCGTCTGAAAGGGCGCGGCTTTTTTCTTGTCGTCTCTTCTCGTTTCGACACGGGAGGGGAGGCGGCGCGCGTTGCCTTCCCGCTCCGCCTGCTGGATGTTGAGCCCCGTCTTGGGGGAGGATGAGATGTCGGTCGAGGGGGTTCATGAAGGCGGCTGCGCCTGCGGTGCGGTGCGCTATCGGGTTGAGGGCGAGCCGATCTTCGTCAACAACTGCCACTGCCGCCTGTGCCAGAGGCAGACGGGATCGACCTCTGTCGTCAACGCCTTCTATGAGACGGAACGGCTGACCCTGCTTGAAGGCGAACTCTCAGATCACACCGTCACCGCAGGCAGCGGCGGACCGCACGTCATACGGCGCTGCAAATCCTGTGGTGTCGCCGTATGGAGTCACTATCCCCGCCTTGGGCGGTTGGGCGCGGGGGTGCGGGTCGGCACGCTGGATCGACCCGGCGACTTTAGACCTGACGCCGTCATCTTCGCCGACAGCGCCATGCCCTGGGCCGTCTTCCCGGAGGACATCCCCGTGTTCGAGACGGTCTATGACCAGACGAAGGTTCTGCAGCCCGAACAGGTTGAGCGGTTGATGGTTTTGATCGAGCGGCGCAAGGCGGGGGAGGGCTGAGGCGGACCCCGCTGGACCTTCGTTTGCCTTTCCAGCCCCGCTCTGTTACACGCGCGCCTTCGCTCGGCGGGCCCAGGCTCGTGGAGCGTCAAATCCGTGGGAGGCAGCCATGCCGCACCACGGCTCACCGGCCCACCGTTAAGTCGTCGGGTCATTCATAGGAGAGACCAATGGCCAAGAAGATTCTCGGCTATATCAAGCTGCAAGTGCCGGCCGGTTCGGCCACGCCTTCGCCCCCGATCGGCCCGGCTCTGGGTCAACGCGGCGTGAACATCATGGGCTTCTGCAAGGAGTTCAATGCGCGCACCGAGAAGGAAGCCAAGGGCACCCCGCTTCCGACCGTCATCACCGTCTATCAGGACAAGTCGTTCACCTTCGTCACCAAGACGCCGCCGGCGACCTGGTACCTGAAGCAGGCCACGGGCCTGAAGTCGGGCTCCAAGCTGGTCGGCCGTGAAGTCGCCGGCAAGATCACCGTGGCCCAGCTGCGCGAGATCGCCGAAAAGAAGATGAAGGATCTGAACGCCAACGACCTGGACGCGGCGACCAAGATCATTGAAGGCTCCGCCCGCGCGATGGGCCTCGAAGTGGTGGAGGGCTAATCCATGGCTAAGCAAACCAAGGCCCAGAAGGCCCGCACCGGCGTCACCCAAGACCTGCTGCCTTTCTCCGACGCCATCAAGCTGGCCAAGGAAAACGCCAAGGCCAAGTTCGACGAGTCCCTGGAAATCGCCGTCAACCTGGGCGTCGATCCGCGTCACGCTGACCAACAGGTCCGCGGCGTTGTGAACCTGCCGTCCGGCACCGGCCGTGATGTTCGCGTCGCCGTCTTCGCCAAGGACGCCAAGGCCGCTGAAGCCGTCGCGGCCGGCGCCGAGCACGTCGGCGCCGAAGATCTGTACGAGAAGATCGCCGGCGGCTTCATGGAGTTCGACCGCGTGATCGCCTCGCCGGACATGATGGCCCTGGTCGGCCGTCTGGGTAAGGTTCTGGGCCCGCGCGGCCTGATGCCGAACCCGAAGGTCGGCACCGTGACCCCGAACGTGGCTCAGGCCGTCAAGGACGCCAAGGGCGGCGCTGTCGAGTTCCGCGTCGAGAAGGCGGGCATCGTCCACGCCGGCATCGGCAAGGTGTCCTTCACCCAGGACGCTCTGGAAGCCAACGTGAAGGCGATCGTGGACGCTCTGGTCCGCGCCAAGCCGTCCGGCGCCAAGGGCACCTATGTGAAGCGCATCAGCCTGTCCTCGACGATGGGCCCGGGCTTCAAGGTCGATCCGGCCTCGCTGGGCGCCTAAGTCGAGCGAAACAAAGAAGGGGCCCCGGAGAGCGATCTCCGGGGCCCTTTTGCTTGCCTGCTGGGTATTGGCGACGAGCTGTTTCAAAGCTTGGGCGGCGGGAGCGCGGCCGCCGCCCCTTCCGCTCAGTAGGCGACCGTAAAACGGGCGCGGCTATGCTTGGGTTGTTCCAGTTCGTCCACCATGGCGATGGCGTAGTCGGCGAAGCTGATCCGGCTCTCGCCTTTGTCGTCGACGACCAGTCGGTCCGCGCCGGTGCGGTACCGGCCCAGGCGCGGCGTCTCCTCGATAAAGGCCGGGGGAGACAGGAAGGTCCAGTCGATCTGGCTTTCGCCGCGAAGGGCGTCCAGGAAAACGATGCCACCCTGAGCGAAGACCTTCCATTCCTCAGGGAACTCGGGCGTGTCGATCAGACGAACGCCGGGGGCCACTTCGAGGCTGGCGGCGCCGCCCGTCACCAGCAGGCGCGGCACGCCGGCGGTCTTTAACGCGCCCAACAGGGTTTCCGCCGGAACGTCAAAATGGAGGGCGCTGATGACGGCGTCGGAGCCTTCTATCAGGCGCGCCAGCTTGACGTCGTCCGATGCGTCGCCCGCGACGGGGCTCACGCCCTCGACAGCCGGGATGGCTTCGGGCTTGCGCGCGATGGCCAGGACCTGATGGCCGCGTGCGGCCAGTTCCTTGGTGATTTCCGAACCGGCGCGGCCGCTTGCGCCGAGAACTGCGACCTTCATGATTACACTCCTATGGTATCCAATGGGTACCAAGTGCTATGAAGGGAGCCATGTCACAAGAAGGCACTCTGTCCTCAGTTGGTCACCCGGCGGAAACCCGTCCGCCGGATGTCTTTTCCGCAGCCTGTCCGACCCGCCAGCTGCTGGACCGGGTCGCCGACAAATGGACGACGCTGATCCTCGTTTTGCTGCGTGAAGAACCGATGCGGTTCAACGCCCTGCGGCGACGCATCGACGGCATATCCCAGAAGATGTTGAGCCAGAGCGTCCGACATCTGGAGCGGGACGGACTGGTCACGCGGACTGTGACCCCTACCGTGCCTGTGTCGGTCACCTATGCCCTGACGCCTCTCGGCGAGACCTTGGTTGATGCGGTTAAGGCGATGATCGAATGGGCGGAAGATAACATGGCTGAAGTCGCGAGGGCCCAGGCCGCCTATGACGCGCGACGACCGGACTGAACTTTCCGGGGACTGAGCGGTTGACGCGACGGGGGAAAGGGCGTTTTGAACCGCCGCCGACGGGGGGATGTCCATGGCCAAGACAGCAAAGCGCACCGGCCGTTCCGACACTCGCCAGGTGGCGGCTCTGCCGTGGCGGATGGGATCTGCAGGTCTCGAGATTCTGGTGATCACCTCGCGGGAGACCCGGCGCTGGGTCATCCCCAAGGGAGGGCGCATGGCGGGGAAGACGGACGCCCAGGCCGCCGCCCAGGAAGCGTTTGAGGAAGCGGGCGTACACGGCGCCGTCGGCGGCGCCTCGATCGGCCATTTCCGTTACTCGAAAATTGGGCGCAACGGCGATCTGCGGCGCTATGTGGTCGCTGTATATCCCCTGGAAGTCCTTGTGCAGTTGGGCGACTGGCCGGAGGCGCATCAGCGGGAAAGACGCTGGATGAGCAAGGCGGACGCCGAGGAGGCTGTAGGCGAGCTCGATCTGAAGGCGCTGATCCGCGGGTTCGAAGCCGCCGCGATTCTGGACTGAAGGCGAACCGCCGCAGCGATGCGCCAGCCACGGCTTGATTTCCATGAGGGCAGGCTGTAAGAGCGCCGCTTCCCGTTAAAGGTTCACGCCTTTGACGGTCCTGTCCGAGAACTTCGGGGCCTGGGGGTCGCCTAGGCCGTAACTGTCAGAGAGCCTTCTGACGCCGTGGGGAGATGGGGACGCAGACTGGCAAGCGTCGGCCCGCACTCCGGGACGGACGCTCTCAGCAGCTTCCTTCGGACAATACGACAGGCCTGAACGCTTCGCAGCGATGCGCGGCGCTTTGGCCAATCCGTCGTCGGGAATAAGCCCGGCGGCGAATGCCAAGACTGGAGACCGCAATGGACCGCGCACAAAAGGCCGAGTCGATCGAGACGCTCAAGGGCGTGTTCGCCGACGCCGGCTCCGTGGTCGTGACCCACAACCTGGGTCTGACCGTTGCGGAAATGGAAGATCTGCGCGGCCGTCTTCGTAAAGAAGGCGGCGCGTTCAAGGTGGTCAAGAACCGCCTGGCGCTGAAGGCGCTCGAAGCCGAAGACGGCAGCGGCTACCACGGCCTGTTCAAGGGCCCCGTGGGCATCGCCTATGCCGAGAACCCGGGCACGGCCGCCAAGGTCGTCACCGAGTTCGCCAAGACCAACGATCGGTTCCAGATCGTCGGCGGCTTCATGGGCCAAACTGTCGTCGACCAGAAGGGTGTCGAGGCTCTCTCGAAACTCCCGACGCTCGACGAAGTCCGCGCTCAGCTCATCGGCCTGCTCAATGCGCCCGCGACCAAGGTCGCCGGCGTGCTGCAAGCGCCCGCCGGTCAGCTGGCCCGCGTGTTCAACGCCTACGCCACCAAGGAAGCCGCGTAAGCGGCGGACCCTTTCATCTCTGCATCACTCTCTGAAACCAATCCTCCGAAGGAAAACTGACAATGGCCGACCTCGCCAAGATCGTCGAAGACCTGTCCGCGCTTACCGTTCTGGAAGCCGCTGAACTCTCCAAGCTGCTGGAAGAAAAGTGGGGCGTTTCCGCCGCTGCTCCGGTCGCCATGGCCATGCCGGCCGGCGGCGGCGCCGCTGCTCCGGCTGAAGCCGCTGAAGAGCAAACCGAGTTCACCGTCGTCCTGGTCGACGGCGGCGACAAGAAGATCAACGTCATCAAGGAAGTCCGCGGCGTCCGTTCGGACCTGGGTCTGAAGGAAGCCAAGGACCTGGTCGAAGGCGCTCCGCAGAACGTCGTCGAGAACGTCTCCAAGCAACAAGCCGACGAGATCGCCAAGAAGCTGACGGAAGCCGGCGCCAAGGTCCAGATCAAGTAATCTGGGTCTCAGCACCGCTGAAGATCGGGAAGGCCCGGCGGAAACCGCCGGGCCTTTTCTTTTTGGGCCTATCGCCCTTCGGGCGACTTGAGGCCCGTAAGCGGGCTACCCCCCTTCCGGCGAGTTGCGGCCTTTGGGCGGCGATAAGGCTGGGGCTTGGTCGGTGTCAGTCCTGCGGGCGTGTCCGCGCGGCGAAGAAGGCCCACATGGCGTCGTTGTCGGCGACCCAGCTGTGGCCGCCGCCAGCGGTGATGCGGCCTATGACCTCGGCGGCGTCGCGGCAGCCGGAATAGCCTTCTTCATAGACGCGCGGCGTGGTCCAGACCGTCGACCGAACCATGGTGCAGCCGTTCAGCTGGGCCCAGCGCTGCTCGGCGGCGTGCATGGTGTAGCTCCAGTACGGCGTGCCGCCGCCCTGGATCGGATTGGTCGCGTCCGCGTCGCCGGCGAAGGCCATGACCGGCATGGGGCGCGACGGCCGGCAGGTGGCGGGGTCCGGCCGTTCGGGCGAGGCTTTGCGGGGATTGCCGGCGCGCAGGCCGACCACCGGAGCGATGGCGGCGAAGCGGTCTGCGGCGACACAGCCCAGCCAGGACGTCATCCGCCCGCCGCCCGACAGGCCGGTGGCGTAGACCCGGCTGGAGTCGACGCAGCCCTGCGAGGACAGTTGGTCCACCGTCTCCAGCAGGAAGGCGACGTCGTCGGCGTCGTCCGGTCCCGGCACGTCTCCGGTGATGGTCGGCACGCCGGGCACGTTCCAGACGAAGCCCCGCTCGACCGGGATGCCCGCGTCGGGCGCGGCTACGATGAAGCCATGGCGGTCGGCGGTCTCGGTGAGTCCGGAGTCTCTCAGGATCGCCGCACCCGTTCCGCCGCTGCCGTGCAGCACGAAGACGAGAGGGGCGGGCCTGGCGGGGTCGAAGCCGAGAGGCACATGGATCTGGACCGTGCGCTTATTGGGTCCGAGCGCCATGCTGCGAGTGGCTCCTGGAGCCCCCAGTCCGCAGTCCGCGCTGGCGGTCGACGCCCATCCCAAAAGACCCAGTCCGAAGGCCAAGGCTCCCAGCCTGTATTTCATGCCGCCTGTTTCCTTTCAGTCCCGTCCAGACCACGCCTTGGCGGGATCGGTCTGGCGTCCCATCTGTTAGGCCAGAGAAGGAGATCCCCCAAATGAAGATTCTGACAGTGCTGACCTCGCACGACCAGCTCGGCGACACGGGCAAGAAGACCGGGTTCTGGCTGGAGGAACTGGCCGCTCCCTACTACGCGATGAAGGATGCGGGCGCCGAGATCGTGCTGGCGTCGCCGAAGGGCGGTCAGCCGCCGCTGGATCCCAAGAGCGACGACGCGGACGCTCAGACCGAGGACACGCGCCGCTTCAAGGCCGACGCCGAGGCTCAGGCGGCGCTGGCGGCGACCGTCCCGCTGTCGTCTGTAAAGGCCGAGGACTTCGATGCGATCTTCTATCCGGGCGGCCATGGCCCGTTGTGGGATCTGGCGAACGACGCGGACTCCATCGGCCTAATCGAGGCCTTCGCCAAGGCGGACAAGCCGACGGGCTTCGTGTGTCATGCGCCGGGGGTGCTGAAGTCGGTTCACGGACCCGACGGCAAGCCGCTGGTCGAGGGCCGCAAGGTGACGGGCTTCACAAACTCCGAAGAAGAGGCCGTGGGTCTGACCGAAGTGGTGCCCTTCCTGGTCGAGAACGTGCTGAGCGCCAACGGCGGCGACTATTCCCGCGGGCCCGACTGGGGCTCCTATGTGGTGGTCGACGGCAAGCTGGTCACAGGCCAGAACCCGGCCTCCTCGCGCGAGGCGGCCGAGGCCCTGTTGGGTCTTCTGAAGGCCTGACGTCAGCGACGGCGGGGCGCCAGGATCTCCGAGAGGCGGTCCGGCGTCCCCTCGACCCGTTCCAGGCGAGGGTAGCGCAGACCCTCGCGGTAGTCGAAGGCGACGGTGCGGAAGCGATCGCCGGACTTGATCAGCAGCTGCAGGGGGGCGTCGGTCCCCTTTGCGGAGGCCACCGCGTCGCGCAGCGCCTCGGCCGAGCCGGCCTTGCCGTTGACGGCCACCAGGCTCCAGCCCGCGCCTATTCCCTGCTCGAAGGCGGGGCCGCCCCAGCGGACATTGGCGATCTTGTCGCCGGCCAGGGTGAAGCCCAGCGAATACTGGAAGTCGTTGGCCCATCCGGTGTTGACGGCCTTTTCGTCGGGGCTGGGGGTGTCGGTATAGGTCAGACGCCAGCCGCCGCGTTCGATCCCGGCCAGGGGCGCGCGGGCGTCGGGGCCGACGGCGTCGAGCCGCTCACGCAGGAAGCCGGCCCAATCGTGCGGATGGACGGCGTTCAGGGCGGCGACCACTTGCTCGAACGTGTAGCCCTGGGGCGCCCAGGATCCGTCGCTGTGGCCGAAGAAGGTCTTGGCGAAGTCGTCGAGGGACTTGCGGCCATTGGTCTCGGCCCGGATCAGGGTGTCGGCGTCCAGCCAGACCAGCAGGCTTTCGCGGTAATAGTCGCCGGTGCCGCGCATCCAGGAAGGGAACTGACCCGGCACTCGGTAGCCGAGGAGGTTGTGGTTGTTCGTGTCCTGAAGCGCGCGCCACTGACGGCCGGGCTGATTGTCATAGAAGGCGGCGACGCTGGCCAGGGTGGCCAGAGCCACGCCCTTGGAGTGCAGGCCCGAGCGGGCGGCCAGGACGTCGCCCCAGTATTCCGTCTGGCCCTCATAGACCCATAGCAGGGTGTTCTGGGTCGGGACGTTGTGGTTGGCGGTCAGTTCGTCCGCCGGCCTCATGAACTTGCCGTTCCAGGAGTGGGTGTATTCGTGGGGCAGCAGGGCGCGGTCGCCGGCGCTCTTGGCCCAGTCGGTGAAGAAGCCGGGGGCGCCGGTGTTCTCGGACGAGCGGTGATGCTCCAGACCGATGCCGCCCATCTGGTCGGTCAGGGCGAACAGGAACTCGTATTTGTCGAAGTGGCGGGCGCCGAACAGGCGATCGGCCTGCTGGACCATGTTCTCGTAGAGCTTCAGCTGCTCTTCGGTGGCGGCGAGACCCTTCTCCTCGTCGGCGATGAGGTTCAGGTGAACCCTTGATTCAGACGGGGCGCCGTTCGGGTCGATGTCGACGCGGCGGTAGTGGGCGCCGGCGAACATCGGGCTGTCGATCAGGGTGTAGAGGTCGGTCGTCTCGAAGCTGGCGACGTCGCCGTCGCGGGACGCCGTGGTCAGGGCCGTGCCGTACTTCCAGCCGGCGGGCAGGACGACCGAGGCGGCGACGGGGATCTGGCGGCTGTAGTAGCCGGCCGGATAGAGGATGGCCTTCTCCCATTGCAGATTGACCATGGCCGGGGCCATCAGGACCCGCCAGTTGGAGCTGTCCGGCTGGGTCAGCTGCTGGAAGGCGACGTCGATGCTGGTCACGCCGGCCGGAATGTCGAGGTGGAAGGCGTAGGGTTCGAGGGTGTCGCGCAGCCACTCGATCCGCTGTCCGTTCGCCGTGACCGTCAGGCCGGCCAGGAGCTGGATCGGGCCGGTGTCGGCGTGGTTGCCTGGGAGATATTTCGGATAGAGCAGGGTCAGGGGGCCGGGACCGGCGACGGGGATGGTCTGGCTGACGCGGATGATGCGGCGGTCGAGGTCGGTGATGTCGGCCTGGTACTGGATGACGCCGGGATAGGGCTTGTCCGCTGGGGCGGGGATGGACGGCTGAGCCCGGGGCAGGGCCAGGGCGGCCTGGGTCGGATCGACGACGACCGGGGTGGACTGGAAGTCCTGGGCCAGGGCCGGGGCGGCGGCCATCAGGGCGGCGAGGCAGGCGGCGGCGAGCAAGCGGGTACGCGACATCAGGTCATCCGAACGGGAGGGCAGGCGCGCACCGTCGGGGAGCGGGGGAGAGGCGTCAAGGGACACAACGTCACCTCCCTGTGCGCGAAGGCGCGCGGGGAGGACAGGTCGCGCCAGCGACCAGTAGGGGGCGACTCCGACGGTGGGGATGACCACGCCAGCTTCTCACACCGAGTCGCCCCCTCCTGGCGCTCGCTGACGCTCCCGCCTGTCCTCCCCGTCGGCCTTCGCCGACGGGGAGGTGACTTCATTCAGCGCTTGCGGGGCGTCAGGATGTCGCTGAGGCGGTCGGGGGTTCCTTCGATCCGTTCCAGGCGCGGGTAGCGCAGACCGTCGTGGTAGGGGAGGGCGACGGTCTTGTACTGGTCGCCGTCCTTGATGATCAGGGTCACCGACACGGCCGGATCCTTGGCGGCGGTGACGGCGGCGGCGATGCGGTCGGGGTTGGAGGCCTGGCCGTTGACGGCGACGATCTGCATGCCCGGCGTCAGGCCCGCCTCGAAGGCGGGGCTGCCCCACTGGACGCTGCGGATGGCGTTGTTCTCGCCGGTCTGGAAGCCGAGGGAATAGGTGAAGTCGTTGCGCTTGAACTCGCCGTACAGGGTCTTCTGATAGGCGGTCGGGGTCTCGGCGTAGACCAGGCGCCAGCCGCCGCGCGTCAGGCCGTCCAGAGGCGCATGGGCGTCGGGGCCGGTCGCGTCCAGCCGGGTGCGCAGGAAGGTCGCCCAGTCGTTGGCGACGACGCCGTTCAGGGCCGCCACCACGTCCTCGAAGGTGTAGGGCGCCGGTTCGAAACTGCCGTCCTGCACGCCGTAGAAGGCCTTGGAGAAGTCGTCGAGCGACTTGCGGCCGCCGGTCATTTCCCGGATCGTCGTGTCGACGTCGAGCCAGATCAGCTGACCCTCCGAGTAATAGTCCTCGTCCCGTTGCCAAGCGAGCCAGCCCTTGGGCCGGCGCTGGCTGATGATCGGGTCGTTGGTCGTGTCCTGAAGCGCGCGCCACTGGCGGCCGACGCGGGCGTCATAGGTCGCGGCGGTCAGGGCCAGGGACTCCATGGCCTGCTCCTTGGTCAGCAGGCCGGCGCGGGCGGCGATAACCTGGCCGTAGTACTGGGTCTGGCCCTCATAGACCCACAGCAGGCTGTTCTGCAGCGGGCTGTTGAAGTTGGGGACGTACTGGTCGGCGGGGCGGCGCCATTTGCCGTCCCACGAGTGGTTCATCTCGTGGCTGAGCAGGTCGCGGTCGCCCAGGTGGGTGGCCCAGCCCGTGAAGAACTCAGGATCGACCGAGTTCTCGGAACTGCGGTGATGCTCCAGCCCGATACCGCCCAGCTTGTCGGTCATGGCGATCAGGAAGTCGTAGTGGTCGAAATGGCGAGCGCCGTAGAGGCGGTCCATCTGGGTCACGAGGTTGCGCAGGATCTGGACCTGCTCGTCGGTGGCTTCCAGGTTCTTGGCCTCGTCGGCGACGATGTTGGCGCGAACCGGAGAGCGACCGCCGGGATCGAGATCGATCTGGCGATAGTGGAGGCCGGCGAAGACGGGGCTGTCGACCAGGACTTCGAGATTGACCGGCTTGAAGGTCTGGAGGTCGCCGTCCTTGCTCTCAGGCTCCAGCGCCGTGCCGAACCGCCAGCCTGTCGGGAACCTGACCGTGGGCTGGACCATGATGTTCCGCGACCAGTGGCCGGCGGGATAGAGCAGCATCTTCTCCCACTGGATGTTCAGCATCTCGGGCGTCATCGTCACCCGGCCCTGATCGCCGTTGGTCGGCGAGAGGTGCTCCATGGTCACGGTCAGGCTGGTCGCGCCGGCCGGGACGGTCAGGTGATAGGCGAAGGGGGAGAGGGTGTCGCGCACCCATTCGACCCGCTGGCCGTTTGCGGTGATCTCGATGCCCGCCAGCTGGGTGATCGGACCGACGGGGCCGTGATTGCCGGGCAGCCATTCGGGGAAGAAGAGGGTCATGGGACCCGGCTGTGCGACGGGAATGGTCTCGGTGATCGAGAAGATGTGCTGGGCCAGGTTGGTGGCGTCGATATCGAGCGTGATGACGCCCGGATAGGCGACGTCGCGGGCGGCCGGGATGGCGGGCAGGGGCGCCGCCAGGGCAGGCGGCGCGACCGACGCCTGCTGGGCCAAGGCCGCCGGCGCGGCGGTGACGAGCAGCAGGGCGAGGCCGAGGGAGGGGGACCGCAGGCGGGAAGGGGACATCGACACGAACTCTCAAGCCACTGGGGAGGGCGCGACAGTCCGCCGCAGGGCGCGGGGCGTCAAGGCTTGAGGCGGGGCGAAATTGCACTCCCCGCCGAAGACGGTGCAATGTGCAAAAAGTGCAATTTCAGCCGGTCACTCTTCTTCCCTCGGTCTCAGCGGGGGGACTTCGGGCAAGAAGGGCGCAGTTTCCGGGTCGGTGGCCCATGCGTAACTGAGCACCGTCGCCTTGTCGTAGTTCGCCATCTGGAACAGATCCTGGTGCAGCTTTGTCCAGCCGCGCGCCTCGATCAGCCGGCCCTCGCGCACCGCGCGGGCGACGTTGGCCCAGGCCAGACGGGCTATGTCCGCCGAGCTGCAGGGCGCACCGGCGTCCAGCAAGGCGATGTCTTCGGGAGGCTGCTGAGCGAGGACGTCGCCTTCGGTCCTATCGCAAAGACGCCAGGCTTCCGTGCGGGCGCGCCATCTGAAGGTCGACAGGCTGAGGCCATAGCGCTCGCAGACCTCGGCGGCCGAGGCGCCGGCGAGATAGTCGGCGCGGGCGGCGGCCCAGACCTTGGGGGAGCGCCGAGTCCGGGGAGACGGCGGGGCGGAGACGGGGTGTGAAAGATCATCGGTCATGCCGATCATCTTGCTTGCGCCGCCAACCCAGGCGCGCTGGGAGACGAATTTAACTTTTAAGTCTCTGAACGGTCGAACAAAGAATTTCAAAATTAGGCAATCGGACGGGTCGTTGCGCGCCTAATTCGAGGCGGTCGTTCAGCCCGCAGGCTTGACCTCCAGCAGCTCGACCGAGAAGCGCAGGGTCGAATTGGGCGGCAGCTCGCCGCCGCCGACCCAGCGCGAGCCGTAGCCGAGCGAGGGGGGGATGACGAACTCATAGATCTCGCCGACACGCATCAGGGCCACGCCCTCGGTCCAGCCCTTGATGACGCGATTCAGCGGGAATTCGGCCGGTTCGTTGCGGGCGTAGGAGCTGTCGAACTCGCGCCCGTCGATGAAGGTGCCGCGATAGTGGACCTTGACCGTATCGGTCGCCGACGGCTGGGCGCCCTCGGGATGGGCCTTGCCCACGCGGCGATATTGCAGGCCGCTGGCGGTGGTGGTCCAGCCGCGGCGGGCGCCGTTCCAGTCCAGATAGGCGGCGTTGCCCGCATCCCAGGCCTGCTGTGGCGTCAGGGGCGTCTGGCCCTCGATCTGGGCGGCGGCGCGGGCTGCGGCAGAGGCGGTCTCGGCATAGGTGACGGGGTCGCCGCGCGAGGCGCAGGCGGCGAGCGACAGGACGGCCAAGGCGGCGAAGGCGATGCGAGTCATAAGGCGACGCTAGGACGGCCGACG
>MGLN01000046.1:0-943 GCA_001796045.1 Caulobacterales bacterium RIFOXYB1_FULL_67_16 | reverse complement strand
CGGGGGGCAGGGTGTCGTCGCGGCCCGCCTCCAGCACCACTACCTTGCCGGGGTAAGCCTGAAGCGAGGCGGGAATGTCTATGCTGTCCAGATTGGGGGCGATGGTCACGCGGATGAGGGGCCGCGCCCAGCCGGCCATGGTGTCGACGGCGGCGCGGGTGCTGGGCGTGGTCGTCTCCAGCACCAGGGCGTCAGCCTCCATATAGGCGGCGGCCTGGGCGCAGACGGGGCCGCCCAGGGAATGGCCCCAGGCGATCAGCTTGCGGCCCTCGGCGTCGGCCTGGGCGCGCGCGGCGTCGGCGACGGCCGTGCCCGCAGCCATGAAGCTCGCATAGTCGGCCTGGCCCGCCGTGTCGCCATAGCCGGGATAGTCGAACATCAGGGCGTCGCCGAAGGGCGCCAGCTTGGCGGCGGTCTTGCCTGCGGCGGCGCTGCGCCGGAACAGATTGCCGCCGCAGAACAGAATCAGGGGCGCCTCGGCCCGGCCGGTGCGCACCCGGGTGACCCCGACGGCTCCGCCGGAGTAGGGGAGGCTGAGGGCCTGGGCGTCGAAGGCCATGGGGATGTCGGGCGGCAAGGTGATCTTCTCGGCGGCCACCCGCGCGTCCGGATAGAAGAAGGCGTCTTCCGGCACATCCATCGACAGACAGCCGGACAGGCAGGCGGCCACGCCGGCGGACAGAAGGAGCGCAGCGGCTGCGAGTCTCAAACGTCGGTTCATTTTAGTCTCCCCTCAAGGCGATCTTGAGGGCGTCGGCGGGCGAGTCAATCGCCGGGGAAGGCGACGTTTCCGCGAGACCGCGTCTGGTTCCCGAAAAACTGCGCCCCAGGTCTTTATTTCGCCGTGGAAGCGAGTATATGTCCGCGTTCCGCAACACTCCTAAAGAGTCTGCGCGCAAGCGCCGAGGCCCGGTCCGTCGCCCTCCGACCGGAGCGAAGGCGC
>MGLN01000045.1:13558-17316 GCA_001796045.1 Caulobacterales bacterium RIFOXYB1_FULL_67_16 | reverse complement strand
GGCGGCGCGTACGTCGGCCTCGACGACCTCGGCCCCCAGGGCGGCGCGTTTGGCCAGATCCTCAATGACGCGGCGGGCGTCCGCCCGGTCGCGCGTTCCCCCGTTGACGGAGACCCCGCCGCCCGGCGCCTCGACCAGAACCTTGAAGGCGTCCTCGATCAGGGCGACATGACGGCTGTTGGGTCCGATCACCGCACGCAATTCCGCGTCGTTGAGGGGAACGAACTCAGAGTCTCTCGCCACTAGGCCGCCTTTTCTTTTTTCGTCGCCTCTGCGGAGACGAGCCGGCCCGTCAGACTGTTCTGCTGGCCGGAGATGATTTCGACCGGAACGATCTGGCCGATCAGATGATCCGCGTCGTCGACATGAACCGACTGAAGATAGGGCGAACGTCCGACCGCCTGACGACAGTCGGCATGGCGTCCCTTGCGGTCGAACAGGACATCCAGCGTCCGGCCCGCCTGGGCCTGGTTGAAGGCCGTCTGCTGTTCGGTCAGCAGTTCGATCAGCCGGTGCAGCCGTTCCTTGGCCACCTCGGGTTCGATCTGTCGGCCCATGCCGGCGGCGGGCGTGCCGGGCCGGGGCGAATACATGAAGGCGAAGCCCGAGGCGTATCGGACCTGACGAACCAGATCCAGGGTCTCCTCGAACTCGCGGTCCGTCTCTCCGGGGAAGGCGACGATGAAGTCGCCCGACATGGCCATGTCGGGCCTGGCCTCGCGGATACGGGCGATCAGATCGATGTATTTCTGGCGGCCGTGCTTGCGGTTCATCAGTCGCAGGATACGGTCCGAGCCCGCCTGAACCGGCAGGTGCAGATAGGGCATCAGGGCGTCCAGATCGCCGTGGGCGGCGATCAGTTCGTCCGACATGTCGTTGGGGTGGCTGGTCGTATAGCGAATCCGGTCCAGGCCGGGGATCTCGGCCAGGGCGTAGGCCAGTTCGGCCAGGCTGGACTTGCGCCCGTCCGGCCGTTCGCCGTCGTAGGCGTTGACGTTCTGGCCCAGCAGGGTGACCTCGCGCACGCCGCGACCGGCCAGGGCCCGCGCCTCTTCCAGCACCGAGGCCAGGGGCCGCGACCATTCGGCGCCGCGCGTATAGGGCACGACGCAGAAGGTGCAGAACTTGTCGCAGCCTTCCTGCACCGTCAGGAAGGCTGTCGGACCCTCGGTGAACCGGGCGGCCGGCAGGGCGTCGAACTTGTCGTCTGGGGCGAAATCGGCCCCGATCCGCTCGCCCCGCGCCCGCGCAGTGCGGGTCAGAAGCTCGGGCAGCTGGTGATAGGCCTGGGGGCCGACGACGATATCGACCGCCGGCTGGCGTTTCATGATCTCCTCGCCCTCGGCCTGGGCGACGCAGCCGGCGACGGCGATGGTCAGATCGCCGCCGGCCTCGCGCTTGATGTCGCGCAGCTCGCGCATCTTGCCCAGTTCGGAATAGATCTTCTCCGCCGCCTTTTCGCGGATATGGCAGGTGTTTAGGATAACGAAATCCGCCGCCTCCACGTCTTCCGTCACCGCATAGCCCAGCGGGCGCAAGACGTCGGCCATGCGCTCGCTGTCGTAGACGTTCATCTGACAGCCGTAGGTCTTGATGAAGAGGCGTTTGGACGGCGGCGTCGCCGTGGCCTCGGCTTGGGGAACCAGGGTCTCGGTCATACAGGGCTTATGATCGCCCGCACCGACGACGACAAGACCGGAGGCTCAGCCCGCATCCACGTCGGCGGCGGCGACCCGCGCGGCGTGGCGCTTGAAGATCAGGCCTTCCCGCTTCGACGGCTCGGCGCCCTCGATCGGCACGCCGTAAAGCTCCAGCTTGTGGCCGATCAGTTCGAAGCCCAGACGTTCGGCGATCTCGGTCTTCAGCTTCTCGATCTCGGCGTCGAAGAATTCGATCACCTCGCCGGTCTTGGTGTCGATCAGGTGGTCGTGGTGATCGTCGCCGGCCTCTTCATAGCGGCTGCGCCCGTCGCCGAAGTCGTGCTTCTCGACCACGCCCGCCTCTTCGAACAGGCGCACGGTGCGGTAGACGGTGGCGATCGAGATATGCGGATCGATCGAGGAGGCGCGGCGGTACAGCTCCTCCACATCGGGGTGGTCTTCCGCAGAGGACAGCACCCGGGCGATCACCCGGCGCTGTTCGGTCATACGCATGCCGCGGTCGGCGCAGAGTTTTTCGATCCGGTCCATAAACCTAGAATAGGGGTTTGGATCGCATCAGGGAAGCGGGGCGGTGTCGGGATTCTTACTGAGGTCGAGACCCAGGACCAGGGCGTCGGTTCGACCCCCGTCAGCGGCGCCGTAATAGGCCTTGCGGCGCCCGATCCTGTGGAAGCCCGCGCGGTCGTAGAGGGCGCGGGCGGCGGCATTGTCTTCGGCCACCTCCAGGAACAGGCGGACAGCGCCGGCCCGGGCCGCCGCCAGAGCCGCCTGCCCCACGAGCCGACCGCCCAGACCCGTGCGCCGCGCCTCGGGCCGAACCACCAGGGTCAGGATCTCGGCCTCGTCCAGCACGACGCGGATCAGGATGAAGCCGTCCGGTTCGACCACGGCGAAGACGCCGGATTGATCCAGCAAGGCCGCAAACTCATCAGCGCTCCACGGCGTCGGAAAGGCCGTGGCGTGGAGGCGGGACAGGAGATCGGGATCGGCCTGGCTCATGTCGCGGTCTGCCGCGGCTGACCGGGCAAGCGGCTGGGCGGCGTGGCGTCCGGGGCGCGCAGATAAAGCGGCCGGGCCGGATGGAGGGCGGGGTCCGCGGCCTGAGCCAGGGCGGCCAGGGCCTCGGGCGCGGGAGCGACGCGCGGATCGAGGGCGGCGAAGGCGAGGTCCGGGAAGGCTTCGGTCAGAACCGCGGCCCCGCCGCCGACCAGACGGACGCCGCCGCCCATGCCCGAAATGCGGCGCGCAGCCTCGTCCAACGAAAGGGCTTCGTCGGGGCCCAGCGGCTGTCTTGCGTGAAACAGCTTGGCGTAGACCTGGCCGCGTCGCGCATCGATCAGGGCGGCAGTCGCCGCCCCCTCGCCTTCCGAAGAGGCCGCCAGCCCGTCGAGGGTCGACAGGCCCACCACAGGTCGATCCAGGGCAGCGCCCAGGCCCTGGGCGAACGCCAGCCCCACCCGCAGGCCGGTGAAGGAGCCCGGCCCGACTGTCACGCCGATCCGATCCAGGCGATCGAACCCGCCCCCGGCCTCGGCCACGACGTCCCGGACCAGACCGCCCAGCCGCTCCTGATGACCCTTGGTCATGGGCTCGAACCGAAGGGCCAGAGGGCGGCCGTCTTCGAACACCGCAGCCGTGCAGGCGCCCAGGGCTGTATCGATCACCAGAAGTCTCATGCCCCGCCTTCTAGGCGGCTCGCGCGAGAACCTCCACCAGTCGTGTCAGGGCGCGCCGCACCGAGGCGTCCTCGATGCGCGAAAAACCGGCGGCCATGGCCCGGCCTTCCGGGATTTCGGCGATGGCGCGAATGAGGGACAGTTCGGAATTCCCTTCCTCGTCAGGCCGTTCCGGAAAGAAGGCCTCGACCGGCAGGCCGAGGGCCAGGGCCAGATGGTGCAGGCGCGAGGCGGAAATCCGGTTCTGGCCTCCTTCGTATTTCTGCACCTGCTGGCAGCTGACGCCGACCAGCTCGCCCAACGCCGTTTGGGACAGGCCCAGGGCGGTGCGTCGGGCCGCGATCCGCGCGCCGACCTCGACGTCCAAAGGCTCGACCGCGCGGGCTGTTCGACGGGGAGAAGCAGGCGGGGTGTTCATAGG
>MGLN01000045.1:13098-13546 GCA_001796045.1 Caulobacterales bacterium RIFOXYB1_FULL_67_16 | reverse complement strand
CGCCTGGTCAAACAGACGGACCCGCCAGCTTCCGTCCGTCAGGTCGACGACGCAGCCCTGTCCGGAGCGCGGCCACAGTCCCGGCTCGAACTCCACCCACACGCCGCGCGCGGCCCAGGGAAAAAGGGCGTCGTCCGCCACAAGCCTCCGGTTGGGCGGAGTTCCGGCGCCCTGAAAGCCCCGACCGCGGCTCGCGACGCCGGGATCGACGCCTTCTTCCAGCTCGGGGGGCGCGCCTCCTGCGAGCAGGGCCAGGGCTTCGGGCGTGGAGTCCAGCGCCCCTGTTAATCGCCTTTGGACGTCGGGCCGGAACAGACCCGGTCGGCGGCCGGCCTCATAGAGACCCCAGCCCTGGCTGGTCATGTCGAGGCGCGCGCCGGCCTCGGCTTGGGACAGGCCGCGCTCCCGGCGCAGGGCGGCCAGGGCTTCGCCCAGGCGCAGGACTTCG
>MGLN01000045.1:1918-13086 GCA_001796045.1 Caulobacterales bacterium RIFOXYB1_FULL_67_16 | reverse complement strand
GCCTGGCGAGAAAGAAAATCCCGCCTGCTAACCTAGAGTGTCTGCTCGACCCGGGTCACTTCCGGCACATAGTGGCGCATCATCTGCTCGACCCCCGCCTTGAGGGTGGCCGAGGAGGAGGGACAGCCGGAACAGGCCCCGCGCATCCGCAGGCTCAGCACCCCGGTCGCCTCGTCGAAGGAATCGAACAGGATGTCCCCGCCGTCTTGGGCCACGGCCGGGCGGATGCGGCTGTCCAGCAGGGCCTTGATCTCGGCGACGACCTCGCTGTCGTCCTCCGCATGATCTTCGGCTTCGGCGCCTTCGCGGGTCAGGGGGCGGCCGGAGACGAAATGATCCATGATCACGCCCAGAATCGGCGCCTTCATCTCCGACCAGTCCGGCCCGTGCTCCTGACGCGTCACCGACACATAGTCGGCGCCGAAGAAGACGCCGTCGACGCCCTCGAGTTCGAACAGGGCTTCGGCCAGAGGCGAGCCGGCAGCCTCGTCTATCGTGCGATACTCCCGCGCGGCGAGCGGCGAGACGTCGCGCCCGGGCAGGAATTTCAGCACGTTCGGATTGGGCGTGGGTTCGGTCTGGATGAACATGGGCGAGAGATGCGCATACCCGCGGCGGGTTGCAAGCCTCTGACCGGTCCTAGCGCCGTCGCAGCCCGCCGAGGACGCCGCGCAAGAGCTCGCGCGTGATCGTGGAGCCGGCCGTCCGCAGGACCGACTTGGTCAAGGCCTCCATCGGCGTCTGGCGGCTGGACCCGCGTGAGCGCGGCGGCCGCGGCGCAGCGCGCGGTTTCGCGGGCGCTTCGTCCGTTCGCGCCTCGGCTTCGGCCCGGACTTCGGCGGCATGGCGCGCGGCCAGGATTTCCTCGGCCGATTCACGGTTCAGCACCTGGTCGTAAAGCCCGCGCAACGGGCTGGCGGCCATGACAATGCCGCGTTCGGCGTCCGTGGCTGGTCCCAGACGCGAGGCGGGCGGCCGGATCCGGGTGCGGGCCACGACCGTGGGGGCGCCCTTCTCGTCCAGCACCGACACCAGGGCCTCGCCCACGCCGAGCGCCTGGACCGCTTCGGCCGTGTCGAAGGCGGGATTGGCGCGGAAGCTGCCGGCCGCCGCCTTCAAGCCCTTCTGTTCCGACGGGGTATAGGCGCGCAGGGCGTGCTGGATGCGATTGCCCAGCTGGGCCAGCACGCTGTCGGGGATGTCGGCCGGGTTCTGGGTGACGAAATAGACGCCCACCCCTTTGGACCGGATCAGCCGCACCACCTGTTCGACCTTTTCCAGCAGGGCGCGGGGCGCGTCGTCGAACAGCAGATGGGCCTCGTCGAAGAAGAAGACCAGACGCGGTTTTTCGGGGTCGCCCACCTCCGGCAACTGTTCGAACAGCTCCGACAGCAGCCACAGCAGGAAGGCGGCGTAGAGGCGCGGACTGTTCATCAGCCGGGTCGAATCCAGCACATTGACCTGGCCCCGTCCGTCCAGCCCGACGCGGATCATGTCCTCCAGCCTCAGAGCCGGCTCGCCGAAGAAGGCCGAACCGCCCTGTTGTTCGAGTTGCAGCAGGGCGCGCTGGATGGCGGCGATCGAGGCGGGGGCGACGTGGCCGACCTCGCGGCCGATCCGATCCGCGTTCTCGCCGACGTAGATCAGCAGGCTGCGCAGATCGTCGAGGTCCAGCAGCAACAGGCCCTCCTTGTCGGCGACATGGAAGACCACCGTCATCACCCCCTCCTGGACCTCGTTCAGATCCAGCATCCGCGACATCAGCACGGGGCCGATCTCGGACACGGTGGTGCGGACCGGATGCCCCTTCTCGCCGTACAGATCCCAGAACACCGTCGGAGCGGCGCGCGGCGACAGGTTCAGGCCCATCTCCGCCGCGCGGGCGAGCAGTTTCTCGTTGGGCGCGCCGACCTGGGAAATCCCGGACAGGTCGCCCTTCACATCGGCGCAGAAGACTGGGACGCCGGCGTCCGAAAAGCCCTGGGCCAGGATCTGAAGGGTGACGGTCTTGCCGGTTCCGGTGGCGCCCGCGATCACGCCGTGACGGTTCGCGCGGTGGAACAGCAGGGTCTCCTGGCCCGAATCGGACTGGCCTAGGAAGAGACCGGAAGGGGTGTCGGACATCGCTAGGCCTCCAGAGGGATGACGCAGGTCTAGCCCAGACGCCGGCCGGCCGGAACCGCCGCTGTCGGCGCGTGTTGACGCCGCATCCCGCGCCGCCGACAAGGATGGCCATGAACAGCCCCATCACCATGCAGGCTTCGGCCGTGACGCGGAACGCCACCGCCCTGATCGCGACCGTGGCCGCCGGCGCCGCCCTTTACTGGCTGCGGGACATAGTGACGCCTCTGGCGATGGCCCTGTTCCTTCTGATCATGATCGACGGGGTGAAGCGGTCCGTGGCCGCGCGAACCCCGCTGAACGATCACTGGGCGGGGATCGCGGCCCTGGTGCTGGTGGTCCTGGCCTTCTTCGCCTCTATCGCCATCATCGTGAACGGGGCGGCGGGCTTCTTCGGCGAGGCCTCGGGCGTGTCGCAGAACATCGGACCGCGCATCGACCAGATTCTCCGCGACGTCTACGGCCTGGCGCGGCTGGACAATCCGCCCACCGCCCAGGAACTGATCAACGGCGTCGATATCCGCGGCTATGTCGCCTCCGTCGCCATGCAGGTCCAGGGCGTCGCTTCCGGCGCCTTCTTCGTCCTGGTCTATCTGGGCTTTCTACTGGCGTCCCAGGTCGGCTTCCGGCGGAAGATCGTCGCCATGTTCCCGCAGAAGAGCCAGAGGGACGAGGCGGTCGCGGTGTTCGAACGGGTTCGCGGCGGGGTCGAGGGCTATATCTGGGTCCAGACCGTCACCGGCGCCATGATCTGCCTGGCGGCCTGGATCCTGATGCGGGCCGTGGGGCTGCAGAACGCCGAGTTCTGGACCTTCGTCATCTTCATCGTGGGCTTCATCCCCGTGCTGGGCGGGGCCGTGGCGGGTCTGGCGCCGCCCCTGTTCGCCCTGGTGCAGTTCCCCAGCTACTGGCCGGCCCTGATCCTGCTGGTCGGGCTTCAGTCCATCCTCTTCATCGTCGGCAATCTGGTCCAGCCCCGGATGCAGGGCGACAACCAGAACATCGACCCGGTCGTGGTCCTGCTGGCCCTGGCCTTCTGGGGCAAGCTGTGGGGCGTGGTGGGCATGTTCCTGTCGACGCCGCTGGCGGTCATGGCCATGGCCATCCTGGCGGAGTTCCAGGGCTCGCGCTGGATGGCGATCCTCCTGTCCGGCGACGGCGAGCCCTATGCGGACGAGACCCGGCGCAAGGCCGTCCGCGGCAAGAAAGGCCGGGACGAACCGGACGCCTGAGGCCTGCGGCGTCCCGCCGCGCCTCGTCACGCTCGCCACGCCCTTGAACCCCGCACGCGGCTTCCCATCTCCGTCCCGACGCTGCGGGACCATCCCCCCTCCGAACCGCAGCGCAGCGAGGCCGACGCACCCTCCCCTCCCCGAGCGTCGGTTCGCGCAGGCCGCCGAGTTCCCCCACTCGGCGGCCTTCTCGTTTTTGCGACGCAAAAGTCTTCCAAGCTGAACGCCGTTCAGGAGACTGTTTGATCGTCAGGGGCTTCACGCGCGACCGGACCTGGCCTAGTCAGCGATGTGACGCGCAGTCGCGCGCCTGCCCCAGCGGCCAAGGCCGCGTCGCCCGAGACTATTGTCCATGACCGCCCTCGATCCGCGCCTTTCTCTGGTCCAGCCGATCACCCCGGCCGCCCTTGAAGCCTCCTTCGCGCGGATCCTCGGGACGTCGCCCGGCCCGGCCGAACAGTCTTTCCTGGCCCAGGCGCATGAAGACTATGCAGCCGACGAAACCCCCGAGCTGGGCGGGGAAGACCTGGCGGCGCTTCTGGCCGCGTCCTGGCGGGCGGCGAAAGACTATCCGGCAGGATCGGCGCCCCTGATCACGGTCGGCCCCCTGGCCGGCGCCGAGGGTCAGACGCTGGACTATGATCTGGTCCGGATCATCCAGACCGACGCCCCCTTCCTGGTCGACAGCGTCATGGGCGCCCTGGCCGAGGCCGGGGTGTCGGTCCGCGCCCTGTTCCACCCGGTGGTGGAGCTGGACGGTCGGCGGCTGTCGGTGATCATGCTGGTGATCGACGGCGCCCCCCAGGAACGGCGGGACGCCCTGGGCGAGGGCCTGGCCGAATGCCTGTCCGACGTCCACGTCGCGGTGGCCGATCACGAGGCCATGACCGGACTGATGCGCCAGGCCGTGATGCGGCTGGAGGAAACCCCGCCCAAGGTCGATCCGGCGGTGCTGGCCGAGAACATCGCTTTCCTGAAGTGGCTGAAGAGCGATCATTTCGTCTTCTTGGGCGCGCGCGATTACGACTATCCGCGCGCGGCGGACGGCGATTACGAGGCCGAGGCGCCGCTGAGCCAGTCGGGCGCCGGTCTGGGGATCCTGGCCGATCCGGAACGGACCGTCCTGCGCCGCGCCTCCGAGCCGGCCGTCCTGACGCGCCAGATGCGCCGCCAGCTCGACCTGAGCGAGCCGGTGACCGTCGCCAAGGCCAATGCGAGGTCGCGGGTCCATCGCCGCGCCTACATGGACTATGTGGGGGTCAAGCGTTACGGCCCGGACGGCAAGGCGGCCGGCGAGACTCGGTTCGTGGGCCTGTTCACCTCGGACGCCTATGACCAGCTGGCGACCGAAACCCCGCTGATCCGGCGCAAGGTCGCCAATGTCCTGGCCCGCGCCGACAAGGCGCCCGGCAGCCACAACGAAAAGCGTCTGCGCAACATCCTCGAGAACTACCCCCGGGACGAGCTGTTCCAGATGGGCGAGGACGAGCTTCTGTCGATCGCTCTGGGCATCCTCCACCTCTATGACCGGCCCCGCATCCGGCTGTTCACCCGCCTGGATCCGTTCGACCGGTTCGTTTCGGTGCTGTGCTTCATCCCCCGCGAGAAGTTCGATGCAGCCGTGCGCGAGCGGATCGGACAGATCGTCGCCCGCGCCTGGGGCGGCCGGATCTCGGCCTGGTATCCGCAGCTGTCCGACGCGCCTTTGGTTCGGGTCCATTTCATCATCGGGGTGACGCCGGGAGACCACCCGACCCCCGACGCGGCCCAGCTGGAACACGACGTCGCCGAGGCGGGCCGCGGCTGGGTCGAACGGTTCGAGGGCGCCCTGCGACGCGCCGGCGTCGCCGACGTCGAGGTCGGGCCGCTGAGCACCCGCTGGGCCCGCGCCTTCGGTCCCGCCTATCGCGACCGTTACGACGCCGACGAGGCGGCGGTCGATCTGGCGGAAATGGAGCGGCTTAACGCCACGGGCCAGGTCGGCGCTGGCGAACCGGTGGCGGTGCGCGCCTTCCGCAACGCCGAGGACAGCCCCCTTCAGTTCCGTTTCAAGCTGTATCGCCGGGGCCCCACCGTGCCCCTGTCCGACGTCCTCCCGATCCTGGCCGACATGGGTCTGAAGACCCTGGAGGAATATGGCTATCCGATCCGGCCGTTGGGCGAGGAGGAAATCCACGTCCACGAGTTCCTGATGGAGGATCCGCGCGGCGAGGAACTGGTCTTCGCCGATGTGAAGACGCCGTTCGAGCGCGCCTTCGCCGCCGTGTGGAACGGCCGGACCGAGAGCGACGGCTTCAACCGCCTGGTCATCGAACTGGGCGTCGAATGGCGCGAGGCCGCCCTGATCCGCACCCTTGCCCGTTATCGCCAGCAGGCCGGCCTGGATCCGTCGCAGGCGGTTCAGGAAGAGGCCCTGCGGGAATATCCCGAGGTCTCGCGCGCCCTCCTGGCCCTGTTCAAGGCGAAGTTCGACCCCGCCGGCGGCCCGGTCGAGAGCCGCGAAGCCCCCGTCGCGGCCCAGACCGCCGAGATCACGCGCCTGCTGCAGGACGTGAAGAGCCTGGATCACGACCGCGCCCTGCGCCGCATCGCCGCCCTGATCGGGGCGATCAAGCGGACCAACTACTTCCAGTCGGACGCCGACGGCCAGCCCAAGCCGCACATCTCGATCAAGATCGCCTCCAGCGAGCTTGAAGACCTGCCCCTGCCCAAGCCGTATCGCGAGATCTTCGTCTGCGCCCCGCACGTCGAGGGGGTTCACCTGCGCTTCGGCCCGGTGGCGCGCGGCGGCCTGCGCTGGTCGGACCGCCGCGACGACTTCCGCACCGAGGTCCTGGGCCTGGTCAAGGCGCAGCAGGTCAAGAACGCCGTCATCGTGCCCGTCGGCTCCAAGGGCGGCTTCTATCCGAAGCAACTGCCCCGCACGACCGACCGAGAAGCCATCCAGGGCGAGGCCATCCGCGCCTATCGCACCTTCCTGTCCGGCCTCTTGGACATCACCGACAATATCGCCGCCGACGGCGCGGTGACGCGGCCGGCCCAGGTGATCGCCTGGGAGCAGGACGATCCCTATCTGGTCGTCGCGGCCGACAAGGGAACGGCCACCTTCTCGGACATCGCCAACGGGGTTTCGGCCGCCTACGGCTTCTGGCTAGGCGACGCCTTCGCGAGCGGCGGTTCGATCGGCTATGACCACAAGGCCATGGGGATTACCGCCCGCGGCGCCTGGGAGGCGGTGAAGCGCCACTTCCGCGAGATGGGCAAGGACATCCAGACCCAGCCCTTCACCATGATCGGCGTCGGCGACATGTCGGGCGACGTCTTCGGCAACGGGGCCCTGCTGTCCGAGGCGACCAAGCTGATCGCCGCCTTCGACCACCGCGACATCTTCATCGATCCCGATCCCTATCCGGCCATCAGCTGGAAGGAGCGCAAGCGTCTGTTCGACCTGCCGCGCTCCTCCTGGCAGGACTATGACAAGGGGCTGATCTCCAAGGGCGGGGGCGTCTTCTCGCGCTCGGCCAAGTCGATCCAGCTGACGCCCGAAATCAAGGCGGCCCTGGACATCTCAGAGGACGAACTGGACCCGATCAGCCTGATCCGCGCCATCCTGAAGGCGCCGGCCGAGCTGCTGTATCTGGGCGGGATCGGCACCTATGTGAAGTCGGCCGCCGAGACCGACGCCCAGGTCGGGGACAAGGGCACGGACGCCCTGCGGATCAACGCCGACGAACTGCGGGTCAAGGTCGTGGGCGAGGGGGCCAATCTGGGCTTCACCCAGGCCGGACGGATCATCTTCGGTCAGAACGGCGGGCGCATCAACACCGACGCCATCGACAATTCGGCGGGCGTGGACACCTCGGACCACGAGGTCAACATCAAGATCCTGGTCGGTTCGGCCGTGACCAACGGCGTTTTGCCGGCCGAAGAGCGCACGCCGCTCCTGGCCTCCATGACCGAGGAGGTGGGCCTGAAGGTGCTGGCCCACAACTATGACCAGACTCTGGCCCTGAGCCTGCAACAGGCGGAGGGCGTCGGCGGCCTGGACGCCCAGCAGAGGTTCATGCAGAGCCTGTCGGCGCGCGGCAAGCTGGACCGCAAGGTCGAGGGCCTGCCGAACGACGCCCGGATCAAGGAGATGATGACCGCCGGGATTCCGCTGGCGCGGCCGGAGCTGGCCGTCCTGACCGCCTACGCCAAGCTGGAGCTTTCGGAACAGATCGTCGCCTCCCAGGCGCCGGAGGATCCCTTCTTCGAACAGGTGCTGGTCCGCTACTTCCCCGAGGCCCTGGCCCGTTTCGAGCCGCAGATGAAGAGCCACCGGCTGCGGCGCGAGATCATCGCCACCGTCCTGGCCAACGAGATCGTCAACATGTGCGGTCCGACCTTCCCGGACCGGCTGCGCGGCTCGGCCGAGTGCGACACCACCGCCCTGATCATCGCCTTCGAGGCCGCGCGGCGCGTCTTCCGTCTGGACGAGGCCTGGGACGCGGTGTCGGCCCTGGACCTGAAGATCTCGGCCGAGGCCCAGATCGCCCTGTATCAGGAGATCGCCGTGGTGTTGCGTCGCCAGACCTTCTGGCTGGCGCGTCGGGCCAAGGCCGGGGTCTCGGTCCAGGCCTTGATCGATCGCTATCGCCCGGTCGCGGACGCCCTGCAGGCCGAGGGCCCGCCGGTCCTGTCGCGGTTCGAGCAGGGACGGCTGGACTGCCGGGTCGAGTCCTTCGCCAAGAACGGCGCGCCGGCGGATCTGACGCGCCGGATCGGCCTGATGCGGCCCCTGGTCGCCGCCGCCGATATCGGCGATCTGGCCCAGGAGACCGGCTGGCCTGTGGCGGCCATGGCCCGGCTGTATCACCAGGTCGGGGCGGCCTTCGATTTCGACCGGCTGCGGGCGGCGGCGGGCTCGATCCCGTCGGTCGACCACTTCGACCGGCTGGCGGTGCGCCGTCTGATCGAGGATCTGATGAACGAACAGGCGACCCTGACCCGGGCCGTGGCCAAGCGGTCGGATCCGTCGGTCGGGGCCAGCGAGGACGCCGCCGAGGGCGCGGTCGACGCCTGGATCGGCTCCAAGCAGGCGGTGGTCGAGGGGGTGCGGGCCTCGGTCGACGAGATCGAACAGTCCGGCTCGGGCTGGTCCTTCGCCAAGCTGACCATCGCCAACGCCACCATCCGCGACCTGGCCGCAGCGGCGGAACGCGCTTGACGCGCGCCGCGTCTCGCGGCCTCTTCGGCCCTTAGGCGGGGAGGCCGGCATGCCGAGGAAGTTCCTGGTCGTCGTGGACGACAGTCCCGAGTTCGAGGCCGCCCTGCGGTTCGCCTGTCGGCGCGCGCGCTCGACCGGGGGCCGCGTGGTCATGCTGCGCGTCCTGCCCTCCAACAGCGACGCCCATTGGTCCGGGGTGCGCGAGGAGATCGAGCGCCAGCAGAGGGAAGAGGCCGAGGCCCTGCTGACCCGGCTGGGCGAGGAGGCGATGGAGCGATCCGGCGCGCCCCCGGTCTTCCTGATCGAGACGGGCGAGGCACAGGGCGCGATCCGGAAGGTGGTCGGGGAGGATCCGGACATCAAGATCCTGGTCCTGGCGGCCGGCGCCGGCTCGCGCGGACCGGGACCCCTGGTCTCGGCCATCATCAAACAGGGCGCCCAGCTGGGCGGGCGCAAGCTGCCGGTCACCATCGTGCCCGGCGAGCTGACCGAGGCCGAGATCGAGGATCTGGCCTGACGGGCGGAGGTTTCACCAAGCCCGACGGCTGAATTTCCCAGATTCCTTCGCAAGAATGAGGAGATTTGGCCGTCGCCGCTGATCGCTGAACCTCTCGCGGTGAGAGAGGGTATTTGCGTCAGCCCTTCGGAACCAGCCGCCACATCCGCAAGGGGTGGCGGACGGTTCCGGCCTCGGCGCCGGCGGCGTCGCCCCGGCCCATATAGAGGTCGGCCCGCACGGGACCGCGGATGGCCGAGCCGGTGTCGAGCGCCATGGCCATGCCGCGATAGGAGGCTGTGGCCCCCCGCAGATTGCCCCCGTCGGCCTCCAGCCAGACCAGTTCGCCATAGCGCCAGTGGGACGGATCTACCGCGATGGCGCGCCGCTCCGTCAGGGGAACGCCCGCCGCGCCGGGCGGATGACCGTCGTCGTCCGGGTCGAGGCGGAAGAAGATGTAGCGGGGGTTCAGGGCCATGACCGCCTGGGCCTCCGCCCCCCGGTGTTCGGCCAGCCAGTCGCGGATGGCGTCGCCGGACGTGCCGTTCTCGGGCAGCAGGCCCTGGCGGGCCATGGGGCGGGCGATGCCGACGAACGACTTGCCGTTGTCGGCGGCGTAGGCGGCGCGGGCGCGGGTCCCGTCCTCGAATGTCAGATAGCCGGAGCCCTGAATCTGAAGAAAGAAGAGGTCCTCGGCCCGCATCCAGGCCAAGGCCTGGTCCGGGCGGGCGGCGGCCTCGATAGCGGCGCGGTCGCCGGCGCCGCGCGGATCGGCCGGCCGGGGCAGGACGGGGGCCGAGAACTCAGCGTCGGCCGCGCGGCGCGCCGGATACTCCGGCGCGAAGTAGGAGGTCAGCAGGCCGGGCGTCCCGTCCGGGGTCCGGGCCGGCACGGCGCTGAAACCGGCTTCGAAGAAGGCGCGGGCGTCGCTGGGCGTCAGGGCAGGGCCTGCCATGGCCCGGGCGCGGGCGCAGACCGCCCGACCGGGCGTATCGCGCGCGGCGCCGCAGCCGTCGACATAGACGCGGAAGGCGGCCAGGTGATCCTCGTCGTTCCAGCCCGGCAGGACCGCGGGGCTGACGGCGTCGGCCGGGGCAGGCCGAGGGGCGTCCGGCGTCGGCGAGGGGACATAGGGTCGAGGCCCGCTCGGTTCCGGCGCGACGGGACCCGTCGGGGTCATGGGAGCGGTCGAACAGGCGGCCGCAAGAAGCGCAGCGACCGTCGGCGCCCAGCGGGCGGCCGTCCGGATGGCCGACATCAGGCGCTGGCCGGCTCGACGCGGGCCAGGACCCAGTTGGGGTCTGCGGCCCCGAGGGTGCGTTCGAAGGTCCAGTGCTCGGCGGTGCGGCGTTCCTCGACCAGGGGCTCGCCCGTGACGGAATCGGCGGTCTCGCCCGAGGCCTTGGTCACGCGGCTGCGCAGTTCGGCCAGGAAGCGGACCTTGGCCACGGCCTTGTCGCCCTGGACCGTGGCGCCTTCCAGATCGGCGCGGGGCGGGAAGAGGAATTCGACCGTCTCGGTCTCGCCGCGCGTCTCGCGGGCCGCGATGCCGGTCTCGAACGAGGCCATGACATTGGGCGTCAGAAGCGGGGCCAGGGCCGCGCGGTCGCCGGCGGCGTAGCCGCGCACGATGGTCTCATAGGCCTGACGCGCGCCTTCGAGGAAACGCTGGGGGTCGAAGCCCGGGTCTCGCGCCTTCAGCCCGGCGATCGAGGCCAGGGTGGCGGCGTCCAGCGCCGGGGTCTTGGAGGCCTCGGGCGCGGCGTTCGACGCGGGCGGCAGGACCTTGGCGTCTTCCTGAGGCTGGCGGCCGACCCGCTTGCCCAGGACATTATAGAGCTGGAACAGGACGATCGCCGCAATGACGGCGAACACCACGATCTGGAACTGGACCGGAAAGGCGGGCAAGGCGAACTTCCTGAATGTCGGCGCTCGCGAGACGCGCCGGGGTGACGATTAGGGTCTCATATAGGAGGACGCAAGGCGGCGCGCGCGTCTGGCGAGCGAGTGACGTTGCGGCCAAGCGTCTCGCCGTGGTAGTCGCGGCGCCTTATTCCGGCCCAATCGGCCCCTTTTTCGCATTGAAGACGCCCATGACCGACGCCGCTCC
>MGLN01000045.1:0-1898 GCA_001796045.1 Caulobacterales bacterium RIFOXYB1_FULL_67_16 | reverse complement strand
CGGCTCAGCCCCAGCAGGGCCAGCCCGCCGGTCCCGGCTTCCGCATCCTGGCGCAATATGTTCGGGACTTCTCGTTCGAGAACCCGCGCGCGCCGGAATCCCTGCGCATCGACGGCAAGCCGGCCATCGACCTGGGCGTCGAAATGGCGGCGCAGGGCCGGCCGGACGGCCTGTTCGAACTGGATCTGAAGCTGTCGATCAAGGCCAGCCACGAGAACCAGGCCGTCTTCCATGTCGAGCTGGTGTATGGCGGCCTGTTCCAGCTGGCCAATGTCCAGGAGAAGGACATCGAGCCCATGCTGCTGATCGAATGCCCGCGCTATCTGTTCCCGTTCGCGCGCGAGATCGTCGCCCGCGCCACGGCCGACGGCGGCTTCTATCCGCCCTTCATGCTGGACCCGATCGACTTCGCCGCCATCTATATCGCGCGCCAGCAGCAGATCGCCCAGCAGCCGGTCGAGACCGGCCAGGCCTGAGCCGAACCCAAATTGACGAGGGAAGGGCGGTCCTCAGAGGGGCCGCCTTTTTCGTTTCGGCCGAGGCGCGTGGAATCAGGCCGCCGCCTCTTCGTCGGCCCCGACGCCGTAGGCCGCCCAGAGCGACCGGTCCTTCAGGGTCTCGGCCAGGAAGGCCAGATGGTCCGCCTGCTCCTCCGGCGTCGAACGCGGAGCTAGGGGGCGGGGGCGGGGGCCGTAAGCAGCCGCTTGAACAGCGCCGGTCGCGCCGCGGCTCGCCGCCGGGGTCGACGACAGGTCCAGCACCCGCTCCTTGCCGCCGCGCAGCTCCAGATAGACCTCCGCCAGCAGACGGGCGTCGATCAGGGCGCCGTGCAGGGTCCGCTCGACCAGGGACACCTTGAAGCGCTTGCACAGGGCGTCCAGCGAGTTGGGCATGCCCGGGAACCGCGTCTGGGCCAGTTTCAGGGTGTCGATCCACCGCGCCTCGCCGGTGATCGGACGGCCGCAGCGCGCATATTCGAAGTCGATGAAGTTCCGGTCGAAGGCCGCATTGTGGGCGATCATCGGGGCGTCGCCGATGAATTCGATCAGATCGTCGACGATCTCGTGGAATTTGGGGGCGTCCTTGACCTTCTCGTCAGTGATGCCGTGGACGCGGATCGCGTCTGGCGGGATCAGCCGCTCGGGATTGACGAACCGGTGGAAGGTGCGGCCCGTCGGCAGCAGGTCCAGCAGTTCGATACAGCCGACCTCGATCAGCCGGTCGCCCGTCTTGGGGTCGAAGCCGGTGGTTTCGGTGTCCAGAACGATCTCGCGCGCCATCGCACCTTAATGGCCTCGTTCGTCAGACGGTGAAAGAGCCCCCGCGCGGCGACGGGGAGATATCCACGCCGGATCCAGCACAGTCTGAACCACAGCGGCGACCTCGGCTCGGGCAGGCTCCAGGCCGTGGCCGGTGTCGATAACGAAGTCGGCGCGGGCGCGTTTTTCCGCGTCGGGCAGCTGGCGGGCCAGAACGGCCTCGAACCGGTCGCGGGTCATGCCGGGGCGGGCCAGAACCCGTTCGGCCTGGACCTCCGGATCGGCGGTGACCACGACCACGGCGTCGACATGGGCGTCGCCGCCGGTTTCGAACAGGAGAGGAATGTCCAGGACCGCCAGCCTTACCCCCATGGCCCTGGCCGCCGCCAGATCGCCCGCCCGGCCCTGGGCCACCAGGGGATGGACGATGGCTTCCAGCCGCCGGAAGGCGGTTTCGTCCCGCCCCAGGGCCTCGGCCAGGCGGACGCGGTCCACGGCGCCGTCCACGACCACGCCGGGAAAGGCCGCGCCGACCGGCTCGACCGCAGCTCCGCCCTGCGCATAGAGGCGGTGCACGGCGTCATCGGCGTTCCAGACCACGGCGCCCAGGTCGGCGAACATGGCGGTCGTCGTCGACTT
>MGLN01000044.1:5136-5364 GCA_001796045.1 Caulobacterales bacterium RIFOXYB1_FULL_67_16 | reverse complement strand
CAGCGAGGGCGCGCGGCGGCAGGGCATGGAGCAGTGGCTGCCGTTGTTCTACGAAAGCCTGGACAGCCTGTTCGACTATCTGCCGGATCAGGCGCAGGTCTTCCTAGACAATCAGGCCGAAAGCGCGCGGGCCGAGCGGTGGGATCTAATCGTCGACGCCTATGAGGCGCGGGCCGAGGCGGCCAAGGCCCAGAAGGGCAAGGGGGGAGGGACTGCGGCGGCCAATCG
>MGLN01000044.1:911-5060 GCA_001796045.1 Caulobacterales bacterium RIFOXYB1_FULL_67_16 | reverse complement strand
CTTACGCCCTTTACGGGCGGGGGCGAAGACGCGGGCGGACGGCTGGGACGGACCTTCGCGGCCGAGCGATCACAGGACAGCGTCAACCTGTTCGAGGCGGTCGCGGCCCATGCCGCGGCCCTGAAGGCCGAAGGCAAGCGGGTGCTGTTCGCCTCGTGGACCGAGGGCTCGTCGGAGCGCCTGGCCACCCTGCTGGGCGACCACGGCCTGGATCATATCGTCGCCGTGCGCGACTGGGCCGACGTGCTGGCGGCGCCGAAGGACCTGTATCTGCGGGGCGTCCTGCCGGTGGAGCACGGGTTCGTCACGGACGAGGTTGCGGTCGTCTCCGAGACCGACATCCTGGGCGACCGGCTGGCGCGGCCGAGGAAGAAGCGGCGGGCGTCGAACTTCCTGGCCGAGGCCTCGGCCCTGACCACCGGGGATCTGGTGGTTCACCTGGATCACGGCATCGGGCGGTACGAGGGGCTGAAGACGCTGGAGATCCAGGAGGCGCCGCACGACTGCCTGGAGCTGTTGTACGCCGGTGACAGCAAACTCTATCTGCCGGTTGAAAACATTGATCTTCTGACCCGGTACGGCACGGACGCCGACGGGGTGCAGCTGGACAGGCTGGGCGGGGCGGGCTGGCAGGCGAGGAAGGCCAAGGCCAAGGAACGGCTGCGCGCCATGGCCGAGGGGCTGATCGCCTTGGCCGCCAAGCGGGCGCTGCGCGAGACGGAGGCGGTGACGCCGGCGCCGGGCCTGTTCGCCGAATTCTGCGCCCGCTTCCCCTATGAGGAGACGGACGACCAGCTGAACGCCATCGGCGACGTGCTGGAGGACCTGGGCAAGGGCACGCCGATGGATCGCCTGATCTGCGGCGACGTGGGCTTCGGCAAGACCGAGGTGGCGCTGCGGGCCGCCTTCGTCGTGGCCATGACCGGCAAACAGGTGGCGGTGGTGGCGCCGACCACCCTGCTGGCGCGCCAGCACTACAAGACCTTCACCGAACGCTTCGCCGGCTGGCCGGTCAAGGTGCGCCAGCTGTCGCGGATGGTGACGGGCAAGGAGGCGACCGAGACGCGGGCGGGGCTGAAGGACGGCTCGGTCGAGATCGTCGTCGGCACCCATGCGGTCCTGGCCGAACAGGTCGGTTTCCGCGACCTGGGCCTGGTGATCGTGGACGAGGAGCAGCACTTCGGCGTCAAGCACAAGGAGAAGCTGAAGACCCTGCGCGCCGACGTTCATTTGCTGACCCTGACCGCCACGCCGATCCCGCGCACCCTGCAGATGGCGCTGTCGGGCATTCGTGAGATGTCGATCATCGCCACCCCGCCGGTCGATCGCCTGGCGGTGCGGACCTATGTGACGCCGTGGGATCCGGTGCTGGTGCGCGAGGCCCTGCTGCGCGAGAAATATCGCGGCGGTCAGGCCTATTATGTCGCGCCGCGCCTGAAGGATCTGCCGGACATCGAGAAATTCCTGCGCGAACAGGTTCCCGAGGTGAAGTTCGTGGTCGGCCACGGCCAGATGTCGGCGACCCAGCTGGAGGAGGTGATGAGCGCCTTCTACGAGGGGGAGTACGACGTGCTGGTCTCGACCACCATCGTCGAGAGCGGGCTGGATATTCCGACGGCCAATACGCTGGTCGTGCACCGCGCGGACATGTTCGGCCTGGCGCAGCTGTACCAGATCCGGGGCCGGGTGGGCCGGTCCAAGGCGCGGGCCTTCGCCTATCTGACCACCGATCCGGTCAAGCCGATTACCCTGTCGGCCGAGCGGCGTCTGCAGGTGTTGCAGTCGCTGGACAATCTGGGCGCCGGCTTCCAGCTGGCCAGCCACGACCTGGACCAGCGCGGCGGCGGCAATCTGCTGGGCGACGAACAGTCGGGCCATATCCGCGAGGTCGGGGTCGAGCTTTACCAGCAGATGCTGGAGGACGCGGTCGCCGAACTGCGCGAGAAGGGCGAGGGGCTGAATGTGGATCGCGGCTGGTCGCCGTCGATCAACGTCGGCGCTTCCGTCCTGATTCCAGAGGAATATGTGCCGGACCTGAACGTCCGTCTCAGCCTGTATCGCCGCCTGTCCGACGCCGAACAGGCCGAGGATCGCGAAGCCCTGGCCGCCGAACTGATCGACCGGTTCGGGCCCCTGCCGGACGAGGCGCAGCAGCTGCTGAAGATCGTCGGCATCAAGTCGAACTGTCGCCGGGCCTGTATCGAGAAGATCGACATCGGGCCGCGCGGCGCGGTGCTGACCCTGCGCGACAACAGCTTCCCCAATCCGGTCGGACTGGTCGGCCTGATCCAGAAGAACCACGCCTTCTGGAAGATCCGGCCCGATCAGAAAATCGTCGTGTCGGGCGACTGGCCGACGGCGGAGGACCGGCTGAAGGTGGCGGAGCGGATCACGGCCGATCTGGCGCGGGTGGCGGGGGCGTAAGGCTCCGGCCGACGCCGCTCCTAGGCGGGGACGCCGGACCGCGCATAGGCGGCGAGGCCCTCGACGAGGGCGTCAAAGACGATGCGGATGCGGCGCACATCCCTAAGGTCTTCATGGGTCACCACGAAGGTCTCCAGATCGATGGTCAGATCGGGCACGATCCTTTCCAGCATAGGCTCACGCGCGGCCAGACCGAGTTGACAGAAGCCTATGCCTACACCGGCGCGGATCGCAGCCAACTGGGCGAGATCGCTGTCGGTGCGAAAG
Source organism: Caulobacterales bacterium RIFOXYB1_FULL_67_16 (assembly GCA_001796045.1). GTDB lineage: Bacteria > Pseudomonadota > Alphaproteobacteria > Caulobacterales > Caulobacteraceae > Brevundimonas. Next base: position 2,369 of record MGLN01000044.1, on the reverse strand, counting down.
CTGAAGTCGTCAGGCCCCAGGTCGAGCCCGCTGGCCGCCTTGATGGCGCGCACGCCGGCTGTTTCGATGTCAAATCCGACCATGGGCAAGGCCTTCGCCTCGGCCAGGGACGAGGGGCGGCCCCATGCGTCCAGCAGGTCCCTATGTCCATGCAGTCCCAGCGCGATGTTTCCGATCCGCTTGGCCACCAGCGCTTCTTGAGCGGGCCGGACCATGCGCACGGCTATGTCGGCCGCCCGATGAAGCAGGTCTTCGGCGCGGTTTGTGAGGACCAGTTCGAAGACCAGGCCCGGATGAGCCTTGCCGATGCGCGCGAGAATGGGCGGCAACACCTCCATGCCGATCACCTCGCTTGCCGTGATGCGTACGGTTCCAGCGGCCGCGCTCGCCTCGGCCGACGCCGTGCGTGCGAAGGACGCCGCCGCAGCCGCCATGGCCTCGGCCGGAGCCGCCAGCTCCCGGGCCAAGGCGGTCGGCATCAGACCGGTCGGGGATCGCGTGAAGAGCGCTACGCCAAGACGCCGCTCCAGGTCTTCGATCCGACGTCGTACGGTCGGCTGAGCGGTTCCCAGCATCCTGGCCGCCCCCGAGAGGCTGCCTTCGCGGAAGACCGCGAGAAAGGCGCGCTGGTGTTCCCAGTCGATGGCGTCTGCGGCGGGAGGGTTCATAAGAAATCGACTATCTGAATGGCCATTCTTGTCAATTCCTGATGATCCTGACCGCAGGCACCTTGGCGACGTCAATCGCTCAAGGAGCCCGTCATGACTAATGCACCATCCCGAACCGCCCTCGTCATCGGCGCCCATGGAGGCGTCGGCGGTGAGACCGCTGCGGCGCTAGCCCGCCACGGCTGGAAGATTCGCGCCCTTGTGCGCGCCCCGGCCAAGGGCGCCCCCGGCAACGGATACGATTATGTGATCGGCGACGCCATGGACCGCGACGCCGTGGTCGCTGCGGCGATGGGCGCGGACGTCATTGTCCACGCCGTCAATCCGCCGGGCTACAGAGGATGGAAAAGGCTGGTTCTGCCGATGATCGACAACACCATCGCCGCCGCCGAGGCCAGTCAGGCGCGGATCCTGCTGCCAGGCACGATCTACAACTATGGGCCCGAAGCCTATCCGCTGCTCTCGGAGACCGCGCCGCAGCGCCCCAGGACGCGAAAGGGCAAAATCCGTGTGAAGATGGAAGCACGGCTGGAGGCCGCCTCGGCCCGCGGGGTGCGATCGATCATTCTCCGCGCCGGCGACTATTTCGGCCCGAGCGCCGGCAACAACTGGTTCGGCCAAGCGCTGGTGACACCGGGCAAGCCGCTGAAGGCCATCACCTATCCCGGCCAATCAGGCGTCGGTCACGCCTGGGCCTATCTGCCCGACGTCGCCGAAACCTTCGCGAGGCTGGCCGACTGTGAGCGGGATCTGCCGACGTTTGCGCGGTTTCACTTCGACGGACAATGGG
>MGLN01000044.1:628-866 GCA_001796045.1 Caulobacterales bacterium RIFOXYB1_FULL_67_16 | reverse complement strand
CGGTCGGACTGGTCGGCCTGATCCAGAAGAACCACGCCTTCTGGAAGATCCGGCCCGATCAGAAGATCGTTGTGACGGGGGACTGGCCGACGGCCGAAGACCGGCTGAAGGTGGCGGAGCGGATCACGGCCGATCTGGCGCGGGTGGCGGGGGCGTAAGGGCCCTACCGCGTCTTGTCGAACAGGTCGGCGGAGGCGCGTTCGAGGAGGGCGCCGGCGGATTCGCCGGGGCGCATTTC
>MGLN01000044.1:0-619 GCA_001796045.1 Caulobacterales bacterium RIFOXYB1_FULL_67_16 | reverse complement strand
GACGTCGAATTCGGCGACGAAGGGCGAGCGGTCGGGGCCGGCGTCGAAGGCGGTGCAGCCGATGACGGCGGCGATCCGTTCGGCGGCCAGGCGGGCGGCCTCGCCCCGGGTGGCGGGCAGGGCCAGGGCGAAGACTTCCTTGGCCAGGCGGGCGGGCGTGTCCTCGACCCGCACGAGGCGCGAGACCATGGCGCCGATCTGGGGCAGGGCGCGGTCCAGCCAGCCGCCCTGGCGGGCCCAGGTCACGGCCTCGTTCTCGCGCACCCGCAGGACGCAGACCGACAGGGGACGCCGCCGGGCGCGCGAGGCGTCGGCGACCCGCGCCAGATGGGCGGCGAACAATTCGGGGGTGAAGAGGCCGGTCGTGGCGTCCATGACCTCCAGGCCCCGAACCGAGTCCAGCGCCTTACGGATGGTCAGGTAGCGACGGTGCGACCGGGCGAGGGCCAGCAGGCGTTCGGCGGTTTCGTCTTCCCGGGTGTCGGCGGTGGCGACGTCGGAGAAGCCCCGGTTGAACAGCTCGTCCAGGCTGATCTCGCTGGCGCCGCGCAGATAGAGCATCAGGGGGATGTGATAGAGGCGGGTGTTGCGCTTCATGCCCGAGGCGATCGACAGGGCC
>MGLN01000043.1:6666-13106 GCA_001796045.1 Caulobacterales bacterium RIFOXYB1_FULL_67_16 | reverse complement strand
ATCCGGCCGTCGCAGGCGGGGATGGCGGCCCATTTCGAGGCCGTGGCCGACGCGGTCGAACTGCCGCTCCTGCTGTACAATGTCCCCGCGCGGACCGGGGTCGATCTGTCCAATGAGACGGTGGCGCGGCTGGCGGTCCATCCGAACATCGTGGGGATCAAGGACGCCACCGGCGACATGAGCCGCCCGAGTTGGATGCAGGTCCATATCGACGGCCAGTTCGACCTGATCTCGGGCGATGATTCAAGCTATCTGGGCTATCACGCCCATGGCGGGGTGGGATTGATCTCGGTGGCGTCGAACGTGGCGCCCGAGGCGATGGTCGCCCTGCACAAGGCGGCGGCGGCGGGCGATTATGCGACGGCGCGGGATTGGCAGAACCGGCTGATCGGCCTGTGCAAGGCCCTTTTCCTCGACAACTCGCCGGCGCCGACGAAATACGCCCTGGCCAAGCTGGGCCTGTGCCGGGAGGAGGCGCGTTTGCCGTTGTCGCCGACCTCGGACGCGGTCAAGCCGGCGATCGACAGGGCCATGGCCGAAGCGGGCGTGATCTGATGGCGCCCAAGCCGCAGCCAAAATCCAAGGTCATCGCCGAAAACCGCCGCGCGCGGTTCGACTATTTTCTGGAAGACAATATCGAGGCCGGGATCCAGCTGCTGGGCACCGAGATCAAGGCCCTGCGCGACGGGCGGGCGAATATTGCGGAAAGCTATGCGGCGGTGGAGGGGCGCGAGATCGTGCTGATCAACGCCGACATCCCGCCGTACAAGCAGGCCAACCGGTTCAATCACGAGCCGCGCCGGCCGCGCAAACTGCTGCTGCACCGGAAACAGATCGACAAGCTGATGGGGGCGGTGCAGCGGGACGGCCAGACCATCATCCCGCTGAAGCTCTATCTGAACGAGGCCGGCAAGGCGAAGCTGGAGATCGCCTTGGCCAAGGGCAAGAAGCTGCACGACAAGCGCGAAGCCTCGGCCGAACGCGACTGGCAGCGCGACAAGGCCCGGCTGATGCGGGACAAGGGCTGAGCCCTAGCGTGTCGCCTCAGGCCTGACCCAGCGGTCGGGCGTCCATCACGCCGGGAAGGTCTGCGAACCCGTAGCCTGCCCGGCCCGCCGTCCCGGCCGGCGGCGCGAAGAGCCCGCCGGTAAGGAGGGTCAGGGCCGTGATCGCCACCACGACGATCGCCGCATAAAGCGCGAGCCTGCGCTCGCCGCGTGAAAACACCCCGTTCGTGCGTCGCATAGTCCAGCCTCCCGCTGGGAGACAAACGCCGAAGCGCCGCCTCTGTTCCGCCTCAATTGGAGATTGGCGGATTCGTGCGACAGGCGAATAACAGTTGATGGTTAGCGGGCGATCAGGTCGCGGGCGCGGGCGAAGACGGCCTCGAACATCTCGGGCGTCAGGCGGCCCGTGTTCGTGTTCAGTCGCGAGCAGTGGTAGGAATTCAGGATCAGATAACCGCCCGCCTCGCCCTCGGCGCCGTGGCCGGCCGGCATGGCCGAGGCCGGGCGGCCGAAGGCTTTGAGGATGTTGCGGCGAGAGACGTCGCCCAGGGTGATGATGACCTTCAGCCGGGGCAGCAGGGCCAGGCGGTCGATCAGGAAGGGGCGGCAGGTCGTCTCCTCGATCGGCAGGGGCTTGTTGCCGGGCGGGGCGCAGCGGACGGCGTTGGTGATCATACAGTCGATCAGGGTCAGGTCGTCGTTCCCGTCCGGATCATAGCGGCCCGTGGCGAAGCCCGTCTTCTTGAGGGTGTCGTACAGCAGCCAGCCCGCATGATCGCCGGTGAAGGGACGGCCTGTGCGGTTGGCCCCGGTGCGGCCCGGCGCCAGGCCCGCCACCAAAAGGCGGGCGTTCGGATCGCCGAAGGAGGGCGCGGGGCCGTTCCACCAGTCGGGGTTCTGGCGCGCGTTTTCCCGCCGGTATTCGACCAGGCGGGGGCAGAGCGGGCAGTCGCGCGGCGGCTCGGGCGTCAGGCTCATTGGGCGGCCTTCGGGCGGCCGAACTCGGCCATGAGGTCGTTCAGGTCCAGGAAGGCGTCGGCCTGGCGACGCAGTTCGTCGGCGATGTGAGGCGGCTGGGTCTTCTGGGTCGAGACGACGGTGACCCGGACCCCCTTGGCCTGCACCGCCTGTACCAGCCGGCGGAAGTCGCCGTCGCCGGAAAAGAGGACGACATGGTCCAGATGCGGAGCCAGTTCGAGCATGTCGACCGCGATCTCTATGTCCATATTGCCCTTCACCCGACTGTGACCCGAGCCGTCGGTAAAGCGCTTCACCGGCTTGGTGACGACCGAGAAACCGTTGTAGTCGAGCCAGTCCACCAGGGGTTTGACCGGCGAGAACTCTTCGCCCTCGACCACCGCCGTGTAATAATAGGCGCGTGTCAGGACGGATTTTTCGCGGAACCAGTCCAGCATCCGCTTGAAGTCCAGGTCGTGATGCAGGGCGCGGGCGGCGGAATAGAGGTTCGAGCCGTCGATGAAGATCGCCAGCCGGTCGGTGGAATGAAACATGGTCGAAGCCGTCGAAAGGGATGAAGAATATGGCGTCCCGACGGACGCGCCCGTCGATGTGGGAATCGACGGGGCGATCGATCTGGACGGGGCAGTCATCGTGGCGCTGGGCTGCAATGACAAGGGGGTCTGGTCCTCTTGCCGCGAAGCCCTTGAAGCGGCGCTGGCGCGTTTCCGCACGGAAGGAATCGACGTCGTGGCTCGCTCGTCCTGGTGGTCGTCTCTGGCCTGGCCTGATCCGCAGGATCCGCCGTTCCTGAACGGGGCGGCGATCGTCGAGACACGGCACGATCCGCACGCCCTGATGGCGGCTCTCGGCCGGATAGAAGACATCTTCGGGCGGCGGCGTTCCGAGCGCAACGCGCCGCGCACCCTGGATCTGGACCTGATCGCCTATGGACGGCTGAGCGGGGATCTGGAGGGGCTGATCCTGCCGCACCCGCGGTCGGCGGAGCGACGCTTCGTCATGGGGCCCATCGCCGAGATGGCGCCCGACTGGGTCCATCCTCACGGCGGCGCGGCGCGGGAGCTGGCCGCCGCCGCCGCCGTGGCGCGCGACGCTCATCCTGTCTGAACGCCGCACTTTCGCCCTGTCGGCGTTGCAAAAGACAGTCCCAATCTGTATTTGACGCGGTTCTCCCCCGCGTTCGAGGAATTGTCATGGCCCGCGTCACCGTCGAAGACTGCATCGAGAAGGTCCCGAACCGCTTCGGCCTGGTTCTGCTGGCCGGTCACCGCGCCCGCAGCATCGCCAACGGCGCCGCCCTGACGATCGACCGCGACAACGACAAGAACCCGGTCGTGGCCCTGCGCGAGATCGCCGACGACACGGTCGTGCCGGACGAACTGCGGGAGACCATCATCACCACCCTGCAACGCGTCGACGAGCGCACCGAGGCCGAGGATGAGGCGGAAACCGTCGCGCTGCTGGCCGAGCCGCAGCACATGAACATGGCCGAGGCCGAACTGATCCGCGCCCTGCAGAGCGACCGCGACGGCGGTCAGGAGGAGCGCTACTGACGCCCGAGGGAGCCCCTGGCGTCACTATACTGCCGGCGCGAACCGATCCGGTTCCGCCGGCGCCCCCAGTCGCGAACAAGGCCGAAGCCCCCGCGCCGGCCGAGCCGACGGAGGCTGCCGTCAAAAGGCAGCCCGTGCTGCGCCAGTTCGAACTGATCGAGGCCGTCAAGGCCTATGACCCTACCGCAGACGAGGCGCTTCTGAACCGCGCCTATGTCTATGCGATGAAGATGCACGGCTCGCAGCTGCGGGCCTCGGGCGATCCCTATTTCGCCCACCCGATCCAGGTCGCGGGCATACTGACCGACTACAAACTCGACACCGCCACCATCGTCACGGCCCTGCTGCACGACGTGGTCGAGGACACGCCGGCGACACGCGACGACATCGCCCAGATGTTCGGCGAGGAGGTGGCCGTTCTGGTCGAGGGCGTGACCAAGCTAAGCCGTCTGGAGCTGCAGGCGGAGCATACGCGCCAGGCCGAAAATCTGCGGAAGTTCATCCTGGCTATCAGCCGCGACGTGCGGGTGTTGCTGGTCAAGCTGGCGGACCGTCTGCACAACATGCGGACGCTTCAGTACGTCAAGCCGGAGAAACGCGAACGGATCAGCCGGGAGACGCTGGAAGTCTATGCGCCGCTGGGCCGATCGATCGGCATCCATTCGATCGCGTCCGAGCTGGAAGAACTGGCCTTCACCCATCTGAACCCCACCGCCAAGACCGCCATCGAGCGGCGGCTGGAGGCCCTGAAGCTGGAGCACGGCCGGGCCATCGAGGGGGTCGCGGAGGAGGTGGAGCGGGTTCTGTCAGAAGCCGGGATCGAGGCCCATGTGGTGGGCCGGCAGAAGACGCCCTATTCGATCTGGCGCAAGCTGCAGCGCAAGTCGGTGGGTTTCTCGTCCCTGTCGGACATCTACGGTTTTCGCGTGATCGTGGAGGCGGAGGACGACTGCTACCGCGCCCTGGGGGTGATCCACCGCGAATGGCCGATGGTGCCGGAGCGGTTCAAGGACTTCATCTCGACGCCCAAGTCGAACAACTACCGCTCGCTGCACACGACCGTTGTGGGGCCGCGGGGCCTCCGGATCGAGATGCAGATTCGCACCGAGGCCATGGACCGGGTCGCCGAGGACGGGGTGGCGGCGCACTGGCGCTACAAGAACCAGTCCTACGGCTTCGACCGCGAGGCGATGGAACAGGGCGGCGGGCGCGACCCGCTGCAGAACCTGCGTCACCTGGTGCAGGTGATCGAGCACGGCGAAGGCGGCGAGGACTGGGTCGAGCACGCGAAGCTCGAAATGTACCTGGATCAGGTCTTCGTCTTCACGCCCAAGGGTCGTCTGGTGACCCTGCCGCGCGGGGGCATGCCGCTGGACTTCGCCTATGCGGTCCATACCGAGGTCGGGGATACGGCGGTCGGAGTGAAGATCAACGGCGAGCTGAAGCCGATGCGGACCCCACTGCAGAATGGGGATGTGGTCGAGATCATCCGCGGCGCCAAGCGCGAGGTGCCGGCCGATTGGCGCAGCCTGACCGTCACCGGCCGGGCGCGTTCGGCCATCCGGCGTCACATCCGCACCTCGGAACGCGAGGAGTTCATCAAGCTGGGCCGGGCGGCGCTCGAGCAGACGCTGGCGCGGGTCGACAAGCGCCTGACGGAAGTGTCGCTGAAGCCGGTGCTGGAGACGCTCGCGGTCTCGGGCGACGAAGACCTGTTCGAGGGTCTGGGCCGCGGTCGCCTGTCGCCGACGTCGGTGGCCGAAACCCTGTTCCCCGCTTTGAAGGGGCGGCTGAAGGCCGGGCCTGAGAAGCAGAGAATCGAGGGCGGCACCGCCCGGCTGTTCGTGCGCGGCGGCGGACTGACGCCGGGCGTGAGCGTCCATTTCGGTCAGTGCTGCACGCCGGTGCCCGGCGACCGGATCGTCGGCATACTGGAGCCGGAGACCGGCCTGACTGTCCATACGATCGACTGTCAGACGCTGGCGGCCTTCGCCGACGACGATTCGGTCTGGCACGACCTGCAGTGGACACCCCAGGCCGAAACCGACGCCGTGGCGGCGGTGCGGCTGAAGGCGACGATTCGCAACGCGCCGGGCGTGCTGGGCCAGGTGACGACCCTGATCGGCGAGGCGGGGGGCAATATCATCAACCTGGCCATGGCCTATCGGCAGCAGGACTTCTTCGACGTCACCCTGGATGTCGAGGTCGAGGATGCGAAGCACGCCACCATGATCATGGCGGCCCTGCGGGCCAATCCGTCGGTCGACAACGTCGATCGTGGACGCGGCTGAGCCTTTCGTTCGGCGGGGGCAGGCGCTAAGACCCCCGGCATGAACACCGAAGACGTCCTCAACGAATTCCGCGACGCCGGCGCCCTGCGCGAAGGCCATTTCGTCCTCTCGTCCGGCCTGCACAGTCCGGTCTTCCTGCAGAAGAACCTGGTCTTCATGCAGACGGATCGCTGCGAGCGTCTGTGCAAGGCCCTGGCGGACAAGATCGTCGCGACCGTGGGGCCGGTGGACGTGGCGATTTCTCCGGCCGTAGGCGGCATCATTCCCGGCTATGAGACGGCGCGGCATCTGGGCGTGCCGTCCATGTATGTCGAGCGGGAAGGCGGCCAGTTCAAGCTGAGGCGCGGCTTCTCGGTCGAGCCGGGACAGAAGGTGGTGATGGTCGAGGATATCGTGACCACCGGCCTGTCGTCGCGCGAGTGCATTGCGGCGATCCAGGCGGCCGGGGGCGAGGTCGTGGCCGCCGCCTGTATCGTTGATCGTTCGGGCGGCAAGGCGGACGTCGGCGTGCCGCTGATCGCCCTGGCCTCGCTGGAGGTGCCGGCCTATCCGGCCGACGCCCTGCCGCCGGAGCTGGCGGCCCTGCCGGTCGAGGACCCGGGCAGCCGCAG
>MGLN01000043.1:351-6624 GCA_001796045.1 Caulobacterales bacterium RIFOXYB1_FULL_67_16 | reverse complement strand
CGAACGGGTCAGGCTGGGCGTCAACATCGATCACGTCGCCACGGTGCGGAACGCCCGGGGCGGGGCGCATCCGGATCCGGTCCGGGCGGCCGAGGCGGCCCTGGCCGCCGGGGCGGACGGCATCACCGCTCATCTGCGCGAGGACCGTCGCCACATCACCGACGCCGACATCGCCGTGCTGAGCGCCCTGTGCGCGCGGGCCGGCAAGCCGCTGAACTTCGAGATGGCGGTGACCGAAGAGATGCTGGGGATCGCCCTGCGCCATCGGCCGCACGCGGCCTGTCTGGTGCCGGAACGGCGCGAGGAGGTCACGACCGAGGGCGGTCTGGCCGTGGCCGGTCACGAGGCGCGCATCCTGCCGGTGACGCGGGCCCTGTCCGAGGCGGGGATCCGGGTGGCCTTGTTCATCGAACCGACCGAGGCTCAGGTGGAGGCCGCCGCCGCCGTCGGGGCCCAGGTTGTGGAGTTCCACACGGGCCGTTACTGCCATCTGACCGATCCTGGTGAGCGCGAGGTCGAGTTCGAACGGCTGGCCGCTGCGGCGGCCCAGGCCGAAATTCTGGGGCTGGAGGTCCATGCCGGCCACGGTCTGGATTACGACACGGCGCCGCGCATGCTGGCCATCCCTGAGGTCCGCGAGCTGAACATCGGTCATTTCCTGATCGGCGAGTCGATCTTCGTGGGCCTAGACGCCGCCATCCGGCGCATGCGCGCGGCCATGGACGCAGTCCGTTGATCATCGGCGTCGGCGCGGACCTGTCGGACATCCGGCGCATCCAGGCCTCGCTGGACCGGTTTGGCGAACGGTTCAAACAGCGCTGTTTCACGGACATCGAGCGGACACGGTCGGATCGGAAACCGGACCCGGCCTGGAGCTACGCCAAGCGGTTCGCGGCCAAGGAGGCCTGCGCCAAGGCCCTGGGGACCGGGATGCGGGCCGACGTCTATTGGCGCGACATGGGGGTGGTGAACCTGAGGTCCGGCCAGCCGACCCTGGCCCTGACGGGCCATGCGGCCGAACACCTGGCGCGACTGACGCCGCCGGGCCATGAGGCCAAGATTCACCTGACCCTGAGCGACGAACACCCCTATGCGCTGGCCTTCGTGGTGATCGAAGCCTTGCCGCTGTCGTAATCGCGATATACGCCTCACGCGACGACCGCGCCGACGCGGCAAGGGGATGCCTGATCGCATGAGCGAAGATCAAAAGCCGCAGGGCGACGACGTGAACACGAGCGACGCCGCAGGCGCGACGTCGGCGGACGAAGTCTATGCCTGGACCGAGGGGAACAAGGCGGACAAGCCTGCAGAACCGGCGGCGACGCCAACCGAGCCCGTCGCGGCCCCGGTCGCCAAGCGGCCCGTGTGGAGCGATGACGGCGACGCCCCCTTTGAGGAAGAGCCGAAGAAGGCGGATGCCGTGAAGAAGACGACCAAGGCCAAGAACGGCGGAGGGGCCGGCGACGAGACCATGGAGATCGTCAAGACCATCGCCTTCGCCCTGGTGATCGCCATGGTGCTGCGAATCTTCCTGTTCCAGCCCTTCACCATTCCGTCGGCCTCGATGGAGCCGAACCTGTACGAGGGCGACTATATCGTCGTGTCCAAGTGGTCCTACGGCTATTCGAAACATTCTATCCCGTTCAGCCCGCCGCTGTTCGAGGGACGGGTGCTGGGTTCGGGGCCTAAGCGCGGAGACATCGTGGTCTTCAAGCTGCCGCGCGACGACAAGACCGACTTCATCAAGCGGGTCATCGGCCTGCCGGGCGACCGGATCCAGATGATCTCGAACAAGCTCTACATCAACGACCGGCCCGTTCAGGACGTGGTCGTCAGCGAGGGCGAGATCGACGACATCTTCGGCTCGCATCCGATCGCCGAGGTGCGCGAGACCCTGCCCGAGGGCAAGAGCTTCATGACCCAGGACTTCGGGCCGGGGAACGACCTGGACGACACCCCGGTGTACGAGGTTCCGGCCGGCCATTATTTCATGATGGGCGATAATCGCGACAACTCCATCGACAGCCGGGTCGAACAGTCCAGCGGCGTGGGCATGGTTCCGGCCGAGAACCTGGTGGGCAAGGCGGAGATCATCCTGTTCTCGTGGAAGCCCGGCGCCTCGCTGTTCAAGCCCTGGACCTGGGCCAATGTCCGGCTCGGACGGTTCTTCAACGTTCTGCACTGATGGCCAATACGAGAGCCGAGGCGGTGGTCGCCCTCGAGGGGCGGCTGGGCCACAGCTTCCGGGACAAAGCCCTGCTGGAGCGCGCCCTGACCCACTCCAGCGTGGGCGAGGGGGCGCCGGTCGGCGTTCATGGACCCACGCACAACGAGCGGCTGGAGTTCCTGGGCGACCGGGTGCTGGGCCTGCTGGTGGCGGACAAGCTGTCGCGCGACTATCCGACGGCGGACGAGGGCCAGCTGTCGTCCAGCCTGCACGCCCTGGTCGACAAGACGGCTTGCGCCCGGGTGGGCGAGGCTCTGGGCGTCGGGCCGGCCCTGCGGCTGTCGCCCGGCGAGACCAAGACCGGCGGGCGGCGCAAGGCCGGGGTGATCGCCGATGCGGTCGAGGCCGTGCTGGCGGCCGTCTATCTGGACGGCGGACTTGAGGCGGCGCGAGCGGTCTTCGACAAGGCCTGGGCGGCCGAGTTCGCGGCCCCGCCGTCGCGGACGGTGACCAATCCCAAGTCGGCCCTGCAGGAGTGGGCGCAAGGGCGCGGCCGGCCCTTGCCGACCTATCGCGTGGCGGATCGTACGGGTTCGGATCATGCGCCGACTTTCACCGTCGAGGTGACGGTCGAGGGCGTGGAGCCCTTGACCGCACAGGGGCGTTCGCGTCAGGAGGCGGAGAAGGCGGCCGCGACGGCCCTGTTGAAACGTGAAGGCGTCATTTGACCGAGATTGAAAACCAGCGCGCAGGCTTTGCCGCCATCATCGGGGCTCCGAATGCGGGCAAGTCCACGCTGGTCAACCGGCTGACCGGATCCAAGGTCTCCATCGTCACCCAGAAGGTGCAGACGACGCGGTTCCCGGTGCGCGGCATCGCCATGGAGGGCGACGCCCAGATCGTGCTGGTGGACACCCCCGGCATCTTCACCCCGCGTCGGCGTCTGGACCGGGCCATGGTCGCCTCGGCCTGGGGCGGGGCCCAGGACGCGGACGTGGTGGTCCACCTGATCGACGCCCAGTCCCACATCAACTCGGAAGGCCGCGAAGGCACGGCGGCGGATCGCCGCTCGGCCGAGGACACCGAGACCATCATCGCCAATCTGCAGTCCACCGGGACGAAGGTGATTCTGGCGTTGAACAAGATCGACGGCATGCGCCGCGACACCCTGCTGGCCCTGTCGCAGAAGCTCTTCGAGAGCGGCGTCTACGAGGAGGTCTATATGATCTCCGCCGCCAACGGGGACGGGGTCGAGGACCTGAAGCAGAGGCTTGCGCGGTCGATGCCCGAGGGGCCGTGGCTGTATCCGGAGGACCAGGCGGCGGACGTGCCGGCGCGGGTGTTGGCGGCCGAGATCACGCGCGAGAAGGTCTATCTGCGCGTCCACGAGGAACTGCCCTATTCGGCGGCGGTCGAGACCACCAGTTTCGAGGAGCGGGCCGACGGCTCGGCCCGGATCGAACAGACCATCTATGTCGAGCGCGAGAGCCAGAGGCCCATCGTTCTGGGCAAGGGCGGCCAGACGCTGAAGTGGATCGGCCAGAAGGCGCGCGAGGAGTTGAACGAGATCCTGGGCCGTCAGGTCCATCTGTTCCTGACGGTCAAGGTCGATCCGAAGTGGCAGGATTCGCGGGCGCTGTACGCCCAGTTCGGTCTCGAGTTCGACGTCTGACCAGCAGTGTTTGAAGTCCCGCGTACCCCCGGGGGGCATCCCCGGCTTGTTCTGGGCGTCCTGGGGGCGCTGATCCTCGGCGGGGCGGTCTGGGCCGGGATCGTCACAGTAGTCAAGCCGGTCAGCGACGCGGAACGCGTCGCAGCGGCGTCCGACACACCGCAGCGTCCGCCGCTGGTGGTCGTTGAGGACCTGCCGCAGCTGGCGGCGCGGCTGGAGCGCGAGGGCGCGGCCGGACGGTTCATGGGCGGCGTCCTGGTGGCCAGGGGCGACCGGGTTCTGTTCCGCCAAGTCTATGGCAAGGCGAACTATGAGCAGGACCGGCCGCTGAAGCTGGACTCGCGCTTCCGGCTGGCCTCGATCTCCAAACAGTTCACGGCGGCGGCCATTCTGCGGCTGCAGGACGAAGGCAAGCTGAGCGTCTCCGATCCGGTATGCAAATGGATCCAGCCTTGCCCGAAGGCGTGGGAGCCGGTGCGGATCAGCCATCTGCTCTCGCACACCTCGGGTATTCCGGACCTGATGGCGCGGCCGGGCTGGGGCATGCGGCGCACGACGCCGGCGACCCTTGACGAACTGACCGAGGATTCGAAGCGGTTCGGCCTGCAGTTCCCGCCGGGGACCAAGGTCCGGTACGACAATGCGGGCTTTAATCTGGCGGCGGCCATCGTCGAGAAGGCCAGCGGCCGGTCCTATGAGACCTATATGCGCGAGACCTTCTTCAGGCCTTTGGGCATGAAGGACAGCGGGCTGGATCTGGATGGGGCAGACCATGATCTTATCATGGGTTACGCCAACTTCCCCGCCGGATTGGCGGCTCAGCCGAACGCCAACACCTCCATCGTCGCGGGGGCGGGCGCGGTCTATTCGACGTTGGACGATCTGCTGGTGTGGCAGAGGGCGTTGCACCGGGGGGAACTGCTGAAACCGTCCAGCTATCAGCAAATGTTGGCCGACCATGCGCCGGCGGACGCGCCGATGGAACGGGGCCGGCCGCGCCGAGACTGGGGCTACGGCATCTTCTCGAACCGGCTGGGCGATCAGGTGAAGCCCAGTTTCCAGGATCGCCAGATCTATCACACCGGCAGCTGGGGCGGGTTCCGCAACCTGATGCTCTATCAGCCTGAGGCCGATGTGACGGTGATCGTGTTGTCCAACAATTATCACCTGCGCGACCAGGTCTTCCTGATCAGCCAGCAGGCCATGGCCGAAGCCCTGGGTCGCGAGTTCCCGACGACCCTGGACCGATAGGCCCAAGCCGGCGGCATGGCGCAAAAACAGGGCGCCAAACGTGCCAAAGGCGCCAAACCTGCCAAACGCGCCATACCTCAGTCTCCCCATCAACACCGGCTCCCAGTCTAAGGGCGTTTGAGGGCGCGGTGAGATGAGGGGTGAAAACGGGGCGCAAAGCCTTGCGCCGCCGTGTTGAGGATGGGTGGGAAATAAATTTGGGCCGTCAGGCGGGGAGCATGGACCCTGTGTCGATGTAGCGCTGGTGCCAGGACAGGGCCTCGTTCAGCAGGTGGGGCGACTGGAGGCCGTAGGAGCCCTTCAGCGCGCGCTCGTAATAGTCGGTCAGGCCGTCGCGGTATTTGGGGTGGGCGCAGCGGGCGATGATCAGCCGGGCCCGCTGTTTCGGTGACAGACCGCGCAGGTCCGCCAGACCCTGTTCGGTGACGATGACCTGGACGTCCTGGGTGATGTGGTCGACGTGGCTGGCCATGGGGACGATGGCCGAGATGGCGCCGCCCTTGGCCGTTGAGGGCGTGACGAAACAGGAGATGAAGGCGTTGCGCGAGAAATCGCCCGAGCCTCCGATGCCGTTCTGGATGCGTGAGCCCATGACCTGGGTCGAGTTGACGTTGCCGTAGATGTCGGCCTCGATCAGGCCGTTCATGGCGATACAGCCGAGGCGGCGGATCAGCTCGGGATGGTTCGAGATTTCCTGAGGGCGCAGGATGATCTTGCCGCGGAACTGCTCCATCCGGCTGTTGAGATCGGCCGCCGCCTCAGGACTGAGGGAGAAGGCGGTGGCGGAGGCGACCGTCAGCTTTCCGGCGTCGAGCAGGTCCAGCATTCCGTCCTGGATGACCTCGGTATAGGCGGCCATCCGCTCGAACGGACTGTCCATCAGGCCCGCCAGGACGGCGTTGGCGACATTGCCGACGCCCGACTGAAGCGGCAGCAGGGCGGCGGGCAGGCGACCGACCTTCACCTCATGCTTCAGGAATTCGATCAGGTGGTCGGCGATGGCGCGGGCGTTGGTGTCAGGCGCTGCGAAGGGCAGGTTGCGGTCCGGCGCCTCGGTCAGGACGATGGCGGCGATTTTATCCGGATCGCAGCGCAGGGTGGGTTGGCCGATCAGCTGGTCCGGCTTGGTCAGCGGGATCGGCACACGGTTCGGCGGCAGGGCGGTGCCGTAGTAGATGTCGTG
>MGLN01000043.1:0-186 GCA_001796045.1 Caulobacterales bacterium RIFOXYB1_FULL_67_16 | reverse complement strand
CGCATAGAGCCGCGCCCGGTCCTGCCCCTCCCACCGGAAAGAGAGATTGAGCTCCGAGCCGAACCAGAGCTCGACCTCGTCGTCCGTCGGGTTGGTGAGCCGGTACTCCACCGCCACCGCCGACTTCCCGAAGCTGTAGCGCTTGTCGACCGTGAGCGGGCGGGGCGTCTTGTCGATCAGGATCTT
>MGLN01000042.1:6220-13629 GCA_001796045.1 Caulobacterales bacterium RIFOXYB1_FULL_67_16 | reverse complement strand
CTGTTCAATCGCCTCGTCGGCAAGCGCCTTGCGCTGGTCGATGACCGCCCCGGCGTGACCCGCGACCGGCGCTACGCCGACGGGAACATCGGCGACATGGATCTGACGCTGATCGACACGGCCGGCTACGAGGACGTCACCGACGAAAGCCTTGAGGCCCGGATGCGCGAGCAGACCGAGGCCGCCATCGACGACGCCGAACTCATCATGTTCATGATGGACGCGCGCGAAGGCGTGACGTCGCTGGACCGGATCTTCGCCGAGCGCCTGCGGAAGGTGCACAAGCCGATCATCCTGCTGGCCAACAAGTCGGAGAGCCGCGAGAGCGGCGGCGGAGTGGGCGAGGCCCACGCCCTGGGCTTCGGCGAACCCGTCGCCATTTCGGCGGAGCACGGCGAGGGCATGGCTGACCTCTATGCGGCGATCCGCGCCGCGTCTGAGGACATCTTTGTCGAGGAGGTGGACGAGCCGGACAAGCCGATCCGCATCGCCGTGATCGGCCGCCCGAACGCGGGCAAGTCGACCCTGATCAACCGTCTGATCGGCGACGATCGGCTGTTGACGGGGCCGGAAGCGGGCATCACCCGCGACTCCATATCGGTCGACTGGACGTTCGAGGGCAAGAACATCCGCCTAGTCGATACGGCTGGCATGCGGCGCAAGGCGCGGGTGCAGGAGAAGCTGGAGAAGCTGTCGGTCGCCGACACCATCCGCGCCATCACCTTCGCCGAGGTGGTCATCCTGGTCATGGACAAGGACGACGCCTTCGACACCCAGGACCTGCAACTGGCTGACTTGGTCGAGCGGGAAGGGCGGGCCCTGGTCTATGTGGCCTCGAAATGGGACCTGGAGGACGAACCTCAGTCGCGCCTGGCCAAGCTCAAGAGTCTGGCCGAAGACAAGCTGCCCCAGTTGAAGGGTTCGCCCTTCGTGGCCCTGTCGTCTCACTCGGGGCGGGGCGTCGAGCGGCTGATGCCGGCGGTGCTTCAGGCCTATGACACCTGGTCGGTCAAGGTGAAGACCAAGGACCTGAACACCTGGTTGTCCATGGCGACCCAACGGCACCCGCCGCCCGCAGTGGACGGCAAGCGGATCAAGCCGAAATACATCGCCCAGACCAAGGCTCGCCCGCCCACCTTCGTGCTGATGGCCAATCGGGCCGAGGCGATGCCGGACCACTACAAGCGCTATCTGGTCAATTCGATCCGGGAGAGCTTCGACCTGCCGGGCACGCCGATCCGCCTGAACGTCAAGTCCAGCGGCGCCAATCCCTACGCAGAGGGCGGCGCCAAGTCTGGTCCGGAACGCTACAAGGGCGACGCCAAGACTGCCCCGCGCCGCGTGAAGAAGGCGGAGAAGGAAGAAGCTCTGTCCAAGCTGCCCGGCAAGGCGCTGGAGCAGAAGAAGACCCGCAAGGCCCAGCCCAAGGTGCTGGGCGGCTTGAAGGCCAGTGCGTCCAAGAAGGCGGGCTCGTCGGTCGCGATCCAGAAGGGCGCCCGCGGCGGCGCCCGCCAGGTCTCGCGTTCGGGCCGTATTCGCACCGGCCAAAAGGGCGGCGCGAAGAAGTGACGGCATGACCGCCGGCGGTCCCGCCCTTCCTTATCGACCGACGTCGCGCTGGTTGATTCTGGACGGGCAGGGCAGAGTCCTGCTGTTCCGTTTCCAGTTTGCTGAAGGGCCTCTCGCTGGCACGGGTTTCTGGGCCACGCCCGGCGGCGGTTGCGAGCTGGGTGAGAGCTTTGAGGAGGCCGCCCGGCGCGAACTGTTCGAAGAAACCGGCCTGACCGTCGCCGATCCCGGGCCGCAGGTCGCCCAGGTCCGCGTCAGTTTTCGTCTGCCGGACGGGCGAATGGCCGACGTGGATCAGAGATTCTATCTGCTGCGGACGGAGGACTTTGGCCTCTCTTCAGCCGGCTGGACCGAGGAGGAACGGGGCGTTTTGGTTGAACACCGCTGGTGGAGTCCTGAGGATATCGCCGCCTCCACCCAGACCATCTGGCCGGAAGAACTCGCCGCTATTCTGTCCAGGCTCTGAAGCGATTGAACCGCCTGAGGGCCTAGGCGGCCGTCAGGCTGTCTCGCATTCGCATAGCGTCGCGGGCGGGAGGCAGGCCGAACTGGCGGGCGTATTCCCGGCTGAACTGGGACGGGCTGTCATAGCCGACGGCGAAGCCGGTCTCCGCCGCCCCTTCAGACCCCGTCAAAAGACGCGCGCGCGCCTCTCGCAGCCTGACCTGTTTCTGAAACTGCAGAGGGCTCATGGTGGTGACCGTGCGGAAGTGCCGGTGGAAGCTCGACAGGCTCATGCCGGCCATGGCCGACAGCGCCTCGACCCGCATGGGCTTGGCATAGTTCGCGCGAATCCAGCTGATGGCCCGCGCGATGCCGGACAGACGGCTCTCGGCGGAGCCGATCTGGCGAACCGTGGCCGCATGACGGCTGTTCAACAGCCTCCAGATCAGTTCTCGCTCGATCATCGGCGCCATCAAGGCGATTTCTTCCGGGCGATCCAGCAGGCGCAACAAGCGCGCCAGCGGCTCCATCAGGTCGTCGTCCAGCCGCGTCACATCAATGCCCGTCGGCGGAGGCTGATCGCTCAAGGGCTGGGCCCCCATCTCGAGCATCAACCCGGCGATGGTTGCAGGGTTCAGGTCGAAGCTGAGAGCGCGATAGGGGGTTTCAATGATGCTGCCGCACACCGGAAGCTCGGCGGAGACGACCAGACAGTCTCCGGCGCGATACGAATAGACGGTCTCGCCCAGCACAGTCTGTTTGGCGCCGGACACCACCAGACACAGCATGGGATCATAGGCCACGGCCAACAAACGGGTCTCCGCGTCGCTGCCATAGAGGCGCAGCCCCGGAACCGCCGATCTCGAGAGGTCCGGTGGGGCGTGCCGGGAAACGATCTCGCTCATTTCAGGCAAGAGGTGCATGCCGTCATTCAATCGCGGTCGAGCGCAGGCCGCAAGCAGATCGAAGCGGATTGACAGGATCGTGCAAGACTTCGCTCGGATCGCTCTAACGTTCAGGCGCGGCGTCGGTGTCTCATATCCTTGTCAGACAGAGGAGACCTTCGATGACAGCTACTGAAAAAAAGACCTGGTTTATCACCGGCGCCGCCCGCGGCCTCGGCGCCGCCATCGCCCGCGCGGCGCTGGACGCGGGGGATCGGGTCGTTGTCGCCGGGCGCAATCGCGCGGCCTTGACCGACGCCTTCGGTCCGGACAGCGAGACCGTGATGTCGCTGGCGCTGGACGTGACGGACACGGCCGCCATCCCTGCGGCGGTCGAGGCTGCAGTAGGGCGGTTCGGTCGGATCGACGTGCTGGTCAACAATGCCGGCTATGGTCACCTGGGCATTTTCGAGGAGATCGCCCCGAAGGACGTGCGCGCGCAGTTCGAGACCAATGTCTTCGGTCTGTTCGAGATGACCCGGGCGGTCCTGCCGCTCATGCGAGCCCAGAGGTCCGGCCGGATTTTCAACATCTCATCGATCGGGGGGCTGGTCGGCGGCGAAAGCGGGGCCGTCTACTGCGCTTCCAAGTTCGCGGTCGAAGGCTTTAGCGAGTCGGTCGCGCAAGAGGTGCGTCCTTTCAACGTCCATGTCACCATCATTGAGCCCGGCTTTTTCCGCACCGACTTCCTGGACGCCTCGTCGATCCGGTACGGCGACAACCCCATAGCCGACTACGCCGAAGCCTCGGCCGCCATTCGCGCCTTCTTCGACGCCCGCAGTCATAACCAGGCGGGTGACCCGGTGAAACTGGGTCAGGCTCTGGTCGTGCTGGCCAAGACCGAAAATCCGCCTGTCCGTTGGGCTGCGGGTACGGATGCGATCGGCATGGTGGAGATGAAGGCGAACAGTCTGAAGGCGGAGCTTGACGCCTGGCGAGACCTGTCCGCCTCGACCGACGGGACCTTCGCGTTCCGGGAGGAACCTGCGGCCGGCGCCTGGGGCTGAATCCGACGCCTAAACCAGCGCCTCCGCCGTCGGACCGGCCTTCCAGTCACGGAAGCGGATCGTCAGCGGAGGTGTGAGGTCGGCTCGCGCCAGTTCGACCACCAGAGGACCGATCTCCGACGGATGCGGCAGGGTCTGCGGGTCTTCTCCGGGGAAGGCCTGGGCGCGCATGGCGGTGCGCATCCGACCCGGATCGACGACGCTGACGCGGATCGGGGTGCTCTCCACCTCGTCCGCCCAGGCCTTGATCAGAGCTTCGGCGCCGGCCTTGGTGGCGGCGTACATGCCCCAGAAGGCGCGGGGCGTCGTCGCCACGCTGCTGGTGAAATGGATCGCCCGCCCGGCGTCCGAGGCGCGCAATAGCGGCTCCAGCGAGCGGACCAGCCTATAGACGGCGGTAAAGTTGACCTTTTCGACCTTGGCGAACTCGCGCGGGTCGGCGTGGGCCACCGGCGTCAGGCCCGACGGCCCCATGGTCGCGGCCGCCTGGACCCAGATGTCCAGCTTCTTGAACCGTTCGAAGACGGCGCCCCCCAGCCGGTCGATCCCGCCCCCATCGACCAGGTCGAATGGGACGAGGGTGGCGTGCTTGCCCGTCGCGGCGAAGACGGCGTCGTCCAGCTCTTCAAGCCCGCCTTGCGTCCGGGCTGTGGCGACCACATGGGCGCCGGCCTTGGCCAGGGCCAGGGCGCTCTCGTAGCCTATGCCGCGCGAAGCCCCGACGACGAGGGCGATACGGTCTTTCAGGGGCAGATCTGACATCCGCCATGATTAGCGTGCGTCGGACACGCACGCCAAGCCAGATCGGCGCGGCGGAGGGCAGGAGAAGTTAGGCGCTGACCAGCAGCGAAAGTTGTCGCGCCGAAAACTCCCGGCCGCCTTCCTCGATCTCGCGGTCCAGCAGGCGGGTGGGGTAGTCGCCGGTGAAATAGTGGTCGGTGAACTGGGGCGCGTCGTTGTTGCGGCCTGTCTCCCCCATGGCGCGGTAGAGACCGTCGATCGAGAGGAAGCCGAGCGAGTCGACTTCCAGCAGTTCGCGCATCTCTTCCAGCGTCTTGTTGGCCGCCAAAAGTTGCGCCCGTTCCGGCATGTCGATGCCGTAGAAGTCGGGGAAGAGGATCTGCGGGCTGGCCGACCGCAGGTGGACCTCCTTGGCGCCCGCGGCGCGGACAGCGCGGACCAGTTTGACCGAAGTGGTGCCGCGCACGATGGAGTCGTCGATCAGCACGACCCGCTTGCCGGCCAGGGCCGCCTTGTTGGGGCTGTGCTTCATCCGCACGCCCTTCTGACGGGCGCCCTGGCTGGGCTGGATGAAGGTGCGGCCCAGATAGTGGCTGCGGATGATGCCCATCTCGTAGGGGATGCCGCTCTCCTGGGCATAGCCCAGGGCGGCGGGCACGCCGGAGTCCGGCACCGGAACCACGATGTCGGCGTCCACGCCCCATTCGCCCGCCAGGCCGCGTCCCATCTCCTTGCGCACCTCATAGACCGAACGGCCGTTCACGACCGAGTCGGGTCGCGAGAAATAGACGTATTCGAACAGGCAGGGGCGGGCGGCGCGCGCCGGGAAGGGCTTGATCGACTCCAGGCCGTTCTCATCGATCACGACGACCTCGCCGTGTTCGACGTCGCGTACGAAGGTGGCGCCCATCATGTCCAGGGCGCAGGTTTCAGAGGCCAAGACCCAGGCCTCGCCCATCTGGCCCAGGACCAGGGGACGAATGCCCAGCGGGTCGCGGGCGCCGATCATCTTGTGGCGGGTCTGGGCGACAAGGGCGTAGCCGCCCTCGATCCGCGCCAGGGCGTCGATGAAGCGGTCGACGATCTTGGCCTTACGGCTGCGGGCGATCAGGTGAAGGATGACTTCGGAATCCGAGGTCGACTGGAAGATGGCGCCTTCGCTGACCAGCTGGCTGTGCAGGAATTTGAAGTTGGTCAGATTGCCGTTGTGGGCGATGGCGATACCGCCCTGGTCCAGGTCGGCGAACATCGGCTGGATGTTGCGCAGGAAGCTGCCGCCGGCGGTCGAGTAGCGGGTGTGACCGACAGCCGCGCGGCCGGGCATACGGGTCATCAGGTCGGCGCCGCCGAAGGCCTCGCCGACCAGGCCCTGATGGCGTTCGGTGTAGAAACGCTCGTCCTTGATGCTGGCGATGCCGCAGGCTTCCTGCCCGCGGTGCTGCAGGGCGTGAAGGCCCAAGGCGACGACGGCCGAGCCCTCGTCCTCGTCCGCGCCCCAGACGCCGCAGACGCCGCACTCGAGACGGAGCTGGTCATCCTCCGGCTCGCGCCAGTGCTCGCGGTGAACGACGGGATCGGCGATATGGTGGCGCATCGTGGGGCTCCGATGACCGGGGGAAACTTACGGGGCGGCTTCGCGCGGCGAGTTAGTCTCGGATTGCGTCCGAGGCAAGGCTTCGTCGTTCGAAAACCCTTTGCGCACGGATGAATCCACCACAGGCGTGATCGCATCGGCGCCCCGCCCGATCCCGGGCAGGATGATCTGGATGGCCCGAGCACCCACGGCGCTGACCTTGTAGAGGGCGGCTTCGCTGAGCCAGCGTGGCGTCCGTTCGCCCGGCATGGCGGCGACGATGACCAGATGGACGGCTCCCAGCAGCACCAGGGCCCGGCCGGTCCCGACGAAGACGCCGATGAATCGGTCGACGCCGCCCAACTGAGGATGGGCCTGGGCCTGTTTCGACAGGTAGGCCCCGAAAATGCGGATGCCGAAATAGACGATCAGAAAGGCGACGATGGCCGCCAGGATGGTCCCGGCCCAGTCCGGATTGATCAGAGCCCGCCCCAGCATCGCCGTCCACGGCAGGGTCACCAGAGCCACCAACGCCGCCAGCAGGGCGCTGAGCAGGGTGATGATCTCGCGCACACCGCCGCGCACCCATCCGGCGGCGGCGGAGAACAGGATCACCACAATGGCGAAGACGTCGTAACCGGTCACTCAGAGGTCCAGCAGCTGTTGCGCCCGTCTAATAGCGGTTTTGCGAGATTCGTTCGACAACATCCGTCAAGCGCGTCGCCGACGTCACCTTGACCCCGTTGGTCTTCCCCGCGCTCTGGGGCAGGGGCGGGCACAGCAGATGGTCGAAGCCCAGCTTCTGAGCCTCGCGCAGCCGCGCCTCGGCTCGGCCCACGCTGCGGACCTCGCCCGACAGGCCGATCTCGCCGAAGACGACGCAACCCTGGGGCAGGGGCATATCCAAAGCCGAGCTGATCAGCGCCGCCGCCGCCGCCAGATCCGCCGCCGGTTCGTTGATCCGCAGGCCGCCGGCGACGTTCAGATAGACGTCCTTGTCCCCGAACCCCAGGCCGCACCGGGCCTCCAGCACCGCCAGCAACATGGCAAGACGACCGGAGTCCCAGCCCACCACCGCCCGGCGCGGCGTGCCATAGGCGGACGGCGCCACCAGGGCCTGGATCTCGACCA
>MGLN01000042.1:0-6205 GCA_001796045.1 Caulobacterales bacterium RIFOXYB1_FULL_67_16 | reverse complement strand
CCTCGATCCCGGCAAAGACGGCCGCGCCGGGCGCCCGGTCCTTGCTGTCGCCCAGAAACAGGGCCGACGGATTGGCGACTTCCCTCAGGCCGCTGTCGCCCATTTCGAACACCCCGATCTCGTCGGTGGCGCCGAACCGGTTCTTGCCCGCACGCAGGATGCGGAACGGATAGCCGCGCTCGCCCTCGAAGGTCATGACGGCGTCGACCAGATGCTCGACCACGCGGGGCCCGGCCACCTGACCGTCCTTGGTGACATGGCCGACCAGAACGACGGCGATCCCTTGAGTCTTGGCCAATCGCACCATCTCGCCGGCGCAGGCGCGGACCTGGGTGATGGAGCCCGGTCCGCTCTCATGGACATCGGACCACAGGGTCTGGATCGAATCTACGATGACGATGTCGAACTGCTCGCGCTTCAGCGTACCCAAGATGTCGCGCAGGGCCGTCGCCGCAGCCAGATTGACCGGCGCCTGCTCCAGCCCCATCCGCTTGGCTCGCGCCCGAATCTGCTCAACGGCCTCTTCGCCGGAGATATAGGCGATGCGCCCGCCGCGAAGCGCCGCCTTGGCCGCCACCTCGAGCAGCAGGGTGGACTTGCCGACGCCGGGATCGCCGCTCAGCAGGATGGCTGAACCGGGCACAACGCCACCGCCGCAGACCCTGTCGAACTCGGCGACGCCCGTCGTGATGCGCGGCGGCTCGGGCGTGTCGGATTGGAGAGTCTCGAACTGAAGACCTCGCCCACGCGCCGAAGCGGCCGCCGACGGTTTGATCGCGCCCGGCGGGGCCGAACGGCTCTCTTCAGTGAGGGTGTTCCATTGTCCGCATGACGAACACTGACCCGACCACTTGCCGTGGACCGAGCCGCAGGACTGACAGACATAGAGGGCGGAATCACGAGCCATGGGCTTCCTTAGCAGAAGGGCGGAGCGGGGGTGGGGGCCCGCGCTTCGCCTTCATCGCCGCCCGCGACGTCAGCTTCGGTCGTAGCGGCCGACATAGGCGCGAGGAACCCGATTGCTGACGGCGGTCAGCAGTTCGTAGCTGATGGTTCCAGCCGCTGCGGCCGCCTCGTCCAGGGACCGGTTGGCGCCGAATAATTCGACCCGGTCGCCGACTGTGACCTCAAGGCCGGTCACGTCGATTGTGCAGACATCCATCGACACCCGCCCAAGCAGCGGCCGGATTTCGCCCGCGATCCAGGCCGCGCCGCTCTGACCATAGGCCCGCATCACGCCATCGGCATAGCCCGCCGCGATCACGGCTGCGCGGACGGGGCGATCAGCGAGGAAACCTCTGGAATAGCCGATGCTTTCTTCCGGTTTTACGTCACGGACCTGCAGCACCTCGGCCGTCAGGGTGGCGACTGCGGCGATCCGGCCGTCCGGCCGCCCCTGCGGCCCGCCGCCATACAGACAGACGCCGGGACGCACGGCGTCGAAGCTGTAGTCCCGCCCCAGGAAACAGCCGCCCGAGTTGGCCAGCGATCGCGTGATGCCCGGATATCGCGCTGCCGCCGCCGCGAAGGCGTCGCGCTGACGCTGGTTCATCGGCTGGTCGGGTTCGTCGGCGCAGGCCAGGTGACTCATGACAAGGCTGAGCCCCTCGAACGGCGCGGGCGCGTCTTCGGGGCGGAAGCCTAGCCGGTTCAGGCCGGTGTCGATCTGAAGCCCGCAGGCCCCGCCGCCCGCTTCGGCCCAGGCCTGCATCTGCCTCGGCTGGTTCAGCACCGGACGCAGGTCGGCGGCCTTCAGCACGCCTGCCCCGCCGCCGTGGCAGCCGTCCAGCACATAGATGGTCGGCGCATCCCCCAGCGCCGCCCGCAAGGTCACACCCTCGTCGACGCGGGCGACAAAGAAGGTCCGCGCCCCTTCGGCCATCAGCCGGGTCGCGCAGGCTTTGGCGCCAAGCCCGTAGGCGTCGGCCTTGACCACCGGATGCACCGGCGCGCCGGTCACGGCTTCCAGTGTGTGGAAATTGCGGGCCAGGGCGTTCAGATCGACGGACAGCAGGGCGGGGGAGGGCATGGCGGCCCTTATGGCGCAACTTCCCGACGATGGAAGAGCCCGATGGGAAAGTCTGGACCGATCAATCCTCGTCGCTGAACGGCGGGGGCAGTCGTCCGGACTTGAAGATGATGGTCGGTTCTTCGTCGTAGTCGCCCATCTCGGTGTCGGCCGAGACCGAAAAGGCCACCACGCCCAGCCGCAGGGGCGCCAGTCGTTCCGCCTTGCGCCGCGCCTCCTCGGCGTCCTTGCACCCCACTTGCGGCTCGGCCTTCAGCCCCTTGCCGCGGCCCTGGACATAGGTCTGGAGAATATAGACGGTTTCGCTGGCCATCCGCACCCAAGGGGCCTGTTCGCGGCCGAGGTCAACCGCCGCCTGCTATTCGTAGCTGACTTCCTCATAGCCGTGCGCCAGGTTTCCGAACCGCACGGTGTCGGCGTCGAAGGCCAGTTTGACGATGCCGATCGGGCCATGACGCTGTTTGCCGATGACGACCTCGGCCTGGCCTTGCAGCCGGTCCATGTCCTGCTGCCATTGCAGGTGTTCCTCGGTGCCTTCGCGGGGTTCGGCCCGACCCAGGTAATAGCTCTCGCGATAGACGAACATGACGCAGTCGGCGTCCTGTTCGATCGAACCGGATTCCCGCAGGTCCGACAACTGGGGCCGCTTGTCGTCGCGCTGCTCGACCTGACGCGACAGCTGCGAAAGGGCGATGATCGGGACGTTCAGCTCCTTGGCCAGGGCCTTGAGGCCGCCGGTGATTTCGGAAACCTCCTGAACGCGGTTCTTTTGCCCGCCGCCCTCGCCGGTGGTCACCAGCTGCAGGTAGTCGACAATGATCAGGTCCAGCCCGTGCTCCATCCGCTTCAGCCGCCGCGCCCGTGCGGCCAGCTTGGAGATGGAGATGCCGCCGGTGGCGTCGATGTAGAGGGGCGCCTCGCCGATCTCGACCGCCGCATCGCGCAGCTTGCCGAAGTCCGAGGCGTCGATCTCGCCCTTGCGCAGCTTGTCGGAGGAGACGCCGGACGCATCAGCCAGGATCCGCATGGCCAACTGTTCGGCGCTCATTTCCAGCGAATAGAAGGCCACCACCCCGCCGTTGACCGTCTTGCGGCCCTCGGGCGTCGGCTCCCACTGATAGGCGCGGGCCACGTTGAAGGCCATGTTGGTCGCCAGAGCCGTCTTACCCATGGACGGGCGTCCGGCCAGGATCAGCAGGTCGGAAGGGTGCAGGCCGCCCAGTTTCCGGTCCAGATCGTTCAGGCCGGTAGCCAGACCGGCCAGCTTGCCCTCGCGTTGATAGGCTTCCGCCGCCATCTGAACGGCGCCGGACAGGGCGTGGGAGAAGCTGACGAAACCGGACGACGGCTTGCCCGTCTCGGCCAGAGAATACAGGGTCTGTTCCGCCTGTTCGATCTGCTCGTCGGCGGGGACGTCCGGATTGGGCGCCTCCTTGATGATCTCGCCGCCGATGCGGATCAGGTCGCGTCGCAGGGCCGTATCGTAGACGACCCGCGCATAGTCCGGAGCGTTGGCCGCCGGCGGCGCCCGGTCGACCAGATCGGCGAAGTAGCGCAGGCCGCCGAACTCCTGGAAGGCCGGGTCCTGTTTGAACCGCTCCATCAGGATGGTCGGTTCCGCCAGCATGCCCTGACGGATATGATCCTCGATGGCCTCGAACAGTCGCTGGTGGAAGGGCTCGTAGAAGTGCGAGCCGCGCAGACGGTCGCTGAGCCGCTCGAACACGCCGTTGTCGAACATCAGGGCGCCGAGCAGAGCCTGTTCGGCCTCCAGGTTATGGGGCATGGAGGCGACGCCGCTGGGGTCCATCGGCGAGGACGAGAAGGGCATGGGGGCGAAGGCGTTCATTGTCTTAACGCTTTATCCCTGACATGCGCCTGCGTCAGTCGGGGACGTCGTCGCGGCGGTGGACAGTTCGTTCGGCCTGTGGGTGAACGGGAATTTCCTAATCAGGCATCATGCCGGGCAGAGGTATTTCTGCGCCATCCATTCACGCACGGCCTGGGTCGTGCTGATGCTGCGCCGTTCGGCGGGAATGGCGTTGAATCGAGCCAGAATGTCGTTGGCCGAGAGGCTGACCTTTTCCGGCATGCAGGTGGCGGGGCGTCGTCCCGCAGCCGTCGCCGCAGTCTGCTCCGTGCGCACGGTCTGCACGGCGCTGCGGAACTCCCCCATCAGCCGACGGGTGTCGGACCGCAGCAGGGCGGTGGGGTTGCGCGGAATGCCGTTGGCGGTGGTCAGGAATTCCTGGACCGTCATGGCCTGAGCGGCGCCTGCGACCAGCGACAGGGCTAGGACGCCCGCGGTGATTCTGGACTTCATAGGATCCCCTTCAAACGTGAACCGCGAGACTGAGCGGCGATATGTGGCGCAACGGGGGCGCGAAGCGGGGCTGGTTCTGAAGCTTTGGTAATCTTCGCTCGCGAGACGGACCCAGCAAAAAGGGCGCGTCCCTTTCGGAACGCGCCCCTGATGTCTCTGTGATCCGGTCGGATCAGGCTTCGTCGCCGAAGCCCTCTTGTTGACCGGCGCCGCCTTCGATCAGTTCCTGGGCCGATTGCTCGGCGGCCTGGCGCTCATCGTCGAACTGGCTGCGGATCACGTCTTCGCCCTTGGCCTGACGTTCGGCTTCATCCATCGAGCGGGCGATGTTGACCTTGACCGTGGCGCGGACCTCGGCGTGCAGGCGGACCAGCACTTCGTGGACGCCCAGGGTCTTGATCGCCGTGTTCAGGACGACCTGCGAGCGCTCGACCTTGCCGCCTTCGGCCTGAATGGCTTCAGCGACGTCGCGGCCGGCGACCGAGCCGTACAGGTGACCGGTTTCACCGGCCTGACGGATCATGATGTAGGTCTGGCCGTCGATCTTGTCGGCGACCTTCTGTGCATCGGCCTTGTTCTTCTCGTTGCGCTGCTCGATGGCGGCGCGGTCGAGTTCGAACGCCTTCAGGTTGGCGGCGGTGGCCCGGCGGGCCTTGTCGCGCGGCAGAAGGAAGTTACGGGCGAAGCCGTCCTTGACGGACACGACGTCGCCGATGGCGCCGAGATTCTCGACGCGTTCCAGCAGAACGACCTTCATCTTACTTCACCACGTACGGCAGGAGGGCCAGATAGCGGGCGCGCTTGATGGCCTTGGCCAGTTCGCGCTGCTTCTTCTGGGAGACGGCGGTGATGCGCGAAGGCACGATCTTGCCGCGTTCGGAGACGTAACGCTGCAGCAGCTTCACGTCCTTGTAGTCGATCTTCGGCGCGTTGGCGCCCGAGAACGGGCAGACCTTGCGGCGACGGTAGAAGGGGCGGCGGCCGGCGGCTCCGGAGCCGGCCGGAGCGCCCGGGGTGGGGGCGGTGGTGTCGGTCATGTTCCGGATTCCTTATTCGGCGTCGGCGTCGATGGCGGCGTCGTCGCGCGGGGTGCGTTCGCGCTCACGTTCACGCTCGCGTTCACGGCGGGCCAGCAGCGGCGACAGTTCCAGGTCGAGTTCCTCGACGCGGACGGTCAGCCAGCGCAGCACGTCTTCGTTGATCGACAGCTGACGCTCGACCTCGGCCATGGCGGCGGGAGGGGCGTCGACGGCCAGCAGCGAGTAGTGAGCCTTGCGGTTCTTCTTCACGCGGTAGGTCAGGTTGCGCAGACCCCAGTACTCGATCTTGGCGACGGAGCCGCCGCCTTGGACGATCAGGTCCTTAATGGTGTCGTTCAGCGCTTCGGCCTGTTGCGCCGAGATGTCCTGGCGCGTCATGACCGTGTGCTCGTAAAGAGCCATGCGGTAGTCTCCCTTGTGAGCGTCGGCGCGGAAACGACCGGGTAAGTCGATCTCCACGATGGCTCCTGGCGCGGCGGCGGGACCGGTTGTCCAACCCTTTGGCGTTCCGCGTCAGGACCGAAGCCCTGGAAAGCGGGGGCGTATAGGGGAAAAGGCGGGAACTGGCAAGAACGGCGGGGCGTCGGGGTGAAAAGCGCCTGTGAGCAGGAGGCGAGCCTTCAGCGCGCGCCTCAGCGCACGTCTCACTCACTAGCGCTTTTCGCCAACCGCCCCTAAACCACCCCCATGCCGAAGCTGACGTCAGCGGTCGATCCGCAAAGCCCCAAGTACAAGTCCCTGCACGCGCACAACAGCGCCCTGGATCCGCAAAGCCCCAAGTACAAGTCCCTGCACGCGCACAACAGCGCCCTG
>MGLN01000041.1:5652-5739 GCA_001796045.1 Caulobacterales bacterium RIFOXYB1_FULL_67_16 | reverse complement strand
TACCTTGGCCGTGCGCGGCCCCCGCCAAGCAAGCCGCTGCGATCGCCGTTCCGACGACGCGACAGATGAGCGTCCACATTTCGGATA
>MGLN01000041.1:2942-5532 GCA_001796045.1 Caulobacterales bacterium RIFOXYB1_FULL_67_16 | reverse complement strand
GGACGGCAAGCTGAACCTGGACGCCGGGCGCGCCGGCCAGGTCCGAAGTCCACCCGGCCGTTGCGTCAATCGTATTCCAGGCCGAGAGGCGGTTGCCGGCCCGATCTTTGCTGCCGGCCACATGGTTCCAATGAAGCCCGACCGCGACGCCGTCACGCGACCAAGTCGCACCGGTCCGCGCTCTCAGGTCCGTCGGGTAACCTACGAGGCCGGCGACCTCCTCAATGGGCGCTGTCGGCGTCGTCTGGCTTTCGTAGTCCAAAATCCAGGACGCTGTCAGGTCGAGCGCGAGACGACCGTTGCTGATCTCCCAACCGTGACCTGCCTGTACGTCCAGACCGCTGACACGCACCGCGCCAGTGTTGACCCAGCGTGTATCCACCACAGCGCCGTACGCTGTGACCGGGAAGAGGCTGGAAAATCCGGGAGCGTCCGAGAAGCTCTCGATGAGTGCGCGGTCGGCGGAGCTGTTGACCGGATCGACGAAGGTCACGAAGGGACGGAGCGTGGGGTCGATGAGCGCCCCGTCGAAGTTGGCGTTCACGGGCTGCGCGATGCGGTCATCGAAACTGGTCGTGAAAAAGTTGACCCCGAGCCTCGGCCCTCTGGTCGGGCGATAGTCGAAGCCGAGCGTAAAGGTTTCTGAGGTCTCAGGCTGCAGATCGGGGTTGCCACCGTACAGCATGAGGATCAACGCCTCCGCCCCATCGGCCCGATCCAAAAAGGCCGGGGACACGCCGAACTGGTCGAACAGCTGCGTGAGCGCTGCGGCGCGGAAGGACGTCCCCCAAGATGTCCGCATGGTGATCTGCTCGTCCGGCGACCAGATCAAGCCAAGCTTCGGATTGGTTGTCGAACCGAAATCATCGTAGTCCTCGAACCGGGTCGCGACAGAAAGCTCCAGGCGCCGGATCCCGGCTCTTTCATTGTCCGGTCCCACAATCGGAATGCGCGCCTCGGCGAACACTGCGGAGATCGCTCGAGATCGGTCGGGGCTGGAGATAAAACGGGGCGCGGCTGCCGTCAGGAAGGTCTCGCCCTCGGTCTCAAACGCCTCTCGTCTCGCCTGGCCTCCGACAGCCAACGAGATATCACCTCCCGGAAGACGCCAAAGAGGTCCCTGCACAAGCAGGTTCGCCGAACTTGCGCGGCTACGATTCCGGACAACACCGTAGCCGCTGCCGATGAAGTCCGACACAGCCTGGGCGTTGGCGCTGCCGTCTCCGAAGAGGTTGAAGTAACCATCTACTGCAGCACGGAAGGGCGTTGCCGGGTCGTCTGGGATGTTCCCCAAGGCTTCCGACAGGAACCGAGTGTTGACGCGGTTGCTTACGCCGAAGTCCGCCAGTTCCCAAGCGTCGGCCACGTAGGCCTCGACCGACCAAGTCGGCGAAACGTCGTAACGCGCACCGATAGTCAAGCCCAAGCTCTCGGATTCGGTCGAGCTCCGCGCTGGCCCTATATCCCGAAGGAAAGAATACGCCACGGTGTGCGATGAAGCGCCGTTCGGCGACACGAACCACGGATTGGCTTGTGTGACATTGAAGATCCCCGCGGCGGCCGCCGTTGCCGACTCCGTCGTTCGAAGGCTGTAACGGATGGCCCCGGTCAACTCGAGCCGTTCGCCTATCGATTGCCGGATGCGCGCATACGCGCTGTGGCGTTCGAGTGCAGGCAGAAGATCGATACCGGCGAGCGGGGATTGAAGATTGCTCTGGCCTGCCGCGAAGTCGCCGGGGGTCTGCGCCGTTCCACCGGTCGGTGGGCGGATCGCGAACTGGACTTCGAACGCAGATGTCGCGGGGTTAAGCGCGAGAATATTGCCGGGCGCGCTGTAGAAACCACGGCGGTCACTCCCACCGAAGGGTCGCAGATCTCCATCCGCCGTGACGCTTCGGTCCGAACCGCTCAACGCGTTGGCGGATTGATATTCATAGGCCAGGTAGGCTGCGCCCGATCCCCAGTTACGACCTATGAGGTGCGAGACTTGGACGTCCTCTGCACCGCCTTCCGCGGCGGAGACGCGTGCTCGCGTCTCCTGTCCGTCCACGGATCGCCGCATGATCACGTTCACAACGCCCGCGACCGCATCGGACCCGTAAAGCGCAGATGCGCCGTCCAGAAGTACATCGACCCTGTCGACGGCCGCCGACGGAAGGGCCGAGACGTCGGCGAACTCCGCACGAGACCCGGTTCCTGCGAGCCGACGACCATTCACGAGAACCAGCGTGGACGCCGCCCCGAGACCGCGAAGGTTCACCCCGGTGGCGTAGACATCGTTCGAGGTGCCGGCATCAGCGAGCGTGGCTTGGCTCACCGGCGTGGACGTGCCGGCGTAATTCTGAGGTAAGGAAACGAGAATGTCGGCGACAGTCCCACGACCGGTTCCATCCAGCGCATCCCGGTCCAGTTGAACCACGGGCGATGCCAAATCTCCCGACGACCGCAGCAGCGTTCCCGTTACGATGACTTCATCGATCTCGACCGCCTCGTCGACACTCGCCATGCCGGCCCGCTGCACCGCGAAGACCCCAGGCCGGCTCTGCGTCCATGTCAGGCCAGACCCTGCCAGAAGCCGGTCCAAGGCCGC
>MGLN01000041.1:2448-2871 GCA_001796045.1 Caulobacterales bacterium RIFOXYB1_FULL_67_16 | reverse complement strand
ATCGGTCCGGGCGGAATCCGAAACTCCCGCACGGACTGAGCGCACGCCGGTGAGCTCGCGGAGACGATGCAGGCGACCGCGGCGGCGCCGGACAGCAGATAGGAACGGCTCATAGACTGGTTTCCCCTCGACGCCCCCAGTGGCGCTGAAGAGAGAGACCATCGAGACCGGGGCTAACCCTCTCGGCGTCCCGAATTAATTTCTGCGCCGGGAGAGCCCGACCGATCCGTCCGCCTTTGGAACAGCCCGTAATCCCATGACATCCGAAGACGCGGCCACAAACGCGTCGCGGTCACCGGTGCGGAAGACGCCGTTGACGGCCACCGACCGGATGGCGGGGTCGTCGATCTCGATCTTTTCGGTCAGGTAACGGTTCATCTCGGCCACCGCCTGCGCCAGCGGGATATCGGTGAAGACGAGCTG
>MGLN01000041.1:555-2439 GCA_001796045.1 Caulobacterales bacterium RIFOXYB1_FULL_67_16 | reverse complement strand
CGGCGGCGATGCGACGGGGCGGCGACGGCGCCTGGTCGGACTGGACGTCGATCACGCCAGACACGAGAGTGACACGAACCCCCTCCCCTGCCCTGCGCACGTCGAAAACCGTTCCCACGGCCGTGACCCGGGTATCGCCGGCGAACACCACGTAGGGACGCCCGGCGTCATGCGCCACATTGAAGAGCGCCTGACCTTCCAGGAGGTCGATCCGCCGCTGATCGTCCGTGAAGCGGACGCGCACCCTTGAGTTCGTATCCAGGCTCAGGCTCGATCCGTCGCCGAGCGGGATAACCCGCTGCTCGCCGACCCTTGTGGCGAAGGCATTTCTGTCGGTCCAGAACCAGGAGCCGCCCACCATCAACGCCAGCGCCGTGGCCACGGCCAGACCGCCGAACAGAACGGACCGACGCCCCGACGCCGGGCTCACCCGGCTCCGGCGACGGGCTCCGTCCAGGGCCTCGGCGAGCGCGGGGTCGGGTCCAAGACCCCGGCTCTCGCGCCATACGCGGTCGACCCGGCTGTACGCCTGGGCGTTGCCGGGCTTGGCCCGCCATTCGAAGAATTCCTCGATGGTACGTGTCTCGATCGAGGTCGTGCCGAGGCGGACGTGCCACGCCGCCGCCTCCTTCTCCGCCGCTTCAACCCGCATCGTCGGGTTGGCCATGTCGCGCCCCATCCTAGCGCCGGAGCTGGGCGGCGCAGTGGGCCAAGGCCCGGGTCATGCGCCCTTCCACAGTCTTGGGGGAAATCCCCAGTCTGTCGGCGATCTGGGCGTTCGTCAGACCGTCGATCCGGGACAATAAAAAGACATCTCTCACGGATTCTGGCAAGCTCAGGATGGTCTCCAGCAACATCAATCGATCGGTTTGGTCAGCATCAACCCGATCGTGAACCGACGCTGCGGCTTCCGCCCTGCACGCCAGCTCACGTCGGCGCCTTGCGTTGCAAGCCAGATTCACGGCGATCCGTAACAGGAAGGCTTTCGGGTATCGGAGACCGTCAAGAGATTTGCTTGAAGCCACGCGAAGCCACGTCTCTTGGGACAGGTCGTCGCATTCATTCTGCCCAAACCTTCTCCGAAGGGTACGCCGCAACCATGCGCCGTAACGACGTTCCAAAGCCGTGAGGCGATCCTCGAACCGGCCTTCGACACTATCGACTCCGTCATCCACGCGTCGCTCCGAGGACTTCGCCCTCCAAATCAAGGGAGGGCTGAGCGTAAACCACCGTCGGAATGGTCACTATAGTGACTGGCCCAAAATGTACGATGGGCGCCGCCTGCGGCTATGGCGCTTACGAGAATCTTTGGGCGGAACGTACGTCGTGCAAGACAGAAAAAAGGCATGACAATCGAGGCCTTGGCTGACGCCGTGGGCCTGTCCTACAGCTACATGGGAGAGCTTGAACGGGGGAAGAGAAATCCAACGCTGCGCGTCGTGGAAAATCTCGCCGTCGTCCTTGAAACGCCGCCAACGGCCCTTTTGGCCGAATCTCGCGTCTGATTCCCTGACAACGCGGCATGCCCCAGCGGCTCAACTCGCAGAGCCATAAGTCGCAATGGTTACTATGGTGACTGGCTGCCCGACGCTCTTTGCGTGTGCCTGTATGAATGAGTTTGACGGAGACTTTTGGGCGCAACGTCCGCCGGATTCGGCTTGAGAAGAAGCTCACGATCGAGGGGCTCGCGACCGACGTAGGACTCTCATATAGCTATATGGGCCAACTCCAGCGCGGCGAGCGAAATCCCACCTTGGATGTCGTGGAGCGGATTGCCAAAGCCTTGGGCGTTAAAGCCATAGAGCTCTTCCGCGAACGTTGACCGCTAGATGCCGACAGATGCTGTCACCCTGCTAGCGAGAAACCTCCAAACCCTCCTACGCG
>MGLN01000041.1:0-498 GCA_001796045.1 Caulobacterales bacterium RIFOXYB1_FULL_67_16 | reverse complement strand
TGTTGGGCCGTTTGGCCGAGGTTCTGGACGTGCCGCCAGCGCGGCTCCTGCAGTGAGATCGCGCGGCAGGCGGCTCAGCTGGTTAACGCGCCTCCTCGTCCCGGATCTGCGATGAAAAAGTCGGCAGCAGACAACGCAACAAATCCCGGATCAGGCGCTGCTGCTCCGGACCCAGGCGCGCGGCCAGGCGCTCGATCATCAGGGTGAGCCTCGTGGCGGAAGGCCCCCTTCGTCTCCGCTTTCGCCCCATCGGTCTGCGCCAGGCCCTCAAATAAATAGCTGACCGGCACACCGAGGAAACCCGCCGCTTCCCAGAGCTTGGACGCGGAGACGCGATTGGCGCCGCGCTCGTATTTCTGGATCTGCTGGAACGTGAGCCCGAGCGCCTGACCAAGGTCGCTCTGGCTGAGTCCCAGGCTGCGCCGGCGATGAGCGATCCGGCCGCCGACGTGCACATCCACGGGATTGGTCCGGCGATCGCCGTCGCCCTTCTCCACT
>MGLN01000040.1:31051-32682 GCA_001796045.1 Caulobacterales bacterium RIFOXYB1_FULL_67_16 | reverse complement strand
AGCCGCGGCCAGCCTCCGGCTAAAACCCCTTCACGCAGGGTGGCGTACTCCCCCTGGACCTGATCGGGCGTGATCAGGTGATCGGCGTCGAACACCGACCGCACCTCGGCGTCCAGGGCGTCCCAGGCGGCGGCGTCGAAATCCAGCGGCGTCGTTCCCCCGGGCATGGAGGGGCCGCCCGTCTTGGCGTTCAGCATGATCAGAATGGGGGCGTGGTCGGGATGGGCGCGCGACCAGTCGCGGATCTCCGTCAGACAGGCCACGAAGGTCAGGCAGGTGCTGCGAAAATCGACGTCGGGCATGTGCAGGGTCTTGAAGCCCGGCCGGGCCATGGCTTCCGCGAAGGCGGCGCTGACCGGCGCGCCCTGGCCCGGCCGTCCCAGGGCCGACAGGGGATGGGCGTAGCGCCCGCCCTGCGGATCGTTCAGCACGTCGATCTCGATCTGGCGCGCCCCGGCGTCCAGCTGTTCCGTCAGGGGACGATGCGAATAGTCCAGAGCCACGGCGCCGGGATTGACGGCGATCATGGCCTGAAGTTCGGCGGACGGGATCGGCAGCTTGTAGCTGTTGTGGGTGCCCACCGCCGTCAGATCGTTCATGCCCAGATTGCGATCCATCCAGGCCTGGGCGCAGAGGTCGCCGCCGGCTGTGCGCACGTCGGCTGCGGTCAGGTCGCAGGCCGGCGCCGTGCCCGCCAGAGCGGAGCCGGCCATCAGGGCCGCCATCAGATTGAGCATCGAAAATCCTCGGAAGTCACAAGCAGAAGGGAAAAGGGATCACAGCGACCAGCGCAGGCTGGCGGTCAGGCTGGGGCCGACGCGGCCCAGCTGGAGCAGACGCCGCGTGTCGTATTCGTAGGCGAGGTCGGTCGTATCGGTCAGGTTCGAGGCCGCGACGACCAGGGTTCCGCCGGAACCGATCTCGAACGAGGCCTGAGCGTCCAGATAGCCGGCGGGGCCGACGGTGAAATCGGCCACCCCTCCCCCCTGCATGTCCGCCTCGGACCGGAAGGCGGACCGCCAGGACCAGGACAGGCCGATCACGACCGGCCCGCGCTCGAAGAAGGGGTTGATGGAATAGGCGAAGCGCGACACCCCCGCCAGGCTGCGTCCGCCCGGCCCGTGGCCGTCGGTGAAGGTGCCGCTGGCCCATAGTCCAAAGCCGGAGGGAAGCCGCCGGTGAAGCCCCACCTCCACGCCCCGGCTGATCGCGCGCCCCAGATTGGCCGGCCGCGACATCATCACCTCGGCCCGCACCAGGGGACCGGCGCGGGTCTCGAACACCAGCATCTCCGGCGCCTCCACCAAACCGATGAAGTCGTCGATGCTTTTGTGGAAGACGGCGAGGCTGAGCGCGCCTTGCGGAAAGCTCCACTCATACGAGGCGTCGAGATTGGTCGACATATAGGGGCTGAGATCCGGGTTCCCGCCGACCCCGGTGAAGATCGAGCCGGGCGACGGGGCGTCGATCTCCGCCTGCCCGCGCTCGTAGATGTTCGAGACAAGGGAACTCGCGGGCACGGTCGCCAGGCGGAGGTCCGCCAGCGAGGGCCGCGTCATCGTGCGGGACGCCGCCAGCCGCAGGCGCCGGCCCCGATCCAGATCGAAGGCGATGTTGAAACTGGGCAGCAG
>MGLN01000040.1:17668-30979 GCA_001796045.1 Caulobacterales bacterium RIFOXYB1_FULL_67_16 | reverse complement strand
GCCGTCCACCGCCGTGCGCGTCGTGACCAGGCGAAGACCCAGATTGCCCGAGAAGGGGGCGCCGCCCACCTCTCCCTCGAAATCCGTTCGCGCGTAAAGAGCCCCGACACGCTCGCCGACGCGATAGGAGTTCTGCAGGTCGGCGCCCGTCGGAACCAGGGCGTCGGGCCCGACCGCCAACTCCTCGCTTTCCCGGGGGATGTGAAAGGCCTGCTGAAACCGGTCGAAGTCGGCGGCGATCCAGGATCCCGGATGCCGGTCGATCAGGGAATCGAACACGTCGTCGGCCACGCGAAATCCGAGAAACTCGGGGGTGATAACGGCGCCCGGCCGAAGCGCGGCCTCACGGTCGCGTCTCTGGTAATCGCGGGACCGATCGCTGATCTGGGCGCCGAAGGCGATTTCGGTCAGGACCGTCCTGCCGAGATCGACGGACACGGGACGCCGCAGATCGAGGAGGCCCGTCAGGTCCTCGTCGACGGATTCGATGGCGCGCACGCCCAAACGCTTGAAGGCGAAGCCGGTCGGGTCGGACAGGTCGAGATCGGTAGTCAGCAGCACGGCCTTGCGCCCGCTCGCCGCTCCGCTGACGTCAAACGCATAGGCGGGGGCCTGTAAAGAACGGAAGGAGATCCTCTCCAGCGGCGTATCCAGCTTTGATCGTGCGCGGGACAGGCTGAAACGCGGCGTCAGGCTCCAATCGCCCAGCACCACATCCGCCCTGCCCGACACCACGATGTTCAGGTGCGCCTGGGCGGAGAACTCCGTGTTGTTGTCGATCGTGCCGACCCGGATCGAGCCGGCCGTGACCACGCCGTCCGTGACCGTGGCCATGGCGCCGGGCGTCTCCAGAAGGGCGCCGAGCCCATAGGCGATCCGGTCCTCGCGAATGGTGTTGTCGAAGGTGGAGACGAGGCTGTCGAACCGCAGCCTGAGCGAAGGCGACGCCCGCCACTCTCCGCCGAGGAAGAGGCTGCGCCTCAGCCGATCCTCGTGCTCGACCGTCGTCCTCACATCGCTGGGGGCGACCGCCGGCTGCCCCTCGACGACGACCGGCGTATAGCGTCCCACCTGAAAACGGTCGTAGAGGACCGACCGCCCCTCCTGGGACAGGCCGCCGACCAAACCCCATGCGCCGCCTTCGGACACGAACCGGCCCGCGAGGGAGACGTCTGTTTCCGGCCGGCCCGTTCGCGCCTCGACGGAGGCGCCCGCCCTGAGGCTCAAGAAGGGATCGCCGTCCAGGCCGCCGATCGTCTCGATGTCGATGTTGGAGCCGATCCCGCCCTCGATCAGATCGGGCGTCGCCGACTTGGTGAGCTGAGCCCCCGCCAGGAGATCGGCCGACAGGGCGCGGAAGCGGAACTGCCGACCGCTCTGGGTCGAGTTGCGGATGTTCTCGTTGAAGGCGACCGGCGCTCCGTTCAGGGTCACCGACTGGAACAGCGGCCCCAGCCCCCGAACGCTGACGAACTGCCCCTCGCCCACCTCGCGTTCGATGGCCACGCCGGGGACCCGCTGCAAGGCCTCGGCCAGATTCGCGGCCGGAAGTTCGCCGATCCGGGTCGCGGACGCGCTGTCCAGGATGACGTCCGCCGCCGCCTTGCGTCGCAAGGATTCCTCGATCTGCTCCGACAGCCGCCCCACGACCGTGATCGACTCCAGCTCTGCGGCGGGAACGGCCGGGATCTCGGCGGGCTTTTGGGCTTCCATCCAGACCCGCAGGCCCCGGTCGCCGATGAAACGGTGCCGCAAGCCGGTGCCTTGGAGCATCTGGTCTGCCGCGGCG
This sequence comes from Caulobacterales bacterium RIFOXYB1_FULL_67_16, assembly GCA_001796045.1. Lineage (GTDB taxonomy): Bacteria > Pseudomonadota > Alphaproteobacteria > Caulobacterales > Caulobacteraceae > Brevundimonas. The sequence goes on along the minus strand of MGLN01000040.1, from coordinate 29,190 downwards.
CGCCAGGACATTTGCCCGCGAACCGCTCGCGTGCGCCGCGCCTCGCCCGTGGGCGTCAGAAAGGCCAGGTCACAGCCCGCCGAAACACAGAGCTGCACCAGGGCGCGACGCGCGTCCTGGGCGGGGATGTCGAAAACCTGCGCCCGCTCCTGCGCCCGGGCGGCCGGGGCCCAGCCGCCGAGGGCGACGATCGCCAGAGCGGCGGCGGCGACGCCTCCCCGTAGCGCATCGAACGGCGTCGATCGTGCGGGCGGTTTCAAGCGAACGGCGCCTTGAGACAGGATAGCGAACAACGAAGACGCAACGCTTAGCGCGCTTGCGTGACAGCTCTGCGATAGACCTATTCGGCGCGGATCAGGACCCGGCCGTCTTCGCCACGTTCGATCGAGATCGGCAACAGGGCGTCCAGCCGGTCGATCAGTTTCGCCTCGCCCGTCAGGGGCAATACCGCTGTCACGCGCATCTCGGCGAGGGCGGGGTCGGCGATCACCAGGGGCGCGCCTGCGTAGCGCCCCGCCTCTTCGACCACGACCGACAGGGGCGCATCGTGGAAGACCAGTCTGCGCTCGCGCCAGGCGGTGGCCGCCTCGACGTCGATCCGACGAAGACTGACGCGGTTGACGCCCCGTTTGAAGACGGCCTGCTGCCCCGGCGCCAGGGCGACGGCGCGCTCCAGCGCGCGGGCGCGGCCGACGTCGGTCCGCCCGACGGCGACCCGTCCCTCCAGCAACGACACCTCCGCCTGGTCGTTTCTCAACGCCGCCGCGAACCGCGTCCCTGTCACGATAACGTAGCGATCCTCGACCGCGACCTGGAAGGGTCGTTCGGCATTGTGGGCGACGTCGAAATAGGCCGCGCCCTGCATCAGGGTTACGCGGCGGGCGTCGCGGCCATAGGCGACCTGGATCCGCGTGTCGGAATCCAGGGTGACACGCGATCCGTCTTCCAGCGTCACATCCGTGATCTCGCCCGGCGCGCTGGCGTAAACACGACCGGTCGCGACGGCGGGCTCCTGCCCCGCGCCGGGCAGGACAAGAGCGACGGCGACCACCGCCGCCACCGCGCCTGTGGCCAGCCCGCCGGCGATCAGCAGACGTCTCTGGGACACGACAGTCCGTCGTCCCCGCAGACGCGCCAGATCGGGCGCAAAGACATCGCCCAACGGCGACAGTTCCGCCAGACCGCTCTTCGCAGCCTCGTACTGGTCCAGATGAGCGTCGTCCGCCTCCAGCCATTCGAGGAAGGCCGCCTGGTCGCGCGCGGAGACATCCGGCCGTCGCATGCGCGCCAGCCAGGATTCGGCGGTCCGCGGCCGACGATCGAACAGGGATGTCAGGCGCTGGATCATGCGCAAACAAAACGCTCCGGGACGCGGCGGGGGGATGGGGCGCCGACGCCTTCAAGACTCACAACGACAGTTTCGCCAAACCCCTCAGCCATCTCGTGAAATCTTCAGCTGACGGAGGGCTTCGGCAATGTGTTTTTCGACCATACTGACCGACACGCCCAGACGTTTGGCGATCTGGGCGTAGGTCTGGTCCTCGAACCGGTGCAATAGAAAGGCGTCGCGGGTTCGCGGCGGCAGGGCGCGGATGACGCGGGCGGCCGCAGCCAGATTCTCCCTGCCGATCAGCTGCTGGTCGGCGGCAGGCGCCTCGCTGGCCACGGCGCGCGGCGAGGCGTCGAGGGCGTGGATGTCGTCCGTGCCGCGAACCCCCGTCCGACCGGCGGCTTTCCAACGATCCGCCTGCAGGTTCCGGGCGATGACGAACAACAGGGGGCGGGCGTCCGGCCCCGTCAGATCGTGGCCCGCGCGGTGGAAACGCGTGAAGGCTTCCTGCGCCACGTCCTCCGCGTCCTCGGCCGACAGGCCCCGGCGCTGCACATAGGCCATGAGATCGCGCCGCAGGCCGGCGAAGACCTGATCAAGCGACATGGTCGCCTCGCCCACCTGGACACTCAGACGCGACTAAGCGAAGACGCCCCCTCCTCGCGGAAGGGGCGTCGCGCCGGCCGCTGTCCCGGCGGGTTGGGCCGGGGAAGGCGAAGGACGACGTCGGTCGCCCCCCGCTTTCGACATGAGGTTCGCTTTCGGGAATGGATCAGAACTCCATCCGCAGACCGAAGTTGATACGGCGTCCCGACTTTTCGTACATGGTGGGGAAGGACGGATCCATCGTGTATCCCTTGGTCGCCTCGTCCGTGACGTTGATGCCTTCCACATTGAGCTGGAGGCTGTCGGTCACGCGATAGCTCGCCGACAGATCGACCTGGCCATAGCCCTCGCGCGTGATCGGGTACATCTCATAGCCGATGGCTTCGACATACTCGTCCTTATAGTTGTACGAGGCGCGGGCCTGCAGCTTGTCGTTCTCGTAGAACAGGGTGACGTTGTAGGTGTTGTCGGCCAGACCGATGGGCGGCGTCGGGATGCCAAGAGTCGAGGAGCCGGTCAGCGAGCTGTCCAGCACCGTGTAGTTGGCGTTGATCCCGAAGCCTTCCAGCGGGGCGAAGAACTGGCCGAAGGGCACGACGGCGACCAGCTCCACGCCGCTGACCTCGTAGGAGCCGGGCTCGTTGATCGGCTGATAGACGTCGAAGGTGTAGACGCCGTCGATCGAGCCGTTGGCGTTGTACTTGGTCACGTTCGGCACCGTGCCCGTCAGGGCCTGACGCACGACGCCCTCGATCTCCTTCCAGAAGTAGGAGACCGCCAGCAGGCCGCCCTCTCCCAGATACTGTTCCAGACCGGCTTCCCACTGCTTGGCGTAGGTGGGCTTCAGGTTGGGGTTGCCGTCGACGAAGCGGAACGAGTTCCAGCTGGCCGTGCGCTTGTAGGCCAGGTCCGTCAGGGCCGGACGGATCAGGGTCTCGGATGCTGCGGCGCGGAAGATCAGGCTGTCGGTCAGGTCGGCCGTGATGTTCAGGCTGGGCAGGACCTTGTCGTAGCTGCCGTCGCTGGACACCGGCTCCGGCGTATAGGTGGTGCCGCCGGTCGGCGTCTGAATCTGGTGATAGCCCGAAGAGGTGATCGAGGTGTCTATGTAGCGGGCGCCGCCGTTGACGGCGACCGGCACCGGTCCCAGGTCGAACTGCAGGTCAGCCATGGCGTAGGCGGCCAGAACCTCTTCCGTCACCTCGTAATAGTCGCCGGCGTTGAACGGAGTGAAGAAGCCGTCATAGCGGAAGGTGCGACGGGCGTAGTCGTTCGAGACCTGGCTCCAGTTCAGGTCGCGGATGCTGTAGTCGCCGCCGGGCACCAGATCGCCGATCGGCGTCAGTTCGCTCTGCGACATCGGGCGCCCCACATAGTCGACCATGCCTGCGCCGGAGCCCTGGATGTTCAGGGAACCGTACTGGCGCTCCTTGGACTTGTCCGTATAGCGCGCGCCGACCTGGACGCTCTTCAGCGCCGGGAAGAAGCTGAAGTCGAGGTACTGGGTGAAGTCGATCTGGGCGGCGTACTTGTCGTCGTTGATCTCTTCGTAGGTGGTCTCATAGGCCTCGAACAGATAGCGCGAGGGCGAGTTGTACATGTCGAAGCCGGCCGAACTCGCGCTCGGCACCGTCTCGCCGCCTTCCGCCGTCCAGCGTGTCCGCGACGGCGCATAGACGACGTGCTTCAGGTTGGCGTAGTCCAGGGTCTTCTCGGCGCCCGAATAGCCGGCGATGGCGTGCAGCTTCCAGCTGTCCCCGCTCCAGTTCAGTTCGGTTCCGAACTGCTGGTAGTCGGTTTCGTTGATACGCTCCTTGCTGAGCATCTCGTGCTGGGTCAGGGTGTAAGAGACGTCGCGCAGCACCACCATGCCGTAGTCGGCCAGGGTGGTGGCGTCATATTCGTGGATCGTCTCCAGGGTCGAGCGGCTGGAGGCCGAATAGGCCGCCGCATCATACTCGTCCTCTGTCGTGTCGTAGCTGCCGATCATGGCGTCGAAGGCCAGGCTGAAGTTCGACGACGGGCGATACTGCAGGGAGACGGTGCCGCCCCACTGATCCTGGGTGTTCAGATAGGCGCGGTCGCCGACCTTATCCTGGAAGATGATCCGGTTGGTGACATTGGTGTCGGAGCGGTTCGGGATGGCGATGCCGGCGTCGCGCAGCAGAACCGCCGCCGCCTGGGTCCCCCGGGCGCCGGTCGAGGTCGCCAGGAAGCGCGACATCGGGCGGAAGTTGATGCCCGATTCCGAGTCGGTGCGGTTGGTGCGGCGGGCCGTCGAGAAGGACACCAGGGCCCCGAAGTCGCCCCAGGTGTCGCTGGCCAGGAAGGCGATCTTGGGATCGATCTCTTCGGAGATCGAGTTGTAGGCGCCCTCGACCGAACCGACGACCCGGCGACCGGCGTAATCGAACGGACGGGCGGTCGAGATATTGACCGAACCGGCGATGCCGCCTTCTTCATCGGCGGCGCGCGGCGACTTCTGGACCGTCACCTGCTGGATGATTTCCGAGGCGAAGATGTCGAACTCGACGTCACGGCCGCCGCTGCCCGAGGCGGTGGCCAGGCCGTTGATGCTGACGAAGGTGAAATCGCTGGGCAGGCCGCGCACGTTGACGCGCTGGCCCAGGCCGCGGTTGCGTTCGATGGTGACGCCGGGGATGCGCTGCAGCGCCTCGGCCAGGTTCTGTTCGGGGAAGTTGGCGACGTCGGTGGCGACGATGGAGTCCGAGAAGCCGACCGTCTTGCGCTTGATGTCGACCGCCTCTTCAAGGCTGCGGCGATAGGAGCCGGTGACGACGATCTCGTCCAGCGTGGCCTCGGCCTGGCTCTCGACGGCGACCGGTTCGGCGGTCTGCGCCAAGGCGACGAACGGCGTTGCGGCGACCACGGCGAAAGCCGTCGTGCCCAGAATTCGGTTCTTCATTTGAGTAGCCCCCAGTGAGTTCTAGGCGCTTCAACGACGGGCTCTCAGGCCCCCTCAATGTGTGACAGGCCTTTTCATTCAAACTTCACGGCCCTGTCGCGTTCGACCTTCTCGCACAAGCAAAACGGCCCGCAGGCGCAACCTGCGGGCCGTCATCCGATCTTGGCGAAGGGACGAGTTCAGCCGCCGAAACTGCGTCCCCCGCCGCCGAAGCCGCCGCGCGAGACGACCGTGGTCCGGCTCTGCACGCGCGTCGGCGCCTGTTTGACGACATCTCCATTGTCCCGCGTCGTCACCATCCGACCGGTCCGGTAGTCGCGATAGGCGTAGCCGCCGCCGTAGCCGTTCACGTATCGATCCTCGCGGTCCCGATACAGCGGGCCGCCGCCGTAGTAGCGCCCGCCGTCCAGCATCTGACCGATGACGAAACCGGCCAGCAGCGGAGTGAAGAACGACCCCCCGCCCTGATTGTTCGGCTGGCACTGCGACGGGCCCCATTGGCCCTCGCACTCCTCGCGCGTGGCGTAGCGCGGGGCTGTGCGCGCCGCATCCTCCTGGGCCTTGGCCAGGGCGGCGTCGCACTGGGCGTCGGGTATGACGTCGGCGGTCCGGCACTCGTCCAGCGAGGCATAGACCAGCGCCGGCTCGGCCTCGGCCCGCGGGGCTGGAACGTCCGGAGAATCGCAGGCCGCCAGCGTAAAGCCGGCCGTGGCCATCAGACTTCCGATGTGCAGGACACGCGACCGCTTCAGCCGTCGCATCGTCCTTGTCTGGGGCAGATCGCCCGATCCATTATTCTGGTCGGTCATGGCGGTCACGAGGTCATGCAGGCGGCGTTCAGCAGGCCGACGCAGATCGAGATCGAGGCCAGATAGACCGCGGCAGCGATCTCTCCGGCCTCGATCCGGGCGACCAGATTGCGGAAGGCCAGACGGCTGATGGTGACGAAGACGACGATCTGGATCACCCCGGCCAGCAGGGCCCAGGCGGCGAACTCGGCCAGGCTGACGGTGTGGGACAGGGCCGAGGCCAGCGGCAGGACATAGCCGATCAGGGCCCCGCCCAGGGCAATGGCGGCCGCCGTATTCCCCTGACGGATCAGAGTGTGCTCATGGTACGGCGTGACCCACTGGTAGACCAGCTTGAACGCCAGGGTGAAGGCCCCGGCGACGGCGAAGGCGATCAGAAAGGCGATCGCCCCTTGCTGAAACAGAAACCAGTCGAACATTCGGTCTTCCCCTCTTGAAACACGCCGTCAGGCGCGGAATTCGGCCATTTCCAACGGAATGCCGATCATGATCTCATGCGTCGTCTCGCCGCCCTCGGGCTGCTGCTCCAGGGCGATCATCAGTTCACGCCCGCCCGCCAGCTCGCGCGCGTACAGCATGCAGGTCTGGAAGATCTTGGCGTAGGGCTTGGTCGCTGCCCGGTCGTCCCAGACGGTCTCCCACAGGGTGACCGGCGGCTGGGTGGCGTCGCTTTCGGAGAACCAGAAACGCGGATAGTCGGGCAGGTCCTCCGCCGCCCCGTGGAAGACCGGCGCCGAGAGCCGGTCGCGCCAGATCCGGCGCTCGCGCTCGCCGGGCGGATAGGCCGAGGACCAGGGGGTGAACAGGGTGAAGTCGTAGCTTTCCTGCCCCGCCTCGTCGTCGCTCATGGCCTGAAGCATGACGTGGTCGTCGGTGTAGAAGCGATGGACGAACTGACCGCTTTCCAGGCTGATCAGCCCCTGGGCCGAAATGTCGAGCACGTCGCGATCCAGGGCGAAACGGGTCTCGTCGCCCAGCCGCCGCCAGGCCAACGGGTCCAGCGACACGGTCCGGCCCACGGTTATGTTGCGCACCGCCGCCAGCTTCGACGCAGGCTCAGCCTTGTTCGACGATCCGAAGAGTTTCTTGAACATCTTTATGCGTTTCCGGCCAGGCGGGCCTGATCCAGCCGAGCCGAAGAAACATAGAACAAGCGGTCACCGTCCTCCACGGCCGTTTCCGCCGGAGGGTTGAAACGGGGGGCGTCTGCGCTTTGCGGCTGGTGCGCCAGCAGGGTTGCACGATGCTGCAGCAATCCCTGGGTGAGCTTCCCGACGGATTGGGCCGCGCCCTGCCATTTCAGACTGAACAGGGTCGCGCGCTCGTCCAACTGGCTGGTCAGGGCGCTGATCACCTGGCTGGAGCCTGGATCACGCGCCGAGCGCGCCAACATTTCCGGCCCCGACGACAGCACGATTTCAACGTGCGGACAGTGCTGCGCCAGAAGCCGCGCGCTGTCGGCGTCTTCAAAGAAGCAGACGATATGCGCCGTCGACGGAGCCACTGCAGAGGCGGCCAGGGTCGCAGTGAGCGTGTCGGAATCATTGTCTGCATAAACGAGAATTCGGCTCGCCGTCGCCGCTCCCGCGCGGGCTAGACCGTCGGACGACGTAAGACTTTCGCTTTGAACGTACCGGACCCGCGAATCCAGGTCGGCGATGATCCGCCGCGTCATCAGAACCAGGGTCTGGGTCGCGTTCAGCTCGGCGCACAATTCCCCGATCATCTTGGGCGTGCGGGTCGGATGATAGCCAATGAGAATGATGGTTTCGGTCATCTTGGAATAGTCTCCCCTTCCCGCACGTCGCGCACGCCAGATGTCGCCTATGGAGCCCAGCACCTTGGCCACAACCGTGGTGAAGGCCGCGATGGCGCCGGGAAACACCCAGACTGCGGTTATCAGGCGTCCTGCGACGCCTTGCGGGCTCAGATCGCCGTAACCTACAGTATAGGCCGTCGTCGCGTACCAGTAGACGAATGTCGTTAAAGGACGAAGCTCGGCCTCGCCCGCCACGGCCAGCAGAAACCAGGACGAGATCGCGTGAAACAGGATCAGCACGCCGAGCATCCGCCAGTGCATATCGGCCATGGCGTGGAACGCCCGGTCGAAGATCAGCGCCAGTTTCATCCTTGGCAGCAGCATGCCATCCCCTTCTACGAGACCACCTGACCGCAGACCCCTAGGCGAAGTCAAGCGTTCATGTTACGCGTTTCATGAAACATGCCGCCAACCGATCCGCCCTCCTCCGCCGCCAATGATCGCATTCGTGCGTGGCGGCAGGCGCGTCGGGCGGCCGGCATGGTGAAGCTGGAGCTCTGGGTGCCCGAATCCGCTCGCGATGATGTGAAGGCCGCCGTGCGGGCCATCGTCACGGATTCCACCCGCGGCCCCCGGCTTGCCGCTCAGAACCTTGCCGGCCGCACGCGGCGCCCCACTTCTGACCCCATCACCCCTGGAGACGACCACCCTATGGACGCCGTGATCGAAACCCCCTGGACCGTGCCCGCCATCAAGGCCGCGCTGGACCAGTCCCCGCTCGTGCGCGAGGGCGAAATGACCCTGCGCGTTCTGGAAGGGGCGGATCCCGTACTGCTGGCCACCATGCATGAATATGGCGACCTGCCGGTCTATCTCAGCGTGGGCGGCGCCCAGATCGTCTGTTCGGTCCTGCTGTGGCCCGTGTCTGAACAGACCGATCGCCATGCCTTCAACGAGTTTCTGCTGAAGGCCCAGCGGGTGGTGCCCCTGTCGAACTTCGCCATCACCAACGTCGGCGGCGAAGACGTCTATGAACTGATGGGCGAGCTGTCGTGCAAGACGACGCTCCAGACCATTCTGATCGAACTGCGCACCCTGGCCGAGAATGCGATCGACGCCACCGAACTGCGCGAAACCTTCGGCGCCGACGCCGCCTGATCCGGAAGCCAGACCATGTCCATGCTCAGAAAACTCTCCGCCCTGTTCCGCGGCACGGCCCATGACGCGGCCCAGGGCGTCGTCGACGCCAACGCCTTGAAGATCCTCGACCAGGAAATCCGCGACGCCGACAACGCCCAGGGCAAGGCGCGCGACGACCTGGCCGGCCTGGTGGCGCGTCGCCGCATGGCCGAAAATGAGATGGCCAGCTTCCGCGACCAGATCGCCAAGTACGAAAGCTCGGCCCGCACCGCCCTGGCCCAGGGCAAGACCGATCTGGCCCGCGAGGTCGCCTCGCGTATCGCCGAGCTCGAAGTCGAGATCACCAGCCGCGGCCCGCTGATCGAGGATATGAAGACGGCCGAGACGCGTCTGCGCACGGCCATCGCCGCCACCGACCAGAAGATCGAGACGCTCCGGCGCGAGATCGATATCGTCAAGGTCAATGACTCGGTCCAGCGGGCCCAGACCTCGGTCGCCCTGAACTCGGCCGGCGCCCACTCGCGCATCGGCTCGGCGGCGGACAGTCTGCAACGGATCAAGCAGCGCCAGGCCATCCAGGAAGAAAAGCTGAACGCCAGCCAGGCCCTGGAGGATCGCCGCACCGGCGCCGATCTGGACGCCAAGCTGCGCGAGGCCGGCATCCTGCCCGGTCATTCGTCGGCCGACGATGTCCTGGCCCGCCTCAGCCAGCCGGAAGTGACCGTGGTCACCCCCCGCATCGGCCAGGCCACGCCCGACAAGGACCCGGCCTGATCCATGGAGCGTCTGCGCTTCGATCCACGCCCCGACTGGGAAGCCACGGCCGAGCGCCTGGGCTTCACCTGGCGCCACATCAACGGCGAGATCTATTGGGACGAGACGGCGGCCTACGCCTTCTCCCTGGAAGAGGTCGAGGACGGGATCGAGGCGCCGACCGCCGAACTGCACGGCCTCTGCCTGGAGCTGGTGAAGGAGGCCGTCCAGTCCGAGCGGCTGATGGAGCAGCTGGATATCCCCGAGCCCATGCGGGACTATGTGGCCGCCAGCTGGAAGCGCGGGGATCCGTCCCTCTACGGCCGTTTCGACTTCGCCTATGACGGCCGGAGCCCGGCCAAGCTCTACGAGTACAACGCCGACACCCCGACGAGCGTCTACGAGACGGCCGCCTTCCAGTGGCTGTGGCTGGAGGATCAGATCCGGGCCGGCGTCCTGCCCGCCGACGCCGACCAGTTCAACAGCCTCAGTGAAAAGCTGATCACGCGGTTCCGCACCATTTTCCCGAGCGGCGGCTTCGTCCATTTCTCGTCGGACGCCGACTTCGTGGAAGACCGCCAGACGGTGCGCTTCCTCGAAGACCTGGCTCAGCAGGCGGGGCTAGAGCCCCAGTTCGTCGCCATCGACCAGATCGGCCTGAACGCCGACGGCCGGTTCGTCGATCACGAGAACTGGATCATCCAGGCGATGTTCAAGCTCTATCCCTGGGAGCAGATGCTGCGCGACGACTACGCCGCCCCCCTGCCGACCGCCGATGTCCGGGTGCTTGAACCCGCCTGGAAGAGCATCCTGTCCAACAAGGCCATCCTGCCCCTGCTTTGGGAACGCCACAAAGGCCACCCCAATCTGCTGGAGGCCTATTTCGAGGGCGATCCGGCGCAGGCTGCTCTCGGGAATTCCTACGTCCGCAAGCCCCTGTTCTCGCGCGAGGGCGCCAATGTCGAACTGATCGACCAGGGCGTCAGCGCGGAAGCGGTCGTGGACGGCGGCTACGGACAGGGCCGTTTCATCCGCCAGGCCCTGCACGACACGCCCCGGTTCGACGACGCCCACGTCATCGTCGGCTCCTGGGTCGTCGGCGACGAGCCGGCGGGCCTGAGCCTGCGCGAGGATGTGGGCCGAATCACGCGCGACACGTCCCGCTTCGTCCCGCACTTCATTCGGCCCTAACCACGCCACACTTGCGAACCATTCTCAAACGCTCTAGCCTGACCTTGAGTACACGAGGCGTTTGATGACCACAGTAGAACCCAGCCGCGCGCGACGCCTGAAGACCGCGACCCACGGCGTCCACGACGGGCTGGACCAGGCCATCATGAAGGCCGAGCCGTTTTCCAGCAGGCAGGCCTACGCGGACTTTCTGCGGGTGCAGCAGTTGTTTCACCGCGATATCGCCGCCCTGTACCAAGCCCCCGCCCTGGCGGCCCTAGTTCCCGATCTGGCGGACCGCCGTCGCTATGAACAGGTCCGCGCCGATCTGGCCGATCTCGAAGCTGCGCCCGCGCCGGAAGACGAGACGCCCCGTTTCGCTGAGAACCGGCAACCCGACGTTCCCACTGCGCTGGGCTGGCTGTATGTGGCGGAGGGCTCGAACCTGGGCGCCGCCTTTCTGCTGAAGGCGGCTGCGGGTCTCGGCCTGTCGCCCGAGTTCGGCGCGCGGCACCTCGCCGCCTCGCCCGAGGGGCGGGCCAACCACTGGCGCAGCTTCACCGCCGCCCTCGACGCCGCCGACCTGACGGACGAGGAAGAGGCGCGGCTCATGGCCGGCGCCTCCGCCGCCTTCAGCCGCGTGCGGGGCCTCGTCGATCGGACCTTCTGGTCCGGCACTGCGGCCGCCTGATCAGAACCAGGCGTCCTGCATCGACAGCGTCGTGTCGTCCCGGCTGACCAGCAGGTCCAGCATCGGCCCGATCTTGGGCAGCTCCCACCGGAAGAAGTAGCGCGCGGCCTGGCGCTTGCCGTCGTAGAAGTCGCCGGCCTTGCCCGCCGCCGCCAGCGCCTGCTCAAGCCAGACCCAGGCCAGCACCGCATGACCCACGGCCTCCAGATAGGTGGAGGCGTTGGCCAGGGCCCGCTCGGGATCGCCGTCCCGCCATACTGCCGCCGTGGCTTCTCCGATCCGAACCATCGCCCGCCCAAGCGCCTCGCCATAGGACGCCAGCTCCGGGTCGCCCGAGG
>MGLN01000040.1:3220-17656 GCA_001796045.1 Caulobacterales bacterium RIFOXYB1_FULL_67_16 | reverse complement strand
TCGCCATGATGGTTTCGCCCAGCAGTTTCAGCCCCGCGCCGCCGTCCATGATCGCCTTGCGGCCCAGCAAATCCAAACCCTGGATCCCGTGCGTTCCCTCGTGGATCGGGTTAAGCCGGTTGTCGCGATAGAACTGCTCGACCGGATAGTCGCGGGTGTAGCCGTATCCGCCCAACACCTGGATCGCCAGGCTGTTGCCTTCCAGGCACCACTGCGACGGCCAGCTCTTGGCGATGGGCGTCAGCATGTCCAGCAGCCGCCCGGCCCGCTCGCGCTCGGCCGCATCCTCCGCCGTCGCCTGATCGTCGGTCAGAAGGGCGCAATACAGGTTCAGCGCCATGGCCCCCTCGGCATAGGCTTTCTGCGCCAGCAGCATGCGCCGCACATCGGCGTGCTGGATGATCGGCACGGGCGGGCTGGCCGGGTCCTTGGCCGACACCGGCCGTCCCTGGGGTCGGCCGCGGGCATAGTCCAGGGCGTGCAGATAGCCGGTATAGCCCAGGGCCGCCGCCCCCGCCCCGACGCCGATCCGCGCCTCGTTCATCATGTGGAACATGGCGGCCAGCCCCTGGTTCGGCGCCCCGACCAGCCAGCCGACCGCGCCCCCCTGCCCGCCCGGCCTGTGCCGTCCTTCTCCGAAGTTCAGCAGGGTGTTGGTCGTGCCGCGATAGCCCATCTTGTGGTTCAGCCCCGCCAGAACCACGTCGTTGCGCTCGCCCGGCGCGCCGCTCTCGTCCAGCAGGTGTTTGGGGACGACGAACAGCGAGATGCCCTTCACCCCCGCCGGCGCCCCCTCCATTCGCGCCAGCACCATATGGACGATGGTCTCCGACAGGTCGTGATCCCCGCCCGAGATCCACATCTTCGACCCGAACAGCCGATAGCTGCCGTCGCCCTGCGGAACCGCGCGGGTGCGGATGTCGCCCAGCGACGAGCCCGCCTGGGGCTCCGACAGGCACATGGTGCCGAAGAACCGCCCCTCCAGCATCGGCCGCACATAGGCGTCGATCTGCTCGGCCGTGCCGTGGGTCTTCAGCAGATTGGCCGCCCCGATCGTCAAGAAGGGATAGGCGGCCGTGCCGACGTTGGCCGCCTGGAACCAGGCGAAGCCCGCGCGCTCGATCACATTGGGCAGCTGCAGCCCGCCCAGCTCATAATCCTGGGCCGCCGAGAACAGCCCCGCCTCGCGGAACGCCGTCAGGGCCTGGGCCACCTCGGGGATCATCGTCACCCGCTCGCCGTCGAAGGTCGGCTCGTTCTGGTCGGCCTTGCGATTGTGCGGCGCGAACAGGTCCGTCGCCAGCTGGGCGCAGGCATCCAGCACCCCGTCAAAGGACACCCGATCATGATCCGCGAACCGCGCCCGCTGCGTCAGCCGCTCGACATCCAGCCACTCGTAAAGAATGAAATCCAGATCGCGACGGGACAGGATCAGCGAGGCGTCGGCCATGCGAGGGCTCCGGAGACGCCGCCTTGCGGCGACACCGGATCAGCCTAGGTCGCCGCCCGACAGGCGGCAAGCGCCCGCTCAGTCGGCGCCCTGCTCCGCGACCAGATGTTGCAGCACCCGCTTCTCGAGCACCAGCAGGGCGCCGGCCCCGTTGGTCTTCATGACCAGCCCCTCCGCCAGTGGTCGCGCCGCCTTGTGCGCCGCGCCGGCCAGGCGCAGGAAATCGTCGCGCCCGCGACCCGACACCCCGTGCAGGGCGCACAGCTGCCGCCAGTCCTGGACAAACCCCGCCAGCATGGCCCGGAACCGTTCGACTCGCTCGGAGGCGTCCGGTCCGTCCGCGACCGGCGTCACTTCATCACACAGATCCTCGACCAGCCAATCCACCTCCGCCGCCGGCATGACGGCGAACCTCTGGTCGGCCTCCGTCAGCAGGTGCGGACGCGCGGTCGGATCCCAGCCGACCCTTCGCCACTCGGCGCGGGGCGGGGCCTCGGCGCAGGCGAAGCGCCAGAAGCCGGCGGTTCCGGTGGTGTCGGCGACCAGATGGATTCGTTCGGCCTCAGCCCTGTTCTCCACATGGTGCCGCCGCCAGTTGTCGAAGATCCAGGCCTCCCCCGCCCCCATGTGAACCGACTGGCCGTCGCAGTGGAACCGCACCTCGGGCCGGGTGAAGACCGGAATGTGCAGCCGCACCCGGGTGTGCCAGTGATAGTTGATGTCCGCATGTTCGGGCACGCCGCAGCCGGGCGCCAGCCGCATCAGCCGCGACCGGCTCCACACCACGCCAAAGCCCGCGAGCACCTGCTTCAAATACGGCGCCCCCTCCAGCCAGGGCGTGGGCGCCATCTGGCCGTGCACCGTGTCCGTCTCGGCGCCACCGGCGCTGATCAGACGCGCGGCGCTGTTGCCCGGCACCCGATCCGGATGCGGGGCCCAGGCTGCGTCGGGCAGGGCCGCGACCTCGGCCTGCAAGCGCTCGACGTCGAACAGGATCGGCAGCTGGTAGAAGGGCTGAGGCAATCGCATGACTAATCCCTATAGCGGACCAGGGCGTCGCCCAGCGCGTCCCGAAGCGGCTGCAGCCAGGGTTCGTAGTTGCGCCACTGGGCCAGGCTGTCGCGGCTGATCGGCCGTCGCACCTGCTCCGAACTGGGGGTGCGGATGCTGCGCCGGGTTTGGTGGAAGTCCAGACAGGTCGGTTCAAAATCCAGGCCGCAATGGGCCAGCATGCGCCGTACGCCACCCTCGAGATCCTCGACCAGATCCTCGTAGGAGACCCTCAGCACCCGTCCCGGCAACACCTCTTCCCAGTGCCGCATCAGGTCCAGATAGCTGCGGTAATAGCGGGCGATATGATCGACTTCGTAGGTGAATTCCTGGTTGGTCGTGCCGAACAGCTGTTTCAGATTGCTGAAACAGCAGGCCATGGGTTCGCGGCGCACGTCGATGATCGTCGCCCTGGGCAGGATCAGGTGGATCAGCCCGACATGCCAGAAATTGTTCGGCATCTTGTCGATGAAGAGAGGCCGCCCCTCGCGACGATAGGTGCGGGTCTCGATCAGAAAGCGCTCGCCCAGCGCGCGCGCCTCATCCGCCGACATCTGCAGCAACGCCTCGGGCCGGACCGGCAGGCCGCAGTCCGGGTCACATCCGCACAGCTCTCCGGCGTATCGGCCGATTTCCGTCAGTTCCTGCGTCCCCTCAACCCGGGAATGCGAAGCCAGGATCTGCTCGATCAGGGTCGATCCGGATCGCGGCAGGCCCACGACAAAGATCGGATCCGCGTCCGGCGCCCCCCAGTCGGCGCGCTCGGCGAACACCTCAGCCGAAAAGGCGCGCGCCGTGCGAACGGCGCACGCTTCCGCGACTTCCGGCCTGTAGCGACCGAGCGAAGCCCGCATCCCGTTGCCTCTGGCGTACCACCGCCACGAAGCCTCATAGTGCGCCCGATCTTCCAGCGCCTTGCCCAGGGCGAAGGCCAGATAGACCCGGTCCATCTCCGGCAAATCCGGCCGGGCGGCGGCCGCCCGCATCCGGCCGACGTCCTCTTCCGAAAAGTCGTGGAGCTTCAGATTGGCCAGGCTGAACCAGGCCACGCCATAGTCCGGTCGGGCCGCCAGGGCGGCGCGATAATCGACCACCGCCTCCTCCAGCCGACCCGTCACCTTGAGCGCATTGGCCCGCCACAGACGCAGATCCGCCGTCTCGGCGCCTGTGGCGGCAGCCCCCTCCAGCAGCCGCGCGTAAAGGTCGATGACCGGTTCATGATCGCCCAGGGCGACGCAGGCGGCGGCGAACAGCTTCAGATAGGCCCGCTGGTCGGGCGCCCGTTTCAGCAAACGCTCGGCCTCGTCCCGCGCTTTTCGGGCCTTCTGGTCCTGAAGCAGGATCATGGCGTAGTCGAACCGAGCCGCCTCATAGTCAGGGGCCGTTTTGAGCACCTCCGCCAGCAGGGCCGCCGCCTCGTCCGGCGCCCCGGCGGCCTGTCGGATGCGCGCCAGCAGCCGCAAGGCGCCGGCCGACGGCCCGTCACGCTTCAACAGCGCCTGGATCGCCGCCTCGGCCTGTTCCAGATCCCCGTCGGCTGACAGGCTGTCCGCCGCGACGATCTCCGGCGGCAGTCGCTTCAGCATCGCCAGCCTCTGCGCCGCACCGTCCGCCGCCTGGACCTCGCCCCGCATCCGGTGCAACTGCTCCAGCATGTCCCAGCTGGCGGGCAGGCTCGGATTCAGTCGAACCGCTTCCCCAAGGGCTGTCAGAGCGGACGGCGCATCGCCCAGCACGACATGGCAGTGACCGCGCTCCTGAAAGGCGCGGCTGAACCGGGGGTGGAGCGCCTGCAAGCGATCCAGAACCGACAGGGCTTCCGGAACTCGTCTGGCCGCCCGCAGGTCGATGGCCCGCCGCAGCAGGCCGTCGCGATCCGTCGGCGCAGTTACGGGCTCCGCCGCAGTCATCGCGGGGCGGCGGCCAGCAGCGGCGCCAGCCAGGCCGGCTCCGGCTGCTCAGCGTCGTAGTATTCGAAGATCAGATGGATACGATCGGCCGCCCCGCCGTTGCGCACCCAGTGGGGGGCCAAATTATTGACCTCGACCGCCTCGCCGACTGGAAACCGATGCTCCTCCCCGCCGAAAAAGGAGACCACCTCAGGATTGGTCTCCAGCGGCACATGGATCTTGTGCGGCCATTTGGCGGCGGGGTTGGCGTCGATGTGCGGATGGATCACCCCGCCCGCCGGCATCCGCGCCAGCATGACGCGCGGAAAGACGCCGCCTCCGTAGCCATAGGGCTGAACCGCCTGGGCCAGCACAGGCTCCAGCAGGGGGCGCCACTCGCGCCAGAGCGGGCGATCATGCGAACCGCGCCAGTCGCGCGGACTATCCACGAAGCGGAAGACGATGTGCCGCGTCTGGTCCAGCACCTCGAACTTGTTCGGCTTCGTCTGGTTCTCGGCGTCCCAGACCGTTTCGGGTATCGCGCGGACGGCGGCCTGGAGGGCCGCGACGTCGACGGGGCCCAGACTGCGGATAGTCGTAGTCTTTCGCGGATTGGCGGCGGGCGCGGCGGTCATGCGATCACCTCAGCCCTTCGAAGCTGTAGCCGAACAGTTCGATATCCTGCGCATAGCGGGCGGTCACGCCGTCGATCAGTTCCTGATCATAATAGACCCGATAGTCGCCGTGGGTGCTGGGGTTCACCCGGTCCAGCGGACGCGAGGCGATGCCTATACGGGCGCACAGGCTGTCGTAGGAGGCCTGCATATCCTCCACCCGCCCGAACTGGTCGGTCAGCAGGGTCTTGCCGTCCTCGTCCGCCAGCAGCGTGGCCTGAGGCTGGAACAGGACATGCTGTTCCGGCGGCTGCTGGAACAGGAAGTGGCGCATCACGTCGCGCGGGCGGCGCTGGAAGACGTCTCCGTCGCGCAGCATGAAGGCGCAGTAGGAGACGAACCGGTCGAACGGATTGCGCACGAAGGCGAACTTGAAATAGTCGGCGAAAACCTCGTCGCCGACATAGGGCCGGATCTGCCGCAAGGACAGGTGGCCGTGGCGGATCGCCGCCAGATCCTCCCAGGGGAAGCGTCTGTCGACGAACAGCCCCACCTGTTCCAGATCCTCCTCCCCCATCTGCTCGCGCAGGGCGCGGCGCACGGCATGGGTGCCGGTCTTGGGCACGGCGGCGAAGATGAACCGGTGGCGGTGGGAAACGATCATGCGTCTGGAAATCCAGAAAGAGAGCGCCCCTCCCCCCGGAGGGAGGAGAGGCGCCCAGCCTTAGCCCGGATATGTGATCAGAACTTGTAGCTCAGACCGACCATATAGGTCGTGCCGCTCTGGTTCTGATTGTACAGGTACTCGTTCTGACCCCAGAACTGGGTGTCCTTCTCATTGGTCAGGTTCACCGCGTCGAACGTCACCTGCATATCGTCGGTGATGTTGTAGAAGGCGGCGGCGTCAACATAGGTGCCGCCTTCGAAGCCGCGCGTGCTGGCGCTCATCACGCTGTCGTTGCGGCCCGTGAACCACTTGTCGCGGTAGTTCAGCGAGGCGCGGGCGCCCCACCGGTTCGTTTCGTAATAGACGGTGGCGTTGTAGCTGGTCTCGGAGATGCCGGTCAGGGCCTCGTCGGCGTCGACATAGGTGTAGTTGGCCACCACGCCCAGATTGTCGAACGGCGCCGGAAGGAAGGACAGCTGGCTTTGCGCCGCCAGTTCCAGACCCGTCAGCTGGTTATTGCCCTCGACGTTCACCGGCATGGTGAACTCGGCCACGATGGTGGAGGCCGTGGCCCCCGGGATGGTGGACGCCGGGACGCCCGTTTCGCTGAACGGCACGTTCTCAAGGGTCAAAGAGCCGATGAAGTTCTTGATGTCCTTGTGGAACACGCTGGCCGACACGAGACCGACGTCGGCGAAATAGTACTCCACCGCAAAGTCCAGGGTCGTGTCCTTGTACGGCTCCAGGTTCGGGTTGCCGCGTGACACGGTGATCTCGCCCGAGTCCGGATCTTGGAAGGCGCTGCCTTCGGCCGCCATGGAGCCGAGGCCCGGACGGTTCAGGTTCTGGGTGGCGGAGAAGCGCACCAGCAGTTCCGGCGTCACTTCCAGCACCGAGTTCATGGCCGGCAGCACGCCTTCATAGCCGCCTTCCACATCCGTCGTGCCCAGATAGGCGTAGCTGTCGCCCTGGATCCAGCCGGTGCTGTGGGTGTCGGTGCTGTAGCCGCGCAGGCCGATATTGCCGCGGAAGCGACGGCCGAACAGTTCGCTGTCCCAATCGCCCTGGACGAAGCCCGAAATCGTCTCCTCGGTCGTCTCGTAGACGTTCTCGATGTCCTGCAAGGCGCCGCCCGTGCCGTCCTTGTTCGGCTCCAGACGGTGGTACTCGTTGTACTTGGCGAAGGCCTTGTCGTAGTCGCCGACCAGCCAGGAGCCGAAGGCGTTGGTGAAGACCGAGGTGACGTCAGCCACCGACGTGCCGCGCATCTTCGACCGGGTGCCGTTGACGTTGTCGTCGTAGAAGAGGTCTTCGCCCTGCTGGCGGAACTTGTGATAGGCCACGCCGGCGCGCAGGGTCCAGGTGTCGTTCAGTTCGTAGCGCGCGTTCAGCTCGCCCTCGTGCAGCTCCGACTCATTGTTGAAGCTGCGATAGTAGAAGGAGTCCATGGCGTAGTTGGCCGGATTGGTCGGGTCCCAGTTCGGATATTCGAACGAGACCGACTGGCCGTTCTCGCCATAGTCGGCGATCAGATTGCCCTTGGCGCGCATGTACAGCTTGTCGTCGTACGGCGTGTCATAGGTGGACTTCTCCCAGCCCACGTGACCGTCGAACTTCAGGCGGTCGGACATCTCCCACTCGCCGGTCAGGACGACCTGGTTGAACTTGTTCTCGTTCAGCGACCGGCGATGCTCGCTGCCGAAGGTCGTGCCCGTGACGTCCGTCATGGTGACGTAGTTGTCGCTGTCCCAGGTCAGGTCGTTGATGACCGACGCCGACTGGAAGATCGACGGCCAGACGCCGCCGGCGGCCGTGTCGAACGCCACCGAACCGGTCGAGGCCAGCGGGCGCGTCGCCAGATGGTATTCGTTGCGGCGCGTGGTGAACTCGCCGTGCAGGACGTCCAGGGTCAGCTCCATCCCGTCCATCGGACGCCACTGGGCCGCCGCCGTCAGACCCAGCCGCTCCTGCTCCGCGTTCCAGGACGAGATGCGGTTGCCGTCGGCGAAATACAGGTCGCCGGACAGGAATTTGGCCTGTTCAGCCGCCGAAAGGTTCGAAATGTTCAAGCCGCGCGTGACGAGGCTCTGCATCGTGGCGGCGCTGGGCTTGGAGTAGTTGTAGGTGTTGTGACCCTGTTCCGTCGTCTCGCGCTTGCTGTAGGCGACCGAGAAGGAGACGCCGAACACATTGTCCCAGTTCTGGGTGAACAGGGCGGCGATGCGCGGCTGGGTGTCATCGGTATATTCGTTGGTCCCGACCTTCAGCGACAGGGCGCCGTCGGCGCCGATGTCGTAGTCGAAGGGCTTGCCGGTGAACAGGCCGACCGTGCCGGCCATGCCGCCCTCTTTCTGAGCCGCCTCGAAGGTCTTTTCGACCTCGACGCGCGAGAACAGTTCCGAGGCGAAGATGTTGAAATCGAACGCGCGGTCGCGCGAGCGCTGGCCGCGGCTGTCCTGGGCCGAGTCCACATTGCCCAGCACTTCCATGCCGTTCAGTTGCACCCGGGCGAAGTCCGGGCCGAGGCCCCGCAGCGAGATCCGACGACCTTCGCCGGCTTCACGGTTGATCTGCACGCCGGGCAGGCGCTGCAGCGATTCCGCCAGGTTGAGGTCCGGGAACTTGGCCATGTCTTCCGCCACGATGGCGTCAACCTGAATGACCGAGTCCTGCTTGATCGCGCGCGCGTCGCTCAGCGATTTGCGGAAGCCGGTGACGACGATCTCGTCGACCTCGGTCGATTGCGCGTCCTGGGCGAAGGCCGCAGAGGCGCTCACGCCGGCGACCGCCGCCGACACCGTCGCCAACAGAACCTTCTTGAGGTTCGGGCCCATGCCCCGAACGGAATATTGCTTCGACATATCTAGGTGTCCCCCGACAATCTGGTGTGAACCAAGCCGCTCGGTCCGACGCACAGCCGTCTGGCCGCCGCCGCCAAGTCAGGCCTCATTAGGTCTGGGGCGTTTCAGTCATGTGACGGTTTGAGGGATTTATGTTGAATTATGTGGCCTCGTGTGGGAATCGACCCGCTGCCCGCGCTACGTAGATTTTGCAGGCGATCACCATGCAAATCAGTCACTAAGAGGCCTACAAGCAGCGACGACCTGATTTGGGCCGCGTACGGAGTGAAACGATCAGCCTATCGGAACTCTATTCATATGAGAGGCTTAAGCCGTCTCATGTGGTTGTGTGTGGGATTTGGCCTTGATAAGACGACCATCATGACCGTCGCGGCTCTCAGAGACTCCAAACACCTGACCCAAGGCGCCCGCCTGGCTGAGATCCTGCAGCTGATGGAGGAGAAGGCTTTTTGGACGGTGGCCGAACTGGCGGCCCGCTTCGAGGTGTCGGAAGAGACCATCCGTCGCGACGCCCGCCAGCTGGAGCGCAGCGGCGTCGTGCAGAAGGTGCACGGCGGCCTGTCCTCGACCAATAATCTGATCGAGGCGCCTTATCGCATCCGCCTGAGGGAGAACGCCGAGGCCAAGCAGAAGATCGCTCAGAAGGCCGCCAGCCTGGTGACTGAGGGCATGACCCTCCTGCTCGACTCCGGCACCACCTGCCACTGGCTGGCCCGCGCCCTGGCCCCGGTCCGCAATCTCACCATCGTCACCAACAGCGTCGAGATCGCCCATGAGGTCCTGGGCAATCCCGGTCAGCGGCTGCTGCTGGCAGGCGGACAGGTCAATCCGGTCCACAACGCCGCTTTCGGGCCGGAGGCCAAGTCCTTCTGCCGCCGTTTCGCGCCCGACCTGACCGTCCTGTCGATGGGCGCCGTGGACGCGGACCGAGGCTTCCTCGACTTCGACGCCGACGAGGCCTCCTTCAAACAGAGCCTACTGGAACAGGCGCGCCGCATCGTCGTCCTCGCCGACCACACCAAATTCGCCAAGTCCGGCTTCATCCAGGTAGCGTCTTTCCGCGACGTGCAGGATCTGGTGACCGACCTCCCCCCGTCCGGCACGCTCGCCCGCGTCGCAGCCCAATGGGACACCCGGCTGCACGTCGCCTTGCCGGCCTGACGGCTTCAGCGCACGCGCGTGTCCACGCTGATCCGCACGGCGTCGTGGCGCCAGTGCTCGCGGTCGAACTCCACCACCCGTCCCTGGGCGTCATAGCTGGTGCGCTGCACCGCCAGCCCCGGCAGGCCGGACTTGACCCTCAGCGCCTCCGCCTCCCGTCCCGTCAGGGCGCACGGCTGCATGCTGACCAGATTGCGCGCCACTGATAGACCATAGCCGTTCTTCAGGATCTCGGTCAGCGACTGGTCGAAAGAGTGGCGCAGCAGATCAGGCGTGAGAGCGGCGTCCACCACGATCTGCTCCACCAGAACGGCCCGGCCGTCCACATGCCGTCGCCGCCGGATATGGTGCAGAGGCGCCCCGACGGGCCGTCCGAACACCTCGGCCAGGAAGGGGTCGGCCGCCAGGGTCTCGGCCGAGACGGTCTCCGTCGCCGGAACGCGCCCCTGCGCCTCCACATAGGAGATGAAACCCTCCCACCGCGTCGGGTCATAGACCACCGGCGGGGGCGATACATACCAGCCGCTGCGGTCGCGGCGGTAGATCAGACCTTCGGCCTCCAACTGGAACAGGCCCTCGCGGATCGTGCCCCGCGCAATCCCCAGCTCGTCCTGCAGCCGGCGCTCGGACGCCAGCTTATCGCCGGGCTTCAGCTCGCCCGAGGCGATGCGCGCCGCCAGACGGTCCCTCATTTCCAGATAATGAAGGCCTTCCAGCCTCTGGTCGTTCTCTCCCTTGGTCATTCGTCCTCCGGCTCGGTCAGCTTCTTTATCCGTATAAGGACGGTCACGCCACGACCGTCGCCTCAAGCCAGCTTTCACGAAAGCTTCGCCAAACCTCGTCCGGCAATCTGGTATGGACCAGTCACGCCCTTATCGCAAATGCGGTGCGGACGGTCGGAGCGCCGGGCTGATCGCCGCGACCTCCGTCCGCGCCTGCACCCTGTCTTCAGGAGCCCGCCCATGCGTACGCCCTTCTTCTGCCTGTCTCTGCTGGCGGCCGCCCTCTCGGTCTCGGCGCCCGCGAACGCCGAGCCTCGCCGCGCCGGCCATGTGATCGTCATCGGCGTCGACGGCCTCAGCCCCGACGGTGTCATCAAGGCCGAGACGCCGGTGCTCGACGACATGATGGCCAAGGGCAGCTGGAGCCTGCACGCCCGAGGCGTCCTGCCGACCACCAGCGGCGCGAACTGGGCCTCGATCATCACCGGCGCAGGTCCTGAACAGCATGGCGTCACCAGCAACGACTGGCAGGTGGGCGAGTTCAACTTCCCGACCTCCGTCACAGGCTCCGGCGGCTTCTTCCCCTCGATCTTCCAGGTCCTGACCGATCAGAACCCCGAATTGGAGATCGGCTCGATCTACAACTGGGACGGCTTCGGCAACCTCTACGACCACCGCTTCGTCGACTATGACGTGCACGGCGCCGACGAGGACAGGACCACCGACCTGGCCGTGGACTATATCAAGGCCCGGCGTCCGGACTTCCTCTTCGTCCACCTGGACCACGTCGATCATGCAGGACACGCCGACGGGCATGGAACGCCGCATTATTATGAGGCGGTGACCAAGGCCGACGCCCTGATCGGTCGTATCCGCCAGGCGACGGTCGAAGCCGGCATCGCCGAGGACACCGTCATCCTCGTCACCTCCGATCACGGCGGCGTCGGCAAGGGCCACGGCGGCGAAAGCCTGGCCGAGCTGGAAATTCCCTGGATCGTCTACGGCGAGGGGGTGAAGCCGGGCGTCGAGCTGGACCTGCCGATCAATACCTTCGACACCGGCGCCACCGTAGCCTGGCTGCTGGGCGCCGACATCCCCTACGCCTGGCTGGGCCGCCCCGTCCGGCCGATCCTTCAGGGTGAGGCCATGCCCGCCCAGGCCTATCGCACCAGCAGCTTCTATGCGCCCCCGTCCATCCTCCCGGCCGGCGTCGGTAACACCCCGCCCGGCGGCCTGTTCATCGACGGAGCGGCTCAAATGCGCGTGCGAAACCCGAATGCCGTCGGCGAAGTTCGCTAGACCCTCGACAACACCATCCCGACCGCTGCCTCCCCGCTTTACACGGCGCCGGTCGAGATCGCCCGAAACACCATCGTCCGCGCCACCGTCTTCGTCGACGGCAAGCCGGCCAGTATTCCGTCGGTCGGCTATTTCCGCGTGCTGGACCCCAGCGTCGCTGCCAGTCGCGGCGTGACCTACAGCGTCTATCTGCTTCCGGAGAGCCCGGTGAGACTGCCCGACTTCTCGCGCCTGACACCGGTCGCGTCCGGCAAGGCGCACGAGATCACGCTGGATGGCCTCGCCCTTCCGCGTGAGGACGCCGTCGCCGTAGTGTTCGAAGGCTTCATCCAGATCGACACGGCCGGCGAATACGGCTTCTCGACCGCCTCCGACGACGGCAGCAAACTCTATATCGACGGCAAGACGGTCGTGGACAATGACGGCGACCACGGCGTGCTCACGGCCGCTGGAACCATCCGCCTCGAACCCGGGAAACACGCCATTCGGGTGGAATGGTTCAACGGCGGCGGCGGGGCCTGGCTGGGTGCCTATTTCGAAGGGCCGGGCGTACCGCGTCAGTTCATCGA
Source organism: Caulobacterales bacterium RIFOXYB1_FULL_67_16 (assembly GCA_001796045.1). Lineage (GTDB taxonomy): Bacteria > Pseudomonadota > Alphaproteobacteria > Caulobacterales > Caulobacteraceae > Brevundimonas. The sequence continues at coordinate 5,374 of MGLN01000040.1, read as the reverse complement.
CCCGAACCGGCTGACGCCGCGCTGACCCAAGAAGGATTGAGCGTCCTCCGCCGCTTGATCCTCGCCCTAGGCTATTCGGCGAAAATCTGGTATAGACCAATGAAAACCGAGTGAGCTGTCCATGCCCCGCCCTGCCACTGCTGAAGCCTGCGTCGCCGCCATCTTCGACCTGTTCGAACGCAGCGGCGGCGACACCTATGGCGAGGCCGTGACCCAACTGGATCACGCCCTGCAGACGGCGCACCACGCCCGCGCGGCCGGAGATCCTGACGCCTTGGTCGCCGCCGCCCTTCTGCACGACATCGGTCATCTGCTGCAGAAGCACGGGCAGGACGCTGCGGATCGCGGCATCGACGCCCTGCACGAACGGATCGGGGCCGCCTGGCTGGCCCAGGCCTTCGCGCCCGAGGTTTCGGAACCGGTCCGGCTGCACGTCGAGGCCAAACGCTATCTGGCGACGGCCGAGCCCGGTTATGCCGACGCCCTCAGCCCCGCCTCCCTCCAGAGCCTGGGCCTGCAGGGCGGGCCGATGAGCGAGGACGAGGCTGCGGCCTTCCGCGCCCATCCCCATTTCGAGACGGCCGTCCGCCTGCGTCGCTACGACGAGATGGGCAAGACCGAGGGGGCCGTCATCGCCCCCCTCTCCGCCTACAGGGACATGCTGACGGCCCTCGCCGCCCGCGCCGCCTAAGCCGCCCGCCGGGCGGCTTCCGCCTCCAGCGCCGGAACCAGGTCCGCGACCGTCTCGATCACCAGATCGGCGCCGGCGGCGGAGAGTCTCTCGGACGCCGCCGCCAGCATCGCCGCGCGTTCCCCTGACGGCAGGGCCGCAAAGGCCTGTTCGCTCAGCCCGACCATATTGCCCGAGGCGGCGACCCCCACGGTGAAACAGCCGGCGTTGCGGCCCTCGGCCATGCCCACCTCGGCGTCGTCCACCTTGACCACCCGCGACAGGGGCCAGACGTCCAGATCCAGGCAGGCCTTGTAGATCATCTGGGGCGAGGGCCGCCCCTGCGGCGTCTCGTGGGCGCAGATCACGGTGTCGGGCGCATAGCCCTGCTGGGCCGCGCGGGCCAGAACCGCCTGCATCATCGCCCGCGTATAGCCGGTGCAGGAACCGATCTTCAGCCCTTCTTCGCGCAGCCAGGCGACCGTGTCCGCCGCGCCGGGGATCAAGGTCGCCGTATCCTGAGCCATACGGACCATGGGCCCGTCCAGGGCGGCCATGACCACGTCCACCGCCGCCGCGTCCGGCGCCTCCCCTTGGGCCGTGCGCCAGGCTTTCGCGACCTCGACCTGGGCGAAAAGGGCGCGGACATGATCGGCCTTGGCCCGGCCCATGTCCTTGCGCGCCTCCGCCTCCGAAACCGTCACCCCCAGGGCGGCGAAGGCCTCCATCAAGGCCAGAACCGGAGCCCGGCTGCCGAAATCGACCATGGTCCCGGCCCAGTCGAACACCACCATGTCGAAACAGTCGCGAATACGGGTCATGACGGGGAGGTCTCCTCGAACAGATCGGCCACCGCCTCCTCGGCGAAGGCGAAGGCGGTGGAGGCGCCGTTGCCGGCGGTGACCACCGCCAGACGGACGCGGGGATGGGGCGCGGCGATCAGGCTGCCGGTCGCGCCCCGCGCATAGGTGCCGATCCAGCGATCCAGCACCGCCGGCGCCGCCCGGCCCGTGGCGGCGCGCCATTCGTCCAGGATCAGCCGCTCCACCGCCTCGCTGGCGAAGGGGTCGGGCGTGTCCGCGTCATGGTGGCTGTCGCCGACCACCAGGGCGCCGTCGGCGTCCTGGACCGCGATCAGATGGACGCCGTTCGCCAGGGCCTCGCCCTGCTCCGCCTCCAGCCGCGCACGCAAGGCCGCAGCCCGCGGGAGATCGGCATAGCCGCCGTACCGCACCAGCCCCAGGTCCGACATGACCGGCGCCGGCAGGGCGAACCCCGGCGGCGCCAGCCGCATCATCTGCAGCTTGCACCGTACCAGCCCCGTATCCGCCAGATGTTCGGGATACAGGCTGACCAGATCGTCGCCCGGACAGACGATCACCGCCTCCGCCTCGACCACGCCGCGCGAGGTGACGATCCGCGGCGGTTCGACCGCATGGACCGCCGTCTGGCGCATGAAGACCACGCCGTATCGTGCGGCCAGC
>MGLN01000040.1:0-3210 GCA_001796045.1 Caulobacterales bacterium RIFOXYB1_FULL_67_16 | reverse complement strand
ACCCGCCGCTCGTGCGGGCTCCACAGCACGCCCAGGGTCTGATCGCCGACCACCTCCAGCGCCCGCTCGCGCGCCTGTTCCGGCGTCAGCAGCCGACACCCCTCGCCCATTTCCGTCTCGAGAAAAGCCTCCAGCACAGCCAGGGATTCCGGTCGGCGCACCGACATCCATAGCCCGCGCTGCACCACCGCGATCCCGGCCTCGCCCACAACCTCGTCCCAGACGTCGCGACTGCGCACGGCCCGTTTCCAGATCGCGCCGCGCGGCTGTCCGGTGACGGTGACGAAACCGAAATTGCGGATTGATGCGCCATTCGCCTGGGCGTCGCGGTCGATCACCACGACCGACAGCCCGCGTCGCGCGGCGGCCAGGGCGGCGGCCAGGCCCACGATCCCCGCCCCCACCACGGCGACGTCGTAACCCGCCTTCATGCCCGCCGCTCCGTCATCCAGCCGTCGTACGTCTGGTCTAGACCACGCGAATGCAACAGGGGCAAGACAAGTGATGGATCGGCTACGGCTCTGGCTGGGGCGGGCGCATCCCGTCGCCTTCGTCCTGTTCGCGGGTCTGGCGGGCTTCTGCGCCTATTTCTCCATGTACGCCTTCCGCAAGCCCTTTACGGCGGCGACCTTCGACCTCGTTCCCGGCTGGGACTTCGCTCTCGACTACAAGGTGGCCCTGGTCATCGCTCAGGTCGCGGGCTACGCCCTGTCCAAGCTGGCGGGGGTCAAGGTGATCGCCGAGATGCGGCCGGAACGCCGCGCCCTCGCCCTCGTCCTGCTGATCGGCGCGTCCTGGCTGGCCCTGGTGCTGTTCGCCGTTGTTCCCGCCCCCTGGAACGTCGCCGCCCTGTTCCTGAACGGCCTGCCGCTGGGCCTGATCTGGGGTCTGGTGTTCGGCTTCATGGAGGGCCGCCGCACCAGCGAGGTCCTGGGCGCCATCCTCTGCGCCAGCTTCATCCTCTCGTCCGGCGTGGTGAAATCGATCGGCAAGACCCTGATGGACGTCGGCGGCGTCAGCCCCTTCTGGATGCCGGCCGCGACCGGCGCTGTCTTCATGCCCCTGCTGGCCGTCTCGGTCCTGGCCTTGGCCGCCCTGCCCCCGCCCAGCCCCGCCGACGAGGCCGAGCGGGTCGCCCGCCGGCCGATGATGGCCAAGGAACGGGCCGCCTTCCTCGCCGCCCACTGGCCGGTCCTGCTGATGCTGGTGGCCGCCTATGTCCTGCTGAGCGCCTTCCGCGATCTTCGCGACAATTTCGCCGCCGAGATCTGGCGCGCCCTGGGCTATGGCGACGCGGCCGAGGTGTTCACGGCCAGCGAAGGCCCGGTGGCGGCCCTGTCGCTGGTGACCATGGGCCTTCTGATTCTGGTCAAGAACAACGGCCGGGCCCTGCTGTTGATGCACGGGGTGATTCTGGCGGGCTTTGCGATCATGGGCCTGTCCACCCTGGCCTTCCAGCAGCAGCTCCTGTCCCCCATCGCCTGGATGATCGCCAGCGGCGCCGGCCTCTATCTGGCCTACACCCCGTTCAACGCCATGCTGTTCGACCGGATGATCGCCTATACGGGCACGGTGGCGACCGCCGGCTTCCTGATCTATGTGGCGGACGCCTCAGGCTATATGGGCAGCGTAGCCCTGCTGCTGGCGCGCAACTTCGCCGCCGTCGACCTACCTTGGCTCCCCTTCTTCATCACCTCCGCCTACGCCACCAGTATTGCCGGCATGATCTTCGTCGCCGCCGCCACGGCGGCGCTGTTCCTGCGCGGAAAGAGAACGAAACGGGCGTGAGAGGAAAATGGCGATGCGGTCAGGCTAACGCGAACTTGTCTCCACTCAAAATGGTCAAAAGGGTTGACCGGAGACGATTTCATGAGGCCGCTGTCGTTCAAGCGCCACCGCTTCCCGGCGGAGGTGATCCGCCATGCGGCCCGGCTTTATTTCCGCTTCAGCCTGAGCTTCGCAACGCAAAGGACGGCCTCGCCCGGCGCAGGATCGACCTCACCCAGGAGACCATTCGCTGCTGGACTAAGAGGTTCAGCCCGCACCGTCCGCCGCCGCTGCCGCGCTAGCCGGCGAGAAAGAACCTGACCGGGACGAAGAAGGGGCGGTCGGCGGGCCAGTCCTTGACCCATTCAGGTGCGAGCACGCCCCCTTGGATGCCTTCCACGGCCGCGCTGCCGAACCCCATGCCCGGCGGCGTCTCCGAGACCACTTTGCAATGTTCTGGATGACCTCCTATGCCGATCTCGCATCTCACGACGACCTCGCCAGCCTGCACGTCCTGCTCAGACGCGATCGTTGGGAAGCGCAGCGTCGGGCGGACCGTCCACTGAGGATGAGCAATGACATCGGAGTTGAGCCCCGGATCAGGCTTCTCCTGAAACGATGCCGTCAAGGCAACGCCGATGACGATTGGGGCCAGGACATACATGCGGGCAGGATGTGGTCATTTCCCCGGTTGAGCTACCACAAAATTGTGAGAGCCTTCGTTTCGAAGCACCGACGCGCCCTCCGAAACGCCGTGCTTGCGCGCCAGCTCGCCCGCTTTGGCGCCCGCCTCCTTCTCCCGCTGAATCCCGATGATCTGCTCTTCCATGAATCTCGCTCGTTTCCTTCCGTCCGTCCTCTCAAGGTCCGGATTCCAGCTCCGCGAGGAGGAAATTCGCAAGGGCACGCAAGCGATGACCATGGCTGGCCATGGCGCCCCAAGCGTCACCCAACCCGCCCCGCAACCACATCAAGCAGTTGGTTTTGTTCAGATTTCAGGAAAGTGGCGGAGACGGTGCCACACAACCCAGCAAATCCGGGCTTTAGGTCATGGAGACCGTGCCAAGCTGGCACGATTACCCGTGACTTTGCTCAGTATTGCGTTGACGCACTATGCGGCATCGCGTTCTTGCTTACCCTTCACCAATCCCTTGAGGTCATCGGCGATGATGTGGCCGTAGCGGTCAGCGGTGATCTTCACGCTGCTATGCCCGGCGAAGCGGCTGACCAGCGTCAGCGACTCCTTGTTGCGGAGCATGTCGGTGATCGTCGTATGGCGCAAGGTGTGGAACTTCACATCGTCGATGTCCTGTCCCAGCCGCTTCACGCCCTCACGCACCCGTCGCCATTTCCAGTCCATCGTGGTGACGTGACCCCCTGAAACTCCTCCAGGAATAGCTAGAGTCCGCCCCTCGAAAGGACGGACAGAATGAAGCGATCACG
>MGLN01000039.1:31405-31894 GCA_001796045.1 Caulobacterales bacterium RIFOXYB1_FULL_67_16 | reverse complement strand
GAAGGCGAAGGCGCAGGGGCCGTCCCTGATGCCCGCCGTCACGCCCGAGGGCGAAGGCGAGGCCTGGCTGATGGCGCCCGGCTCGGCCAAGGACGACTGCCCCGCCTCGGCCGACGCTCGCGCCGCGCGTCAGGCCCGCACCGACGACGAGACCCTGCGTCTGCTCTATGTCGCCCTGACCCGCGCCCGCGACCGGGTCATCGTCATGGGCCGCGCCTCCAGCCGGGGCGCCGAACCCGGCAGCTGGTGGTCGGTGATCGAGGAGACCTTCGACCGGCTGGGGGATCAGGTGCGCGAGGTGGAGAACGGCGTCCGCCGCTTCGGCGTCGATCCCGAACATCGCCCGACCCAGGCCGCCGCGACCGCCTCCGCCGACGCCCTGCCCGCCTGGGCCGCAGTGCCGCCCCCGCCCGACGCCGCCGCCCGCTTCGCCTCGCCGTCGCGGATGGAAGGCCAGGTCCGCATCCCCGCCCCCTCGCCGCTCGCCCG
>MGLN01000039.1:25808-31356 GCA_001796045.1 Caulobacterales bacterium RIFOXYB1_FULL_67_16 | reverse complement strand
ATCCACCGGCTGCTGGAGCGCCTGCCCGAGATCGCGCCCGCTGATCGCGCCGACGCCGCCCGCCGCCTTCTGGCGCGCGAGACCGATCTGGACGAGGCCCAGCGCGCCGAGATGATCGCCGCCGCCTTCTCCGTGCTGGACGACGCCCGCTTCGCCCCCGTCTTCGGCCCCGGCTCCCGCGCCGAGGTGGCCCTGACCGGCGCCCTGGCCGGCCCCCCGGCCGGCCTATCGAACGTGGCGATCAACGGCCGGATCGACCGACTGGTGGTCACGCCCGATCGGGTGCTCGTGATCGACTACAAGACCAACCGCCCCGCCCCCGACGCCCTTGACCGGGTCGATCCCGCCTATGTGCTCCAGGCTGCCGTCTACGTCGCCGTCCTGAAACGCCTCTATCCCGACCGCCCGGTCGAGGCCGCCCTGGTCTGGACCGACGGACCCAAGCTGATGCCGATCCCGCAGACGATGTTGGAGGCGGCGCTCGCGCCCTAACCCCCGTCATCCTCGGGCTTGACCCGAGGACCGGGCGCCGGTCGGGCTGTGCGGCGCCGTCTTCGCACGAGCGGCGGATCATCCGATCCTCGGGTCGAGCCCGAGGATGACGAACGGAGAGAGGGAGCGACGGCAGGAGTTGAATTGCCCGCGATTCGCTCCCACATCTGCGGCCGAACCCGGACGGATCCGGCCAACCCATTCGCGCTGAAGCGACGACGCCCGCAAGGGCCGAGCGCCGGCGCCTCAAGGAGCCATTGATGGCGACTGTGAAAGTTACGGACGAAAGCTTCGACGCCGACGTCCTGCAATCTTCCACCCCGGTTTTGGTGGACTTCTGGGCCGAATGGTGCGGCCCCTGCAAACAGATCGGCCCCGCGCTGGAACAGATCGCCGACGAACTGGGCGGCCAGGTCACCGTAGCCAAGGTCAATATCGACGACAGCCCCATGACCCCGTCGAAACTGGGCGTGAAGGGCATTCCCACCCTGATGCTGTTCAAGGACGGCCAGATGACCTCGATGAAGGTCGGCGCCATGCCCAAGGGCAAGATCGTCGAGTGGCTGGCCGAGGCGGGCGTCAAGACCGCCTGATCTGCCAATAGATCTCTGAAGTTCAAACGCCCGCCGGTCCGACCGGCGGGCGCTTTCGTTTTACCGCCGGGCGGGGTCGATCTCCACCAACACCACGTCATAAGTCTTCATCGGCACGGTCAGACGCCCGCGGCCGTCCGCCCCGACGGTGATCGACCGGACCTCGGGCGTGTCGCGCGTCAGGTCGTTCAGCCTTTGCAGCTGGGCGGCGTCCAGGCTCGCCGGCGCCCCCATCTCCAGATAGGCCGTATAGGCGTCATTGGACCGGAACCCGACACGCCGCACCGTCGCGCGGTGAACGCCGGGCGTCAGGTTCTGAACCTGAATGTCCAGCGGCGCCGCCGCTGAAGGCTCACGCACCTGGCGGAAGAAGGGGCGGTTGCTGATCGGCTGGTCCGGCAACTCATACCGCCAAGCCAGAACCTGAACCGTCTCGCTCTTCAGCGCGGCGATGCTCTGGTCGTCGCCGGTCGCCAGTTCCTGATCGCCAAGACTGTTCAGATATTTGTAGGCGAAATAGGTCGGCTTGCGGACCCCTTGCGGGTTCATCAGGCCGAAGCCGCCGTCGAACGGCTTGGTCTGCGGCCCCGGCTCCTCGAACAGGTCGCTGAACGCCCAATAGCTCATGCCCTGAACCAGGCCTTCGCTCTCGTGCAGCTTGGTCAGGACATAGGATGCGCCGAAATAGTCGTCGTGGATCGGGTCGCGGGGATTATAGCTGGTGCTCCACTCTGTGAAGAACAGCGGCAGGCCCGGCCGCGACGAGGCCTCGATCTGCCCCCTCACCTTGCGCACGTCCGAGACGATGGCGTCCGGGGCGCGCGACAGCTTGTTGTCGCCCTCGCCCTTCTCGTCCAGGAAACCGCCCTCGACGCCGTAGGTGTGGGTGGTGATGAAGTCCACCGGCAGCTGGTGCTGGTCGGCATAGGCCAGGAATTCGGGGACCCAATCCGCGCCCGCCGTCGAGGGCCCGCCCACCCGCAGCGCCGGATCCACCGCCTTGATGGCGCGGACCGTACGGCCGTAATAGTCGAAATAGGCCGCCTGATCGGCCCGCTCCCAGAAGCCGTCCAGGTTCGGCTCGTTCCAGAACTCGAAGTACCAGGTCCGCACTTCTTCGGCGCCGTAGCGGTCGATCAGATGGCGCACGAAGGCGTCGATCAGTCCGCTCCACTTCTCGGGCTGCGGATGGGAGGTGTTGCCCTTCCAGTAGAAGATGGTCTGGTCCGAGGTCTTCATCGCATCCGGCGTAAAGCCCAGTTCGATGAAGGGCTTGATCCTCATGGCCAGGAAACGGTCGTACAGTCGGTCGATCCGGGTCCAGTCATAGACCGGCCGCCCGTCGACCTCGCGATAGACGCCCATGTCGTCGTGGAAGATGTCGTGGAAGCGGATGTAGCGGAAGCCCAGCTCGTCCTGCACCGTCTGCAGCTGGGCCAGGGCGTCCTCGCGGCCCGTCGTGCCGGGATAGTCGGCGCCGACCGAGAAATCGGCCATGCGATCTCTCGGCGTCGTCGCCCCCCGGGCGTCCACCACGATCGGTCTGACGACCGCTTCGCCCGCACTGTCGCGCGCCGCCACCGGCGCCGTCGCCGCCAGCGCCGCTGCGAGGGCCAAACCAGCCTGAGCTATTGTCTTCATCCGCGCCACCGCATTCCTCCTCGTCGTTCTCATTTTGGTAGCGCTAACACATCGACAGGACAACTCCGTCGTTTCGCCGCAGCTCCGGCTCTCGCGACGCTGATGAGGGAACATGCTAGAGCCGGATCATGACCCAAGATGATCAAACCGCCCCGGACGCCTCGCCCCCTGCGGATGAAACCCCGGTCCAGCGCGCCCTGCGCCTGAAGAACGCCAAGTTGGAGGCTCGGCCCAAGCCGCCGCGCGGCGGACGTTTCCAGCGCGAACAGGCCGCCCGCGTCGCGGCGGGCAAGTCCAAGCCCTGGATGACCCGCTAGACGGGCCAGGTCTCCGGGCTGGCGCCCAGCACCTCGCCCGCCAGATACAGGGACCCGCAGATCGCCACCCGGCCCGCGCCGAACCTCAGGGCCAGGTCCAGGGCTTCGCCGACCGAGCCCGCAGGGGTCGCCGCCAGACCATGGCCGCGCGCCACCGCCGCCAGGGCCGCAGGCTCGGCCGCCGCCCCGTCGAAACCGACCGTGAAGACCGTGGCCTGGCTGTCCTTCAGGGCCGCGAAGAAACCGCCGGCGTCCTTGTTGCCCAGCATGCCGCAGATCAGGGCCAGGGGGCGCGGCGCCCGCGCCTGCCGTTCGGCCAGAAAGGCCGCCAGCGCCCGTCCGGCATGGGGATTGTGCCCCCCGTCCAGCCACAGCTCCGCCTCCGCCGCCTTGGCCGCCTCCCCATAGGGTCCGGCCGATATCCGCTGCAGCCGCGCCGGCCAGCGCACGGCCCTCAGCCCCTCGATGATCGCGCTTTCCGGCAGATCCAGCTCAAGGGCCGCCGCGACCGCTAAGGCCGCATTGTCGATCTGATGCGCCCCCGCCAGGGCGGGCGCCGGCAGGTCCATGAACAGCTCGGCCGTCTGAAAGGCCATGCCCCCGCGCTCGGCCCAGGCGTCGAAATCCACCCCCAGCACCGTCAGCGGCGCATGGACGTCGACCGCGCGTCGTTCAATGGCCTTGAACGCCTCTTCGCGCTGGCGTCCGATCACGCCCGGCGCCCCCGCCTTCAGCACCCCGGCCTTTTCCGAAGCGATCCCGGCCAAGTCCGTGCCAAGAAATTCGGCATGATCATAGTCGACCGGGGTGATCACGCTCAGCAGCGGACGCTCGATCACATTGGTGGCGTCCAGCACCCCGCCCAGTCCGACCTCGATCACCGCCAGATCGGCTGGGGTCTCGGCCATGGCCAGGAAGGCGGCGGCCGTGGTGCTCTCGAACACCGTGGCCTCGCCCCCCGAATCGAAAGTGGCGGCCTCGATACGATCCAGGATGGCGTTGAGCTGATCGTCCTCGACCAGCTTGCCCGCCAGCCGAATCCGCTCGTTGAACCGCACCAGATGGGGCGAGGTATAGGCATGGACCTTCAGCCCCGCCGCCTCGGCGATGGCCCGGATCAGGGCCACGGTCGATCCCTTGCCGTTCGTCCCCGCCACATGGACCACCGGCGGCAACCGGTGCTGCGGATCGCCCAGGGCCGCGCACAGGGCGCGCATCCGATCCAGCGACAGATCGATCCGTTGCGGATGCCGCGCCCGGAGACGTTCCGAGATCGGGTCCAAGGCCGTCAGGCCGCCAGGCGGTTTCCGCCCATCAGCATGGACAGGATCCGGCCCAGGACGCGCGGCAGATCGGCGCGGACGACCACCCGGTCGACCATGCCCTTCTCCTGCAGATATTCCGCGCGCTGGAAGCCCGGGGGCAGTTTCTCGCGGATGGTGGCCTCGATCACGCGCGGACCGGCGAAGCCGATCAGGGCGCCCGGCTCAGCCAAATGCACGTCGCCCAGCATGGCGTAGGAGGCGGTCACGCCGCCCGTGGTCGGGTCGGTCAGCACCACCACATAGGGCAGTTTCGCCGACTTCAGCTCCTCGATGGCCAGGGTGGTGCGCGCCATCTGCATCAGCGACAGGGCGCCTTCCTGCATCCGCGCCCCGCCGGCGGCGGTGAAACAGACCAGCGGAACCTTGCGGGCCACGGCCTCGCGCGCGGCCTTGATGAAGGCCTCGCCCGCCGCCATGCCCAGCGACCCGCCCATGAAGGTGAAGTCCTGAACGATCACGACCGCGTCCTGACCGCCGACCGAACCCCAACCGATGGCCATGGTGTCCTTGCGGCCCGCCGCCTTGCGCGCGGCGTTCAGGCGGTCCTTGTACGGCTTGCCGTCCGAGAACTTCAGCGGATCTTCCGGCACGTCCGGCGTCTCGATGGGCTCGTACTGGCCGCCGTCGAAGGTGGCCTTCAGCCGCGTCGGCGCGTCGATCCGCATATGGCGGCCCGACGGCGTCACCCACAGGGCGGCCTCCAGGTCCGAGCGGTACAGCATCTCGCCGGTGTCGGGGTCCTTGACCCACAGATTGTCGGGGGTGTCGCGGCGCGAAACGATCTTGCGGACGCCGGGCGCGAAACGGCTGAGCCAGCCGCCACGCTTTTCCTGGGGTTTGTTCTTCTCGACCATGGGCGGGCTCTTAGACGGTTTCCGTCACGGAAGCACTAGTCACCGATCGAACCGCGTCGCCCAGCGCCTGGACCCGGGCCAGCACCCGCGGCGCGGCCGGCTCATTGGCCTCCAGAGCGGCGGCCACCTCGTCCACCAGGGCCGAACCGACCACCACCGCATCGGCGACGCGGGCGATCTCGGCCGCCCGCTCCGGCGTCTTGACCCCGAAGCCGACCGCGACCGGCAGGCCGGAGGCCTTGCGCACCCGCTCCACCGCCGGCGCCACGACGTCGGCGTTCGCCTCCTTGACGCCGGTCACGCCCGCGACGGCGACATAATAGACG
>MGLN01000039.1:25577-25708 GCA_001796045.1 Caulobacterales bacterium RIFOXYB1_FULL_67_16 | reverse complement strand
TCAGCGGCCCGGCCTCTTCCGGCGGGCAGTCCACCACGATCAGCCCGTCGATGCCGCACTCGGCCGCATAGGCGGCGAAGGCGTCGTATCCCAGGCTCTCGATCGGGTTCAGATAGCCCATCAGGATGATC
>MGLN01000039.1:22022-25498 GCA_001796045.1 Caulobacterales bacterium RIFOXYB1_FULL_67_16 | reverse complement strand
GGATCGCCGCCCGCTGGATCGGCGGCCCCTCGGCCATCGGATCGCTGAACGGAAAGCCCAGTTCGATGATGTCGGCCCCGGCGGCGGGCAGCCCCTTCAGGATCTCCAGCGCCGCCTCGCGCGACGGGTCCCCCCCCATAACATAGGGGATGAAGGCCGCGCGGCCCTCGGCCTTCAGCGCGGCGAAACAGGAGTCGATTCGAGCGGTGGTCATTGCGGCGGGGTGTCCGAAGCGGGCTTCTCCGCCGCGGCGGCCTGGGCGCAGACGTCGCCGGGCACGACGGCGAAGCCCAGATAGCCGGGCAGTTCGGCGACGGCGGTCTTTGTGGTGTCGTAGAAGGCGATCAGCTGCATCCCCTCGCAACCGCCGCCATCGCGACGCTTGATCAGGACGACGCGGTTTTCGTCGCCGCCCGCCGCCAGCCAACCCTTGGTCGCCAGATCGGCGATATAGGCGTCGGCCAGGGCGCCGACCTGGCCCAGGGGCGCGGTGACGCACCAGGCGCGGCCGGCCAGATTGTTCAGCCCGCCGCAATCGGGCGACAGCTGCGCGCCGGGCAACAGGCCGACATCGGCCGGTTTAACCTCAACCGGCGTCTGGGCCTGAACGGCGGTCGAAAGGCTCAGGAGGGCGGCGGCGATCGCCGACAGGCTGCGGATCACAGTTCCACTCCCAGATGACGGGCGACCTGGAAGATGTCCTTGTCGCCCCGGCCCGACATCAACAGGACGACGTCCCCGCCCTTGCCGACTTCGCGCGCCACCTCGCCCGTTCGCGCCAACGCATGGGCCGGCTCCAGAGCCGGGATGATGCCTTCCAGCTTCGAACACAGCCGGAAGGCCTCCAGCGCCTCATTGTCGGTCGCCGACCGATATTCGGCCCGGCCGATGTCGTGCAGCCAGGCGTGTTCCGGCCCGATGCCCGGATAGTCGAGCCCGGCCGAAATCGAGTGCCCCTCGACGATGTTTCCGTCCTCGTCCTGCAGCAGATAGGTGCGGTTGCCGTGCAGCACGCCCGAGCGACCGCCCTTCAGCGAGGCCGCATGGTCCGGCGTGTCCAGCCCGTGGCCTGCCGCCTCGACCCCGATCAGCCGCACGGCCGCGTCGTCGATGAAGGGATGGAAGGCGCCGATGGCGTTGGATCCGCCGCCGATACAGGCCACGACGGCCTCGGGCAGCTTGCCCATCCGGGCCATCGACTGGGCCTTGATCTCCTTGCCGATCACCGACTGGAAGTCGCGCACCATGGCCGGATAGGGGTGCGGACCCGCCGCCGTGCCGATGATGTAATAGGTGTCCGAGACATTGGTCACCCAGTCGCGCATCGCCTCGTTCATCGCGTCCTTCAGGGTCGCGGCGCCGGCGGTGACGGGGAAGACCTCGGTCCCCAGCAGACGCATGCGGAAGACGTTCGGCTGCTGCCGCTCCACGTCCACCGCCCCCATATAGACGGTGCAGGGCAGACCGAACCGCGCCGACACGGTGGCCGAGGCGACCCCGTGCTGGCCGGCGCCGGTCTCGGCGATGATCCGCGTCTTGCCCATGCGGCGCGCCAGCAGGATCTGGCCCATACAGTTGTTGATCTTGTGCGCGCCCGTATGGTTCAGGTCCTCGCGCTTCAGCCAGATCTTCGCGCCGCCGAAATGTTCGGTCAGGCGTTCGGCGAAATACAGCGGGCTCTCGCGCCCGACATAATGGGTCAGATAGCCGTCCAGTTCGGCCTGGAAGCTCGGGTCCGCCTTCGCCGCCTTATAGGCCGCGTCCAGCTCGTGGATCAGCGGCATCAGGGTCTCGGCCACAAACTGCCCGCCATAGGGCCCGAACCGTCCCTGCGCGTCCGGCCAGGCGTAGGCGTTGGACAGCGACTGGGCGGGATCAGGGGCTTGGATGGGGGTTTGAGCGTTCACGGTTTCGACTTTCACGCGGAGAGGCGTCGTAATTACGACCGGCGCGCGTTTTGGATGAAGGCCGCGATCCGGTCGGCGTCCTTAACACCCGGCGCGCTTTCTACGCCAGAGGACACATCCACCATCGGCGCTCCGGCGATCCGCAGCGCCTCGGCCACATTGTCGGGATCGAGCCCCCCCGCCAGGAACCACGGATGGCGAAACGCCCGGTCGGCCAGCAGGGTCCAGTCGAAACTATGTCCCACCCCGCCCGGCAGGACCGCCCCCTCCGGCGGCTTGGCGTCGAACATCAGATGATCGGCGTGATAATCCCATTCGTCGGCGGCGGCGAAGTCGTCGCCATGCCGGATCGGCAGGGCCTTGATCACCCCCGCCCCGGTCAGGCCCCGCACGGTTTCCGCTCGCGCCGGGGTCTCCGCCCCGTGCAGCTGGATGAAGTCCGGCCTCAGCGTCCGCGCGATCTCTTCCAGCAAGGCGTCGTCCGGATCGACCGTCACCGCCACGATCTTCGCCCGCCCCCGCGCCCGCTCGAACAGGTCGGCGGCGGCCTCGGGCGCGATGTGACGGGGACTTTTGGGGAACACCACCGCCCCCACGAAGTCCGCCCCGCCGTCCAGGGCGGCGTCCAGGGTGTCGGGCGTCGTTAGGCCGCAGATCTTGATCTTGATCGTCATGGGACGATCACCGTCAGCCCTATGTCGGTGGCGACCGTGGCCATGTCCTCGTCAAGAGTCGCCAGACTGCAGCCATGCCTCGCCGCCAGCGCGAGATGAAGCGCATCGGGAGCGCGCAATCTCACGTCGCTTTTTACCAGACGCCGCGCTTCCACCATGTCACCGTCAACCACAGAAAGGACGACCCTGCCTCTCAACCATTGGTCCAGTTGCAGTTCGAACTCGCGCCGATCCCTGTCGCGCAGATTGCGCATACGAGTCTTCACCGCCAAGGCGGAAGAAAACTCTGTGAGGGCCCAACTGCTCATGACGAAGGCATCGACACCCGCGATCCAGACCGACGCCCGCTCAGTGTGCTTGTCGGTCTGAAACAGGGACATCAGGACGCTGGTGTCCAGATAGACGGTCAAATCTCTTCGTCCCGCATCCGGCGCAAGAGAGTTACGGAGTCCATCTCGGCTTCAGACTTGATCCGCACACGTTTCAGCCAGTCCATGTCCATCGGCCCTGACGTCGGCTCGACCTCCTGCGCCGGCTCCAGTCGCGCCACAGGCACGCCGCGCCGTGTGATGGTCACAGCCTCGCCCGCCAGCATGCGGTCCAGCAGCTTGGGCAGGTTGTTCTTGGCTTCGGCGACGGAATAGCTGGACATGGCCATCAAGATAGCCATCTGACCGTCCAATGTCCAATCAGTCGAAGATCGAGGCGATCTCCTCTGGCGTTAGCAGCCTCCACTGCCCCGGCGCCAGATCGGCCGGCAGCGTCAGGCCCCCCAGCCTCTCCCGGTGCAGGGTCTCCACATGGTTGCCGGCGGCGGCGAACATGCGTCGCACCTGGTGATAGCGGCCCTCCGTCACCGTCAGCAGGGCCTCGGTCGGGGACACGACCTCCAGCA
>MGLN01000039.1:13092-21956 GCA_001796045.1 Caulobacterales bacterium RIFOXYB1_FULL_67_16 | reverse complement strand
CCGTCCCCGTCAGCGGCCGCGCCAGCCCGGCGCGATAGACCTTGGCCACATGGCGTTTGGGGCTGATCACCCGGTGCAGCAGGTCGCCGTCGTCGGTCAGCAGCAACAGGCCGCTGGTTTGCTTGTCCAGCCGTCCGATGGTCGAGATGGCCGGATCCCGGCGCCGCCACCGGTCCGGCAGGATGTCATAGACCAGCGCCCCCTCTTCCTTGTGGGAACAGGTCATGCCCAGCGGCTTGTTCAGCAGGATCACCAGACCCTGCACCGGATCCAGCGGCGCGCCGTCGACCTCCATCCGGCTGGGCAGGTCCGGCGTCACGGCGATCCGCTTCGACACGTCCGTCAGGTCCGCGCCGTCCAGCACGATCCCGCCCGCCTTCGCCATCCGCGCCATCTCGGCCCGCGACCCGTAGCCCATGGAGCCGAGCAGTCGATCGACGCGCGATGTGGGGGTCTTTTTCATGCGCTGACGCCCTTCGGGCTGCGGGAGCGCGGGCTCACTTCACCGCCTCGAACAGCTTGTACCCGCCCTCGTCGGCGACCGGACGCACCCGGCCGAAGGCCGCATTGAGTTCGGCCTCATAGGGCAGATGCCGATTGGCCACGATCCAGGCGACCCCGCCCTTTTTCAGCAACTCCGCCGCCTTGCGGATAAAGGCCTGGCCCAGCCGTCGATCCTCGGCCCCGCCGTCGTGGAAGGGCGGATTGCTGACGACGAAGTTCAGTTCGCCCGCCGCAGCCAGCGTTCGCACGTCGGCCCATTCAAAGCTCGCCCGCGAGTCTTCGACATTCTTCCGCGCCGCCTCGATTGCGCGGCGATCCAGGTCGATCAGCCGCAGACCCGTCACCCCCGGCGAACGCAGGACCACCGTCGCCAGAGCCCCGTAGCCGCAGCCGAGATCGGCGCCCGCCCCCTTCAGCGCCGGCAGGTGTTGCGCCAACAGGGCCGAGCCTGCGTCGATCCGGTCCCAGGCGAAGATCCCCGGCTGAGACCAGGCCTCCAGCCCCGGCACGATCCGCGCCGCCCCCTCGGCTATGGCCTCGTCGATCCCGGCCATCGTCTCGGGTCTGACCACGATGCAACGCCGGTGGTGCGCCTTGGCCGTCTCGCCCACCTCGACGCCGAAGCCGATCAGTTCCTTCTTCAGACGCGACCCGCCCTTGTCCTTCAGGGCCATGACGTCCAGCCGCCCCCCGACCTTCAGCGCTCTCAGCGCCAGGGCCAGGGTGTAGCGGCGCTCCAGCACCCCCGGCGGCGCATAGACCATGATCTCGTCGACGGACCCCTCGGGTACGGTCTCCAGCGCGGTCGAGCCGGGGATCAGGGGCGAGGTCTGGATCGCGCCGCCCGCTCCGGTGCTGGGCGGATCGAAGACGACCGGCGGTCGGCCGTAAAGAAGCGTGCTCATGCCCCGCCCCTTAGAGGCTGGACGCAAAAATCGCCAGCCGGAGCCTCAGAACCCCGCCTGCAGCAGCGCCAGCCCCACGACCCCGACCACGATCCGCCACCAGGCAAAGGGCGCAAACCCGTGCTTGGACACGAAATCCAGCAGAAAACGCACCACCACCAGAGCCGTCAGGAAGGCCACCACGAAGCCAACCGCGATCAGGCCGACGTCGCTGAAATCGAGCGTCTTGTGGTTCTTCAGCAGGTCATAGGCCACCGCCGCCCCCATGGTGGGCAGGGCCAGAAAGAAGCTGAACTCGGCCGCCGACCGCTTGTCGGTCTTCAGCAGCAGCCCGCCGGCGATGGTGGCGCCCGAACGCGACACGCCGGGGATCATGGCCAGACACTGGAACAGGCCGATCAGGAAATAGATCCGCATCGGATACTGGCTGGCGTCCAGCCAGCGGGGCCGCTTGTCCATCCGGTCCAGCGCCAGCAGGATCACCCCGCCGACGATCAGGGCGATGCAGACCACCTGCGGCGTCTCGAACAGCACGGTCTTGATGAAGTCATAGGCCAGGAAGCCGATCACCACGGCGGGCGCAAAGGCCAGCAACAGGCCGATCAGGAACCGCCGCGCCTCCGGATCGAAGGGCCAGCGCGTGGCCAGGGTCCACAGCCGTTTGAAATAGACGCTGATAATGGCCAGCAGGGCCCCCAGCTGGATGACGATCTCGAACGTCTTGCCCGAGCTCTCGAACCCCATGAAATGGCCGAGCAGAAGCATGTGCCCGGTCGAGGACACTGGAATGAACTCGGTCAGTCCTTCGACCAGACCGAGAATGATCGCCGCAAGCCAGTCAGACATGAGATCCCCCGAAAGCCGGGGTGTTCAGTGGGAGCCCGGCTCAGGACCCACATAGCGCAATCGGGCCCGGATAGGCGAGCCGTCGATGACCTGATCCACCGCATGGGCCAGAAGCCCGATCAGCCGCCCCAGCACCAGCAGGTCGCCCGCCCCGGTCGGCCCAAGGTCCAGCCGTCGCGCGATCAGGGCCAGGGCCAGGGGGAAGCCCGCCGCCTGACCGCCCGCCGCCTCGCCCTCGCGCCACACGGCCTCCAGATCGGGAGCCAGGCCCGCCGGCTCCAGCAGGGCCGGAACCCGGGGATCGACCCGGCCGAACTCTCCGGCCGCGCCGAAACCGGGCGCCCCGCCCTTCAGCCCGATCCAGCGCTGCGCCGCCCCTACGGGATCGCGCCGCGCCTCGCCCGCATAGGCGGTCGTCTCGTCCATCTCGGCCAGGGCCCGGCCCGACAGGGTGGTGATTCCCGCCAGGGCGGCCCCGGCCAGGGGCGCGCCCCCGCTGGCCGCCGCTCGCGTCGCCAGCACCGCCTCGTCCAGCCCTCGCTCGGCGCCCAGAACCAGGGCCCGGCGGATCAGATGACTGTCGCGCTCGGCCACGCGGAAGCCGCGCGCCAGCCTCTGGTGCAGATAGAGCCGCGGCCCCGGCCCGGACACGCTGTCCACCACCTCGCTCAGCAGCGAAGCCGCCTCCCGTTTCAGACTGGCCGGGTCATGGGCCCGGGACGACCGATCCTCGATGGCGCGTCGGCCCAGGACCGCCAGCACCCGCCTCTGGGTCGTCCCGCCGACGATGGGATCGATCCGGGGCTTCAGTTCGGGGAAGGGGTCGTGGTCGCGCGCGTCCCACAGGGTGCGGGCCGCCGCCTCGGCCGTGGCCGTCTCGGCCATCTGCACAGCGTCCAGGCCGCGATAGAACAGACGTCCGTCGACGAACAGGGAGACCGAGGCCTGGATGTCGGCCTCGCCCCGCGCCGCCGCCCCCACGACCGGCTTGCGCACCTCGGAGGCCTCGACCTCCTCGCCCTCGCCGCACATCCGCGCCACGTCGGACACGGCGTACAGGCTGCGGCGGGGATCGGTCGGATCGGGTCGGGCCGCGATCCGGCCCCGGCTGACATAGGCGTACAGGGTCTGGGCCTTGACCCCCAGTCGGGTCAGGGCCTCGCTTCGGGCGATCCAACGTTCGTCAGCGCTCATGTCGTCTCCACGACCGATGCCACAAGTAGAGAACGGAAACCGACATAGCGCCGTTTCATGTCCTTAACGCTAACGCTGCGTTTGATCCAGTTGGGGCGGGCGATTCGCCGGCTCGACATGGCCCCGGTTGGCTTTCCGCCATGATTGCGCGACAAGAGGGGCCGATGACCAAGCCTGCAGCCTCTCCGTCGCCCCCGCCGATCGAGGACGCCCATCTGGCGACCCGGCGCATCACACGGCTGTCCGTCGGGGTCGCCCTGCTGCTGATCACGCTGAAGGCCTTCGCCCTGGGCGCCTCGGGTTCGGTCTCCATCCTGGCCACCCTCGCCGACTCCACCCTGGACCTGGTCGCCTCCCTGGCCACCTTCTACGCCGTGCGCTGGGCCGCCGCGCCGCCGGACGAGGATCATCGCTACGGTCACGGCAAGGGCGAGGCCCTGGCCGCCCTGGTCCAGGCCGGCCTGGTCTTCGCCTCGGCCGTATTCATCGGCTGGGAGGGGATCCAGCGCATCTTCGACCCGCGTCCGGTCACGGCCGGGGGCTGGGCGACCGGGGTGGTGGTGATCTCCATCGCCGTCACCGCCTGGCTGGTCTGGATGCAGACCCGGGCCCTGAAGGCGACCGGCTCCCTGGCCGTCGCAGGCGACCGCGCCCATTACGCCGCGGACCTCGCCGCCAATACGGTGGTGCTGATCGGGGTCGTCTCCGGCGCCTTCCTGGGTGCGCCGGGCCTGGACGCCGCCGCCGGCCTGGTCGTCGCCGTCTGGCTGTTCTGGGGCGCCGTCGGCATGCTCAGGGCCGCCGCCGACCACCTGCTGGACCGCGCCGTCCCCGAGGCGGATCGCAGCGCCGTCACCCACGCCGTCCTGGCCGATCCCCGCATCTCCGGCGTCCACCAGCTCCGCACCCGCATGGCCGGCCAGGTGATGATGGTCCAGATGCACGTCGACCTGGATCCCGAACTGACGCTAGAGGCCGCCCACGCCATCGTCGTCGAGGCCGAAAACCGCATCCTCAGCCATTATCCGACCGCCGACATCCTGATCCACGCCGACCCGCGCGGCCGCGCCCGTCCGCAGCCGGC
This sequence comes from Caulobacterales bacterium RIFOXYB1_FULL_67_16, assembly GCA_001796045.1. Taxonomy (GTDB): domain Bacteria; phylum Pseudomonadota; class Alphaproteobacteria; order Caulobacterales; family Caulobacteraceae; genus Brevundimonas. The sequence goes on along the minus strand of MGLN01000039.1, from coordinate 17,423 downwards.
CGGGACGGCTGCGGCCTCGCCCCCGTCGGAGGCCGCTCCCGCCTCCGAAACGGCGCTCCAGCCCCGCCCCAAGGGCCCCTGGTCCTGATCCGGTAAACGGGCATTAACGGATGTCGGCGCATGAAGCGGTGATGTCCGAGTCCGCCGTCCTGTTCCATTTCGCCTTCCAGCCCGCCTCGCGCGCCGCGCGCCTGGCCCTGGGCGAAGCGCGGATCGACTGGACCGACACCCCGGTTCGTCCGTGGGAGGACGACTGCCCGGTCCACGACCTCAACCCCTCGGGCCTGCCGCCGGTGGTCCAGACCACCGACCGCGGCCGACCCCTGACCCTGTGCGAACTGCCCGCCGTCCTGGGCTGGATCGAAGATCAGCAGAAAGCCCCCCTGCTTCTGCCCGCCGACCCTGCCGAACGAGCCGAGGCCCGCCGCCTGACCGGCTGGTTCGAACGCCGCTTCACCGACGAGGTCGACGCCGTCCTGCTGCACGAGCGGATGGAGAAACCCCTGCTCAAGCTCGGCCCGCCCGAGGCCCGCGCCCTGCGCCACGGCCGCGACGCCCTGAAATCCCACCTCGCCATGCTGGAAGACCTGGTCGCCGCCCGCGACTGGCTGGCCGGCCGCCGGCTCAGCCAAGCCGACCTGATCGCCGCCGCCCACCTGTCGGTTCTCGACTATTTCGGCGAGGTCCAGTGGGCCAACTGGCCGTCGCTGAAGACCTGGTACTCCAAGCTCAAATCCCGCCCCTGCTTCCGCCCCCTGCTGGCGGACCGCTTCGTCGGCGTGCCCCCGTCGGCCTGGTACGCCGACCTGGATTTCTGACCAAACCCTCTCCCGCTTGCGGGAGAGGTGTCGCGGCGTCCGCGTAGCGGACCAGCGACGGAGAGGGGAGTTTCGCCAAAAGAAAGACTTCCCCCATCGTCAGCCGTCTCGCTTCGCTCGACGAGCTGACACTTCCCCCGCAAGCGGGGGAAGGTCTTCCTTGCCACACTGTGCTATCCCGCCCCCGTGTCCGACCGCCTGAAAACCTTCATCCGCCAGCGCGCGGCCGAGCTCGGCTTCGACGTCTGCCGCTTCGCCTCGGCGGCCGACGCCTGGCCGGCGGGCGAGCGGCTGCGGCGTTTCGTGGACGAGGGCCGGCATGGCGACATGGAATGGATGGAAACGACCCTGGACCGCCGCCGGCACCCCACCGCCATGTGGGACGAGGCGAAGACCGCCATCGTCCTGGGCATGAACTACGGCCCCGACGACAACCCGCTGGACCAGCTGGCCGACCGTTCCGCCGCCTATATTTCGGTCTATGCCCGCGGAGACGACTATCACGAGGTCATCAAGGGCCGGCTGAAACAGCTGGCCGGTCAGATCGCGGCCCGCAACGGCGCCGACATCAAGGTCTTTGTCGACACCGCCCCATTAATGGAAAAGCCGTTGGCCCAGCGCGCCGGCCTTGGCTGGCAGGGCAAACACACCAATCTGCTCAGCCGCACCCACGGCAACTGGCTGTTCCTGGGCACGATCCTGACCGCCGCTGAGATCGAACCGGACGCGGCCGAGACAGAACATTGCGGCCGCTGCACCGCCTGTCTCGACGCCTGCCCGACGAACGCCTTCCCCGCCCCGTTCCAGCTCGACGCCAGGCGCTGCCTCTCCTACCTGACCATCGAATTCGCCGGGCCGTGGCCGGTCGAGTTCCGCACCCTGACCGGGTCGCGCATCTATGGCTGCGACGACTGTTTAGCCGTCTGTCCGTGGAACAAGTTCGCCCAGGAAGCCCGCGAGATCCGGCTTCAGCCCCGTCCCGCCTTCAACAGCCCGCGGCTGGCCGATCTCCTGGCGCTGGACGACGCCGCCTTCCGCGCCCTGTTCACCAAGAGCCCGGTCAAGCGGATCGGCCGCGACCGGTTCCTGAGAAACGTCCTCTATGCGGTCGGCAATTCCGACGACCCGGCCCTGATCGCCCCGACCCAGGCCCTGCTCAGCGACCCCGCCCCCCTGGTGCGCGGCGCCGCCGTCTGGGCCCTGTCGCGTCTGATGGCCCCCGCCGAATTCACCGCCCTGGCCCAGGCGACGGCTGAAACCGACGTCCAGGTTCTGCGCGAATGGCAGGGCTTGCGCGCCTAATTTCTAAACGAAAGAGACGCCTTTTCAGAGGCTTCGAATTCGGCTCGCGCTTTTATCTCGCCCAGGTCCAGGCCGGTATATAATCCGGCCCGGTCTTTGACATCGTCCTCAGCGTTTCAGCCTGCGCCTGGCGCAAATGGCGCCTTTGGCGCCCTTGGCACGCAATTTTACAGTGCCGACCTCGTCTCCGTGGTCGCAGACAACCTGCGTCGCTTTTCCTTTTTTCGTCATGTCTGGACGCCCCCCAAAAGCAGGAAGGAGACGCCCTTCACTCACCCCATCCCGGTCCCGACGCCCGATCCGCCGCCCGGCACGGGCGCCACGTCCAGCAGCTTCAGCCGGAAGATCAGCACGGCGTTGGCCGGAATATCCCCGCCCGCACCCGTCTCGCCGTAACCCAGGGCCGGCGGCACGAACAGGATCCACTCGTCGCCGACGCGCATCTTCTGCAGGGCCTCGGTCCAGCCGGGCACCACGGACTCCGGCGTGAAGATCGCCGGCGCCCCGCGCGCGAACGAGCTGTCGAAAACGGTGTTGTCGACCAGCTTGCCCTCGTAGTCGACCTTGACCAGGTCGTTCCGATCCGGGCTGACGCCGCCCGCCGGTCCCGACTGAACCACCCGGTACTGCAGCCCGCTGGGCAGGGTCTGGACCCCTTCCTCCTTGGCGTTCTTCTCCATGAAGGCGGCGGCTTCCGCCTTGCCCGCGTTCGGATCGACCGGCTCCGACCGGCCGCAGCCCGCCAGCATCAGAACGGCGACAACCGCCGCCCTACCCCATCCGAAGTTCATAGCCGCGTTCCTTCAAGGCTTCGCCGATCTCGTCGGCGTGGGCGCTATCGCGCGTTTCGACCATGATGTCGAACTCGGCGCCCTTGGCCGGCACGTCCAGGGCCAGCCGGTTGTGGACCACGTCGATGATATTGCCGCCCAGGCCGCCGATCACCGCCGCCATGGCCGACAACATGCCCGGCCGGTCGTCGCCCAGGATGCGATAGACGATCAGTCTCCGCTCACGGACCATCTCGCGGTTCAGCACCACCGCCAGCATCCGCGCGTCGATATTGCCGCCGCACAGCTCCAGCCCGACCTTCATCCCCCTGAACCGTTCGGGGTAGGCCAGCAGGGCCGCCAGACCGCCCGCGCCCGCCCCCTCCGAGACCGTCTTCTCATAGGTGACGTAATGGGCCACAGCCCGTTCGAAGTCCGCCTCCTCGCAGACGAAGACCTCGTCCACCAGCGGATTGGCCAGGGCGAAGGGGATGTCGCCCACCGCCTTGATGGCGATCCCCTCGGCTATGGTCTGGCCGGTGCAGACCGGCGGCTGGCCCGCCCGTTTGGCGGTGAAGGACGGATAGCGCGCCGCCTCGACCCCGAACACCTTGATGTCCGGCTTCATCGCCTTGGCCGCAATGGCGCAGCCGGCGATCAGCCCGCCCCCGCCGATCGGAATGACCAGGGCCTCCAGATCCGGCGCATCCTCCAGGAATTCGATGGCGCAGACCCCCTGGCCCGCCACGATGCCTTCGTCGTCAAAGGCCGAGACGAAGACATAACCCTTCTCCGCCTCCAGCCGTTTGGCCGCCTCGGTCGAGCCGGTGAAGTCCAGCCCCTCGATCACCACGGTCGCTCCGTGCGACCGGGTGCCGTTGATCTTGGCGAAGGGGGTGCCCTCCGGCATCACGATGGTGACCGGCACCCCCAGCCGCCCGCCGTGATAGGCCAGGGCCTGGGCGTGGTTGCCGGCGCTGGCCGCCACCACGCCGCGCTTCATCTCCTCCGGCGTCAGCATCAGCAGCCGGTTCAGCGCCCCGCGCTCCTTGAAGCTGCCGGTGAAGTGCAGATTGTCGAACTTGACCCAGACCTCGGCCCCCGTCAGCTGCGACAGCTTGCGCGAATAGCGGGTGGGGGTCCGGTCCACCTGCCCGGCGATTCGGCCACGGGCCGCCTCGATGTCGGCGAAGGTGACGGTCATGAGCGCACTCCGGTACTGACTGCCGGACGCGGCGCCCGACGTTTTCTCCCGCCTCTTTCGCCCTTTGTCGGTTCCGGGTCCAGAGCCTGCAACCTTGACCGTGGAACAGGCGTTATCGCTCGTGCGATAGAGGGCCGTCGCACCCCCGCGACCGGTCCACCATCACTCCCGCCCCGCCTCCCCCGAGGCCAGGCCGGATTTCCGGAGGAAGCCCATGTCGATCCGCCCCCTCGCCCC
>MGLN01000039.1:12262-13082 GCA_001796045.1 Caulobacterales bacterium RIFOXYB1_FULL_67_16 | reverse complement strand
TGGCCGCCGCCGCCGTCTCGGCCTGCGCCCCCACGACCTATCCCGGCGGCGCCCCCGTCGGCGGTCCGGCCGCCTTCAACCCGGCCGACTTCGCCTGGTCGGAACGCTCGGGCCAGGCCGCCATCGAGGGCCGCGTGTCTTATGTCCAGGACGGCAAGAGCTTCGCCTGCGTCGCCTCCGCCGGCCTGACACCGGAGACCCCCTACACCCGCGCCCGCTTCCGCACCCTGTACGGCTCCACCGACCGCGCCGCAGTTCCCGCCGCCGTGGTCCGCGCCCGCACCGTGCCGGACGCCAGCGCCAACTACACCGGCTTCGTCCGTTCCGTGCCCTGCGAGAACGGCCGCTTCCGCTTCAACGGCCTGCCCGACGGGGGCTGGTTCCTGATCGTCCCGGTCCGCGCGGGCGACGAAGCCCCCCTGGTGCTGATGCGCCGCGTTGACACCCGGGGCGGCCGCGTCGTCAATGTGACCCTCTAGCTCCCTGTAGGGGCCGCCTGAGCCCCCCCAGTGAGCACCCCCAGTATGCGTGTTTGAGTAGTCGCGTCTTCCGCCTTCCCATCCGCCCCGGCCCTTCGGCCGATCTGGGGACATCTCATGAGACTCGCCGCCCTCCTCGCCGCCGCCTTTGCCGCAACCGCCGCCCCCGCGACCGCCCAGTCCTTCTACGGCTACAGCCATGGCCAGGGCGGCTATAATCACGGCCGCTACGCCTTCAACGGCCAGGCCGACCGACCGGGCGACTATCGCTGCGACGCCTACTGGGACGCCGGCGACCGGGACTGCGGCGCCGCCTGGCGAGACCAGCGTCCCACCCGCTA
>MGLN01000039.1:8027-12247 GCA_001796045.1 Caulobacterales bacterium RIFOXYB1_FULL_67_16 | reverse complement strand
CGGGCGGCGGCTCCGCCTACGGCCACGGCTACGGCTACGGGGCCGGCCGCGACCCGAGGCGTATCGACTGGTGCCTCGGCGCCTACCGCTCCTACGATCCCGCCAGCGGCTATTATCGCACCTATGACGGGCGGCTGGTCTTCTGCGGCTGAAGAACCGTCTCACGAAGATGCGACCCGGCTAACGCGGATCGCCATCTTCTGACCACGCCGACCCCGGACTGATCGCGGCTCACGAGACCGTCGGGGAGCGCCTTCTTGTCCCAGCACAACATCATCGGCTCCGAGGCCTTCACCCGGGGCCCCATGATCCTGATCCGCAAATATCGCGCCGGCGGCCTGCGCCGTCGTCGGGCGCGGACGGCCACGGCCTTCCTCGCCGGGGCCGCCGCCATGCTGGTCGCCGGTCTGGCGGGCGCGGTGGCCGTCTTCGGCCCCGGCCTCGCCGCCGGCTAGGTCAGGCCAGCCACACCATCATCCGGGTGTCCGCCTCGGCTCGGCGCGCCCGGCTCCACGCCCGGCGCGTCTCGCCCGTGTAAAGGAAGCCCGCCTTTTCCAGCACCCGGCCCGACGCCGGGTTGTCGGCGAAATGCCCGGCAACCAGGGCCCGGCGCTTCCACTTGCGGCTGGCCCAGACCAGGGCGCCGTCCAGGGCTTCGGTGGCGAAGCCCCGGCCCCAGAAGTCCCGACCGATCCAATAGCCGGCCTCGGGCACGCGATCCTCGCCTTCGAACAGGCCGATGACACCCACCGGCCCGGCGGCCTCGTGCTCGATGACGAAGGTGTTGGCCCGCGCCGGATCCTGCGCAGCCACCTGAAGCACGAAGTCCTCGGCGTCCTGAACGCGGAACGGATGCGGCATCCGCTTCGTCATCCGGGCGATGTCGAGATCGTTGGCCAGAGCGGCGATGCGCGGCGCGTCCTGCGGCGCAGGCGCGCGCAGCAGCAGACGCCGCGTCTCGACGACGGGGGAGGTTTCAATGACGCACATGGGCGGTCGCCTCTCTAAGTGACCGCCTCCTTGGAGGGCTCGGACGGTCTTCGAGGCGGGGAAACGCAAACGGGGAGCCTGGTGATCCAGACTCCCCGCGGAATATCTTCCCTGGTCCGGACCGGCTGCTTCGGTGAGCAACGCGATCCGGTGTGTTCCAGACTGCGTTACTCGGCGGCGAGCGCCTGAGCGGCGTCGTCGTTCGCCGCGAGGATCGACACGTAACAACGGCCGCCACGTTTCGTCGTGAACTTCACCGAGCCGTTCGTCAGGGCGAACAGGGTGTGGTCGCGGCCCATGCCGATGTTCTCACCCGGGTGGAAGGTGGTGCCGCGCTGACGCACGATGATGTTGCCGGCCAGCACGCGCTCGCCGCCGAACTTCTTCACGCCGAGGCGCTTCGACTCGGAGTCGCGACCGTTGCGCGACGAACCGCCGGATTTCTTGTGAGCCATCTTGCCGCTCCGTCTCTTCTTGGTGCGCTACCGGCCTATCGGCCTACTTGAGCGCGTCCGTGATACCGTCTGGCGCGTAGGCGCCGGTGAATGTCTTAGGCTTCGTCGCCGGCGGCTTCAGCCTTGGGCGCAGCCTTCTTCTTGGCCGGGGCCTTCTTGGCGGGAGTCGAGCTCTCGACCACGGCCGCCTTGACGTCGGCGCCCTGGGCTTCGGTCACGACCGTCTCGGTCGAACCCAGCGAAGAGGTCGCGCCGCGGGTCGCGAGACCGCGAGCCCGCAGATTGATCTCGGCCTTGGTGATCAGCTCGACCTTGCCGTCCCACTTGGCGGACTGACCGGCGCCTTCGATGCCGGTGATGCGCAGCACCGATTCCATCTGACGATGGCCGTTCGTACGGCGATAGCCCTGACGGCGGATCTTCTTGAAGATCTTGATCTTCTCGCCCTTGCGAGTTTCGATCAGAGTGGCGCCGACGAAGGCGCCGTCGACCAGGGGCGCACCCACGGTCACGCCGTTGTCGCCGCCCAGCATCAGGACGCTGTCGAACTTCAGCTCAGCGCCGGCGTCGCCGTCGAGCTTTTCGACGACGATGGTGTCGCCCGGTTGAACCCGGTACTGCTTGCCGCCGGTCTTGATCACCGCGTACATGTTGAAGCCTCAGCGCAAACGCAAAAAAGAATACGCCCTCCGGGAGGACCCCCGGGGGCGAAGAGCGGCGACATATACGGAAGGGCGTCTCAGAGTCAACGCCGAACCTGCCGCTTTATCGTCAGTCCAGCGCACAGATGTCGGGCAGCCCCCGCAGGCCGCCGGCGTGATCCAGGCCGTAGCCGACCAGAAACCGGTTCGGCGCCTCCCAGCCGACGAAGTCCGGCTCGGGCGCGCGGGGCTCGGGCCAGGGCTTGCGGGCGAAGACGCAGGTCAGGACCTCTGAAGCCCCGCCTTCGCGCGCAATCCGCGCCGCCTCGGCAAGCGACAGGCCCGTGTCGAAGACGTCGTCCAGGATCAGCACCCGCCGCCCCGCGATGGGACGTTGAAACGGGGCGTAGACGTCGATCTTGCCCCGGCTGGCCTTCTCGTCGCCGTAAGAGGTCAGCCACAGGGCGTCGAAACGGAGGTTCCGTCCCACGCGTGACAGGGCGCGGGTCAAGTCCGCCGCGAACCACAGACCACCGGTCAGCAGGACTGCGGCGACCGTGTCATCATCGGTGACGGGCGCGATACGGGCGGCCAAGTCCGCCACGATTCGGGCGATGTCGGCCTCGCCGAGAAGGACGGTCCGCTCTGGGGATAGATCAGCCATCCGAGGCGGATACCGCCTAGCCGTGCCCGCTGTCCACTGCGGGGGCAGGACGGGCGTCGACAACGGCGCGTCCCGCCAACCCCGGCGCCACCGCCGACCGCAGGCCGTTGGAGGCAGGCGCAAGCTCCGCATGGGCGTCTGCGGGAGCGTGCCCGGAAGGACTGTGGGCGTCCGCCGGAGCATGTGTCTCCGCAGGGGCATGTGTCTCCGCAGGGGCATGTGTCTCCGCAGGGGCATGTGTCTCTCCGGCTCCATGAGCCGGAGCGGCGTGATCCTCGCCATGATCCTCGTCATGCCCCTTCGCCGGAGCGCCGTGGGCCTCGTCACCGTGTCCCTTGGCCGGTTTAGCCTGGGCGGTGTCCACGAAGTTGACGCCGATGTCGGCCGCGTGACCACCGGGATCCGGAATCAGGACCGCGAAGCCCTGTACCTTGCCGGGAAGAACCGGCGCGGCGTCGATGGCCACGACCTTGAACCCGATCTCCGCCCCATGCTCGTCCAGCAGGGCCACCCTCACCGGCGGCGCCACGATCTCGGCGTCGCGCACATTGCGCAGGGCGCCCGAGACCAGCACCATGCCCGGATGGGAGGCCACCGCCTTGGCCGTCATGGCCTCGAAATCCAGACCGACCGGGTTCACCGGCGTGCCGACGGCGGCGTAGGCTGCGGCGGCGCGGGGGAAGGCCTCGACCACCTCGACCCTGAACAGGAAGGCCGAGGCGATGAGGCCCACGAAGGCGCTGGCCAATCCCGCCCAGATCACCCCATGCGTGGCGGCGCGGCGCAGGCGACGCTGCTGTTCGGCGCGGGCGCGGAAGGCCTTTGGCAGCTCGGGAGCCGGCGTCTCGGCCAGGCTGGCGGGTTCGGGGGCCGGTTCGGGCTCGGGCGTGGGGATGACGCGCGGCTGGGGCGCGACATTCAGTTCCAGAGGTTCGTCGCTGGTGGCCCGCCAGACTTCGCCGCAGGATTTGCAGCGCACCTTGCGGCCGTTCGCACCCACGGCGTCGTCGGGAATGAAATAGCTGGTGGCGCAGGCGGGGCAGGTCAGTATCATGTGGCTGACTGCGAGGCTGTCGCCCCCTCCCGTAAGGCGCGACTTCGCACCCTGTCCCAGAAACAAACTCTATGCCGTCCTCGCCAAGCCGCGCCGCCGATGCGTCCCCTGTGACCGAGACCGTCCGCCTGTCGGGCGTGGGTTTCGGCTATGCGGACGCCCCCCACGTGCTGCGAGACGTTAACCTCATTCTGCCGCGAGGCTCTTTCCACTTCCTTACCGGCCCGTCCGGCGCTGGAAAGTCTTCGCTGCTCAGACTGCTGACCCTGGCCGACCGGCCGACGACCGGGCGCATCCACCTGTTCGGAACGGACGTGTCGAATATCAGTCGACGCGACATTCCCGCCTTTCGCCGCCGTATGGGGGTGGTGTTTCAGGATTTCCGCCTGCTGGATCATCTGTCGGCCTTCGACAAC
>MGLN01000039.1:4284-8017 GCA_001796045.1 Caulobacterales bacterium RIFOXYB1_FULL_67_16 | reverse complement strand
GAGGAGATGCTGAAATGGGTCGGCCTGGGCCGACGCATGGACGCCCGCCCGCCGGCCTTGTCCGGGGGCGAGAAACAGCGGCTCGCCATCGCCCGCGCCGTCATCACCCGTCCCGGCCTCATAGTCGCCGACGAGCCGACCGGCAGCGTCGACGCGGAGATGGCGGGGAAACTGCTGCGCCTGTTCCAGTCGCTGAACCGGCTGGGCGCCACGGTTCTGATCGCCAGCCATGATCAGGCCTTGGCTGAGAGATCCGGCGCCAAGGTGCTTCGGCTGGATCAGGGCCGGCTCGGCGACGCCCCCCGGGTCGCCGCATGATCCGGCTGTCCGATTTCCGACTGACCTCCGGACGTCCCGGCCTGCTGCCGCCCGCAGCCGCCGGCGAACCCTGGCTGATGACGGTGATCGCCGTGCTTTGTTTCCTGGCCTGTCTGGCCGCCGTCGCCGCCTCGGCGGCCGATCGCGCAGCCCACGGCTGGGCGCGTCAGCTGGGTTCCGAAGCGACCGTCCAGGTCCGCCCCCGCGTCGGCGAGAGCGGCGACACCGCCGCCGCCCGCGCGGCCGAGACTCTGTCGGGTGTCGAAGGGGTCGAAGAGGCGGCCGCCCTGGACCGCAAGGCGGCCGAGGATCTGCTGCGGCCTTGGCTGGGCGACGCGGTCCTGCCGGACCTGCCCCTGCCGCATCTGGTGACCGTTCGGCTGAAGCCCGATGCGCCCGCAAGCGCGGTCAGCCTCAGCCGGGCTCTGGCCGAGGCCGGGCTCGATGCGACGGTCGACGACCACAGCCTGTGGCGGGGCGAAGTCGAGCGGTCCGCCGCCCTGATCACCACCCTGGCCGGCGCCGCCTTCCTGGCCACAGCCTTCGCCGCCGCCGCCGCTATCGCCTACGCCACCCGCGCGGGCCTCGCCGCCGGGCGCGGCGTCATAGAGACCCTGAGCCTGAACGGGGCGACCGACGGCCGCATCGCCTGGCTGTTCCAGCAGCGCTTCGCCCTGATCGCGGCCGGCGCCGGCGCACTGGGGGCCGGAGCGGCCGGGCTTCTGCTCGCCTTCTTGCGGTTCCTGGGCGGCTCTGAAGGCCTGACCCAGGCCCTGCCCCTGACCTGGGGCGATCTGCTGCTGCTCTCGCCATGTCCGCTGCTGGCGGCTACGGTGGCGCTTGTCGCGGCCAGATTCGCCACCATGCAGGTGCTGGGCTCGGACAGGAGGAAGGCGTGAGACTGCTCGTCGTCGTCGGCATCGTCGTCCTGATCTGGCTGGTGGGCCTGTTCGCCTTTGCGCACCGAGTGCGCGAACTGACTCCGGCGGACGAGCCTGCGCGGGCCGACGCCATCGTCGCCCTGACCGGACCGTCGGCCGAGCGGGTCAATGCGGCGATCCGCCTGCTGGAACAGGGCAAGGGCGAACGGGTCCTGATCTCGGGCGTCAATCGCGAGGTCCGTCGGCGCGAACTGCGCGAGCTGACGCCGGGCTCAAGCCGCCTGTTCAACTGCTGCGTGGACCTGGGCTTCGAGGCCGAGGACACGGTCGGCAACGCCCAGGAGATCGCCGCCTGGGCGCGCGCCAAGGGCTATGACGACCTGATCGTGGTCACCTCGGACTATCATATGCCGCGTTCGCTGGTGGAGATCCGCGGCCAGTTGCCGGGGGTGAAGCTGACCCCCTACGCCGTCTCGACCCCGTCGCTGGACAATCGCCATTGGTGGCGCGCGACCGTTACGGCGCGCCGGATGACGCTGGAATACATGAAATATCTCGCCGCCCTAGGCCGCGAAGGGGTGCGCCGGCTCAGCCGCGACGCCCCGGCGTCCGCCCCCTCCGGTCTCTGATCTACCCGCTGAAAAGGCCCCCGCCTAAGTGAACACCCTGCGTTCCCTGCTCTTCACCGCCTGGCTCTATCTATCGATGCCGATCATCGCCATCGGCCTTTCGCCGATCCTCCTGGCGCCCCATCGCTATGTTCAGGGCGTTTGCAAGATGTGGGCGCGGGTCGCCCTGTTCGGCCTGCGCTGGATCGCCGGAGTGAAGGTCGAGGTGCGCGGGTTGGAGCACGCCCCGTCCGGCGCCGCTCTGATCGCCTCGAAACACCAGGGCATGCTGGACATCGTCGCCTTGCTGGCGGTCCTGCCCGACGCCTGTTTCGTCATGAAGAAGGAGCTGATGCCCCTGCCCTTCTTCGGCTGGTTCGCCTGGCGGGCCAAGATGATCGCCGTGGATCGCGCCGGTCATGCCAAGGCGCTCAAGGACATGACGCGCCAGGCCCGCGACCGTCTGGCCGAGGGCCGTCAGATCGTGATCTTCCCGGAAGGCACCCGCAACGAACCCGGCGTCCCCGGCGACTACAAACCGGGCGTTGCGGCCATTTATCGCGACCTTGAGGGGCCCTGCTGGCCCGTCGCCACCAACTCCGGCGTCCACTGGCCCGCCCATGGTTTCCGCCGCTATCCGGGCAAGGTGGTGTTCGAATTTCTGGAGCCCATTCCCGCCGGACTGAAGCGCGGTCAGATGATGGCGTTGCTGGAAAGTCGCATCGAGACGGCTTCCGCCGCCTTGCTGGAGCCAAAGGCCCCGCTCGCACGTATCGGATGACTGTCCCCTTGTAGGAAACCCCTCGATGTTCTTGCGCACCATGGCCCTGACCGCCGTCGCCGCCACCGCCTTCGCCGGCGCCGCCCTGGCCCAGTCTCAGCCCTATGAGCAACTCCGCCCCGCGCCCGACGGCTGGACCGTCGATCTCGGCGTCGGCGCCCTCTACAGCAAGGACAGCAACGGCGACACCGGCTCCGAAACCCAGGTCGTGCCGTGGGTCTCCACCAATTATCGCGACCTCGTCTATCTGAACGCCATCGACGGCCTGGGCTGGAATGCGGTCAAGACCGACAGCCTCCGCGCCGGTCTTCAGCTCCGCCCGCGCTTCTCGCCCGACGACATCGAGGGTCTGGATCTGGATCGCCCTGACTTCGGCGCGGACGTGGCCGCGTATGCCTTCCAGCGCCTACCCGGAAACATCGTGGTCGGGGGGCGGGTCAGCCGCGACGTGACCGACGTCAGCGAAGGGACCGAATACTACGCCTCGGTCGGCCATCAGCGGGTGACGCCCATCGGCCTGATGAATGTTTCGGTCTATGCGCGCGGCGGCGACGCCAAACTGGCCGACGCCTATTACGGCGTCAGCGCCGCCGAGGCCGCCCGCAACGGCATCGACGCCTATTCGCCGGGCAGCGGCCTGCAAGGCGCGGGCGCCAGCCTGTTCCTGCTGGTGCCGATCAACGACAAATGGGGCGCCGGCGCCCTGGTCAACTATGAGCGCCGCCTGGGCGACGTGGCCGACAGCCCCCTGTCGCAAGAAGACGACACCATCCGCACGGGCGTCTTCTTCGCCCGCCGCTTCGGCGGCTAAACCGGGACGCGGCGGCCGTCAGGTCGCCGCGAACTCGCTGAGCGCGTCGATGACGGCGCGGTTCTGGTCTTCGGTGCCGATGGTGATCCGCAGGCCCTGCGGCAGGCCGTAGCCGCCGACCGGACGCACGATGATCCCCTTGCCGTTCAGATAGTCGCTGGCCGCCGTCGCCCGTTCGGCCGTCTCGAACAGGACCAGGACGAAGTTGCCTGCGCTGGGCAGCACCTCCAGGCCGAAGCCGCGCAGAGCCTGGGTCAGGCGCGGCTTCCAGGTCGAGATCAGCTCGCGCGACGCCTGCTGGTGCGCCTCGTCGCCCAGAGCGGCCGTCGCCGCC
>MGLN01000039.1:0-4269 GCA_001796045.1 Caulobacterales bacterium RIFOXYB1_FULL_67_16 | reverse complement strand
CGCCGCCTCAAGCCCCGGAACCGAGACGTTGAACGGCAGGCGGATGCGGTCGATCGCCTCGGCCACCTTCAGCGGCGCATAGCCGAAGCCGATCCTCAGGCCGCCCAGGCCGTGGATCTTGGAAAAGGTGCGGGTGACGACAATGTTCTCGGCGTCCCTGGCCAGAGGGAAGGCCGTCTCCCAGTCCGGCTCGGTCACATATTCGGCATAGGCCTCGTCGATCACCAGGATGACGTTAGCCGGCAGGGCCGCGTGCAGGCGGCGGATTTCCTCGCCGGTGTTGTAGCTGCCGGTCGGGTTCGACGGGTTCGAGACATAGACGATCTTGGTCCGCTCATCGACCTGGGCCAGCAGGGCGTCGACCTCGGCCTTGTAGTTCGGCTCGGGCGCCAGTTTGACCTCGGCCTCGCAGGCCTTGGCGCTGATGCGATAGGCTAGGAAGCCGTACTGGCCGCAGACGATATTGTCGCCCGCCGTCAGATAGGTCTGGTTCAGCAGGGCGAAGACCTCGTCAGATCCGTTGCCGAAGATCAGCCGCTCGGGCTCCAGCCCGTGGGTCTGCGCCACGGCCGCCCGCAGCTTGGTCGCCCGGCCGTCCGGGTAGATGTGGATGGTCTTGATCGCCGCCTCATAGGCCGCACGCGCCTTTTCGCCGGCGCCCAGCATGTTCTCGTTGGAGGACAGCTTCATCGGCTCGGCGACGCCGGCGATGGACGACTTGCCGCCGACATAGGGGGCGATGTCGAGGATGCCGGGCTTGGGCTGGGGGCCCTGGGGCGCGTCGGTCATGGAAAGCCTTGATCTCAGAAGATGGGGGCGGCGCCGATGACGCCGGTCAGGCGGCCGGGGGCGTTCGCCAGCCGCCCGTCCTCGACCTGCACATAGCCCGTCAGCATGAACAGCTTCAAGCCGCCCGCTGCGGACAGGGGATCGGCGATCAGCCCCGCCTCGGCCAGGGCCTCGACGATCTTGCCCTCAGACCAGCCGCTGTCGGTGACCCAGAAGGTGCGATCGTCGCCGGTCGGGCCGGAGCCTTCCCGGGACACCAGAAAGGCCTGGGGCCGCATCCGGCCGTCGTCCGGCAAGGCGGCGACGATCTTCAACTCCGGCCGGGCCAGCAGGCGTCCCCACCAGGGTCGGTCCGTGGACAGATCCAGCAGGGCGCGCGAACCGCCCTCCGCCGCCTTCAGAGCGTCGTCTGAGGACAGGGGACGGGCGCCGAGACCATAGCGGTCTGTCGCCAGAGCCTGAGCCAGTCCGCCGCATGTCACCAGAGACGGCCCCATGGCGGCTTCGATCCGTCCCCATAAGGCTTTTAGCGCCGTCCGTTCAGCGGGTCCCAGATCCGCCGCTTGGCCGCGCAGGGCCAGAACCGCCGCGTCAAACCGGTCCCGCAGACCGGCGGCGATCCTGGCTCGCACGGCCTCGACCACCGCCCTGTCCAGGGCGTCGAGGGTTTCATCGGCCGGCGGTTCCTGCAACTGCGCCATCAGAACAGCTTGGGCGCCGGGGCCAGGGGGAAGGGCCCCAGCCAGGTACGGCCGTCCCGGAAGACGAGGGTCAGAGGCACGGTCTCGCCCTCGGTCGCCTGGGCGGCGCCCGCCACGGCTGCGGCGCCGGCGGCGCCTGCACGGTTCGCCGGCGTCGTGCGGCTGTCCAGCAGGCCGGAGAGGGCGGGCAGGGGCTGCTGGGATTGAAGCGTCACTTCCCCCGCCAACCGCCCGTTCCGGTCGGCCCGCAGCACCTCGCTGCTCAGAACCGCGCGGCTCTTGCCCGCCTGCAGGTCGCCGCGGATGTTGCGGAAGGTTCCGCCGCCCCTGGTCCATTCGGAGAAGACCCCGGCCGCGTCTCCGCCCTTCAGCAGGTCCGCTCGACCGATTGTGGCCTCCAGTTGGGTGGTCAGCTGGCCGTCCTGAGCGAACCCCTCGACGGGCCCGTCACGCCGTCCCTGGCCGTCCACCAGACGGAACATGACATCGAGGTCCTCGGTCGGCGCGGTCGACCCGGTCCGATGCGGCCGGGCATAGAATTCAATGCGCGCCGCTCGGGCGATGGGAAAGGGTTCGCCCTCCGCCTCGGACGCGAAGACCGGATTGACCAGTTCCAGCGCCAGATTGGGCCAGCGCTGGTCTATACCGCTGGCGCTCATGCGGATGGCGTCGCCCTGGACGGCCACTTTTCCCTTGCCGGCGCGCGTCAGGGTCAGGCCCTCCGGCGCCACGACGACCCATTTGGCCGGCTGATAGGCGTTGGCTTCGGCGTTCAGCGTCGGCGCGGCGACGGCGTGACCGGACGGCGCAGCGATTGTTACGTCGGCCAACTTCACATTGACCCGGAAGGGCCAGCCGACGATCCGCTTGTCGGCGTAGCGCACGTCCCAGCCGGCCTGGCGCATCAGGCCGGCCCGAGCCTCAATCTCGGCGTCGATCTGACGCGTCAGATAGAACCACCACCCCGTCCAGCCGGCCAGGGCGACCAAAACGATGACGAAGGGGGCGTAAAGGCCCGCGCGGCTGTGTCGTTTGGTCGAAGGCTCGGTCATGACCCTTCTTAGTCGATGCGGCGGCTTGCTCGCTACCGTCCGCAGGGTCGCGGCCTATTCAGTCCGCCAGGAAGTCGCGCACCGTCTCCACCGCATCGGCCAGTCCCATGCGCTGGACCTCGGTTCCGGGCGGCAGGCTGGCGAACAGCCGCGTCGGGGTGGCGGCGTCCAGCATCAGGAAGACCCCCTTGTCGTCCGCGCGGCGGATCAGCCGGCCGAAGGCCTGGGCGATGCGGGCGCGGGCCAAGGCGTCGTCATAGCCCCTGCCCTGCCCGAACTGGCCGCCCAGCCGTTCGCGCCGCGCCTTGTGCAGCAGGTCCGGGCGCGGCCAGGGCGCGCGATCGAAGGCGAGGACGCGCAGCGACCGGCCCGGCACGTCCACCCCGTCCCGCACCGCGTCCGTGCCCAGCAGACAGGCGTTCTCCTCGACCCGGAACATGTCGACCAGGGCGCCGACCTCCAGCGGATCGACATGCTGGGCGTACAGCGGCACCCCGGCCTTGGCCAGGTCCGGCCCCAGCCGCTCATAGACCGCCTTCAGCCGACGGATGGCGGTAAACAGGCCCAGCCCCCCGCCCCCGGCCGCCAGGAACAACTCACGCATCGCCGCCGCGGTCTGGCGCGGATCGTCCTTGACCAGGTCGTTGACGACGATGACCCGGCTGTTGGCCGCATAGTCGAACGGGCTTTCGACCTTCAGGGTGCGCGGCGGCTCGATCAGCCGGGCCGAGCCGGTCCTGAGGCGCGCCAGATCGAACGGATCGTCCTGCAGGGGGTCCGACAGGGTCGCCGAGGTTACCAGCACCCCGTGCGACGGGGCGATCACCGCCGCCTCCAACGGCACGGTCGGGTCGATCCAGTGGCGTCGCAGGGCCACGTCGTGAATTCGGCCGAAGGCCGTCTCGGCCGACAGCCAGTCGACGAAGTCGGGATCAGGCTCGCTTCCGCCGTCCTCCAGCGCCGCCAGCATCGAACGCCACCCCGGCAGGGTCATTCGGGCGCGCCGGTCCAGCCCGCGCAAGGCGCCCTCGATCCGCGACCGCTGCGACCCGTCCAGCTCGGCCGCCTCGTCGTCGAGGACATCCTCCAGATGCCGGGCCAGGGCCAGAAGCGGGGCTTCGACCGCCGCCAGGGCCTGGGCGGCGGCGCGGGCCGTCTCCGCCACGGGTTCGGTCACGGGCTTGAGCGCGCACTCCATGCCGAACTCGGCCCCGCCGTAAGGGGTTTCCGCCGTGCGGGCGCGCAGCTGATCCAGGGCGGCGGCCAGAAAGGCCTCGATCGGCCCGATCGGATTGACCTCGCCCGAGGCCGGGGCCACCCGGCCGGAAACGCCCTCGCCGGGCAAGGCGGCGGCCGCGCGGATCGCATCCTGCAGCGCCTTCAGCGCCGCCTCATTGTCCCCGACCAGATCGCCCAGCCTCTGTTCCAGCCCCCGTCCGCGCCGCCCTCGTCCCTCGGGCCCTCGAATCCAGCGGCGCAGCTCGGCCGCCTCCTGCCCCGACAGACAGGCGGAGAAGGCGCTGTCGGCCGCGTCGAACAGGTGGTGGCCCTCGTCGAAGACGATGCGTTTCAGCGCCGCCGTCTCCCCGTCCTGTTTCTGGCCCCGCGCCGAGCGCGCCCCGTCGAACGCGGCCTGGGTCAGCACCAGTGCGTGGTTGGCGATCACCAGGTCGGCGCGTCGGCTGGCGCGGATGGTCTTTTCGACGAAACAGGTGCGGTAGTGGGGA
>MGLN01000038.1 GCA_001796045.1 Caulobacterales bacterium RIFOXYB1_FULL_67_16 | reverse complement strand
CAGAATGCGGACCTGCGGCATGACGAAGCCGTATTCCTGGGCCAGCGATCGACGGAGCGCCTTGATCTGATCGGTCAGACGCCGCCCTTCCAGATCATTGATCAGGCTGAGCAGCGAATAGCCCAGCTCGATCTTGACCTCGTCGATCGTCAGCACGTTCGAGATCGGCTCTTCGACCTCCTCCTTGGGCGCGGCCGCAGCGGCGACCTCGGCCTCCGTCGGCTGGGGCTTGAGCCTTTGGCGGCCCAGGCGCCAGGCCATGAAGCCCGAACCGATGGCCAGGGCGGCAAAGGGGATCAGCGGCATGCCGGGGATCAGGCCGATCAGACCCGCCGCGCCCGACACCACGCCCAGAGACACCGGATTGGTGGCCAGCTGGGTGACCAGGGCCTTGTCCGCCGTGCCCTCGACGCCGGCCTTGGACACCAGGAAGCCGGCGGCGATCGAGATGATGATGGCCGGCACCTGGGTGACCAGACCGTCGCCGATGGTCAGCTGCACATAGGTGTTGGCGGCGTCCATGGCCGGCATGCCGTGCTGCAGGGTGCCGATCAATATGCCGCCGATGGCGTTGATGAAGGTGATGATCAGGCCCGCGACGGCGTCGCCGCGCACGAATTTGGAGGCGCCGTCCATGGCCCCGAAGAAGGTCGATTCCTGCTCCAGCTCCTTGCGGCGCAGCTTGGCCTGGTCTTCGTTGATCAGACCGGACGACAGGTCGGCGTCGATGGCCATCTGCTTGCCCGGCATGGAGTCCAGGGTGAAGCGGGCCGAGACCTCGGCGATCCGGGTCGAGCCCTTGGTGATGACGACGAAGTTCACCACCAGGATGATGGCGAAGATGATCACCCCGATGATGAAATTGCCCCCCATCATCAGTTGGCCGAAGGCGTTGATCACCTGACCCGCCGCATCGTGGCCTTCCTGGCCGTGGGTCAGGATCAGGCGGGTCGAGGCCAGGTTCAGACCCAGGCGGAACAGGGTCGAGACCAGCAGCACTGTTGGGAAGATGGCGAAGTCCAGCGGCTTCTTCATCATCACGGCCGTCATCAGGATCAGCACGGACGAGACCAGCGAGATCGCCAGCAGCAGGTCCAGAAGCATCTTCGGGACCGGCAGGATCAGCAGCATGATCACGCCGATCACGCCGACCGCCATCAGGACTTCGCCGCGGTTGACCCAGCTCAGCACGTCGCGCCCGGTGGGGCGCGCCATGCCGTCCTTCATCATCGGGGCGTCGGGCGCGACGGGCGTATCAGTCACGGCCGAACGCCTTCAGGGCGCGGCGGGTCGCCTCGGCGATCACGGCGTCGCGCTGGTCGTCGGTCGCCCCGGTCGCGCCGGTGAAATAGGCGGCGACGATGACCGGCGAACCGCTGAGCGGCGTCAGCATGGCGACGTCGTTGGCCGTGCCGTTCGCGCCGGTCCCGGTCTTGTGCGCGACGGTCCAGCCTTCCGGCGCCCCGGCCTTGATCCGGTTGGGGCCGGTCGGCGAGGCGGTCAGCCAGCCGTGCAACAGGGCGTCATGCTCGGGCGTCAGGCGATCGCTGAAGGCCATCTCGCGGATATTGGCCAGGGTCTGCTCGGGCAGGCAGGTGTCGCGCGGATCATTGGGCAGGGCGGTGTTCAGATCCGGCTCCAGACGCGAGATGACGGTCGTGGTGTCGCCGAAGGTCGGCCACCATGAACGCCATACGGCGATTCCTCCCATTTCACGGATCAGGATGTTGGCGGCGGGATTGTCGCTCACCTCGACGGCGGCCTGCATCAGTTCGCGGAGCGTCAGGCTGCGGCCGACGGCCGCTCCGGTGACCGGGGCGTGGGGGATCAGATCCGCCTCGGTGACGCGGACGGCCCGATCCAGTCGCTCTTCGTCGCGCTGGACCCGCTCCAGGGTGGCGACCGCAAGGAAGGCCTTGAAGGTCGAGCAGAAGGGAAAACGTTCCTGGGCGCGCCACAGCACGCGACGGCCGCTGCCGACGTCCAGCGCGGCGAAACCCAGCCGTCCCCCGTGGCGCGTCTCCAGGTCGGACAGGATCAGATCCGGGTCCGGCTGGGCGGGGGCTTCTTCGCGATCGCGCGGCGCGCAGGCGCCCACGGCCGAGCCGAGACCCAGACCCAGGCCGCCTGCGATCAGCCCCCGGCGATCCAGCCCGCCGCCCATGATCAGGCCGCGTAGCCCGAAGCCGACACCCCCGACTGGGGCGCAGGAATGACCGTACCCTCCTCGGCGTATTCGTTCAGCTTGTTGCGCAGGGTGCGGATGGAGATGCCCAGGATATTGGCCGCATGGGTCCGGTTGCCCAGGCAGTGGGTCAAGGTGTCGAGGATCAGGGTCTTTTCCATCGCCGCCACTGTCTGTCCCACGAAGCTGCGCGTCACGGCGTCGGCGGCCTGGGCCGCGCGCGCCGCCACCCCGCCGCCATAGGCCGGTTCCTGAACGGTCAAGGCCGCGCCCGTCATGCCCGCGTTCGACGTCAGGGGTTGGCCGTCCGGGAGGCGGATAGCGTCCACGTCGATCTCCGGTCCCGTCGCCAGCAGGACGGCCCGGTGCATGGCGTTCTCCAGCTCGCGGACGTTGCCGGGCCAGCGATGGGTCGTGATCGCCTGCAGGGCGCGCGGCGAGATCGGCCGCACCGGCACGCCGTTGGCCGCGGCGTACTTCTTGATGAAGTGATCGGCCAGGACGCTGATGTCGCCCGGACGCTCGCGCAGGGCCGGGAGGCGCAGATTGACGACGTTCAGACGGTAAAGCAGGTCTTCCCGGAACGTCCCCTCCGCCACGGCCTTGGCCAGATCGCGGTTGGAGGTGGCGATGATGCGGATGTTGACGGGCACGGGCTTGGAGCCGCCGACCCGGTCGATAACGCGCTCCTGGATGGCGCGCAGCAGCTTGGCCTGGAGCCGGGCGTCCATCTCGGATATTTCATCCAGCAGCAGGGTGCCGCCGTCCGCCTCTTCGAACTTGCCGATCCGGCGCGCGACGGCGCCGGTGAAGGCGCCCTTCTCGTGACCGAACAGTTCCGACTCCAGCAGATTGTCGGGAATGGCGGCGCAGTTGACGCTGATGAAGGGCTTTTCGGACCGGCGCGAATGGTCGTGCATGTAGCGCGCCATCACCTCCTTGCCGACGCCGCTTTCGCCGGTGATCAGGATGGAGGCTTCCGAGCGCGCCACCTGGTCCGCCAGCTGAAGCACCGCCTTCATCGACGGATCGGCCGAGATCATCGGCTTTTCGTCGTCAGCGACGGCGGCCAGGACGGCAGCGATCATTTCCGCGTCGGGCGGCAGGGGGATGAACTCCTTGGCGCCCGCCTTGATGGCGGCGGCCGCCTCTCGCGCGTCGGCGTCGACCCCAAAGGCCACCACTGGCACCGTGATCCGCTCGGCCTCGTTCGCCGCGATCAGGGCGGCGATGTCGAGCTGATAGTCGACCATCAACAGGTCGGCCCCCTGCCCTCGCCGGAGTTGCTCGGTCGCCTGATCCGCGCGTTCGACGTGATTGACCTTGGCGCCGTGCGCCATGGCCATCTTCACCGCCGCCGCGAGCTGTCCGCTCAGTCTGCCTACCACCAGAAGACGCATCGTTCTTCTCCTCTAAATTCTTTTTCCCGGTCGCCGTGGTCTCGCCGCGCAGCGCCTGCGCGGCCTCGCCTCAGCCGCCGGAGTCCTCGGTCTTGATGATTTCCGTCATGGTCACGCCCAGCCGGTCGTCGACCACGACGACCTCGCCGCGCGCGATCAGGCGGTTGTTCACGAAGATGTCGATGGCCTCGCCGACCTTGCGGTCCAGCTCCAGCACCGACCCCTTGTTCAGCTTCAGCAGCTGGGCCACCGACATGTGCGACTTGCCCAACACGGCGGAGATGTTCACCGGCACCTCGAAGACGGTCGCCAGGTCGGCGGCGGTCTTCTCCCCGGCCTCGTCCGCGACGGCGAGGGCGGTGGATTCGGGAAATTCCTCGAGCGAAAGATCGTCGGAGGCCATCAGAAATCACTCCGGTCAGGATGGATGGGCGGTTCGGCGTGCCCCGCCTCGGCGGCCAAGGCGGCGGTCAAGGCCTCGGCCACGCGGCGGGCCGAGCCTTCGGGATCGTGGTCGGCGCGGCCGTCGGCCCATTCCAGCTGGAAGGCCGCCACGCCCATGCCGGGCTCGTCGCGGAAGGCCACGACGCCGCTGAACCCGCTGTCGGCGCAGGCCCGTTCGATCTGGACGCGGGCCTCGTCGTCCAGACCCGAGGCGCGGACGACCAGGCGGGGCGATGCGTCGAGTTCCTGTCCCAGGACCTCAAGCGCCGCGCGAAGGGGGGCGTGCGGGAAACGCTCAAGGGCCGCCCCGCCGATCGCCCGGCCTGCCGCCAGGGCCAGATCCGCCGACTGTTCACGGTGGGCCTGGGCGACCGCATGAAGCGAAGGCATGGCGGCCGCGACGCCCTGGGCGATATTGGTCAGAGCCATGGCGCGGATGTTCTCGATTTCGGCCAGGGCCTGCTGCCGCGCCTCCAGCTTGGCGTGCGCGACCAGGGCGTCGACCTCGGCCGGCAGATAGCTGCGCTTGGCCGGCTTCCAGCCGCTTTCGCGCACCACCGCACCGTCGGCGTCGAACTCGGTGTCGAAGGCGAAGGGCGTGCTCATGTCAGTAGATCAACTCGTCATCGGAGCCCTGGCCGGCCAGCATGATCTCGCCGCGCGCCGCCAGATCCTTGGCGACCTGGACCATGGCCATCTGCGCCGCATCCACGTCCTTCAGGCGGACCGGGCCCATGGATTCCATGTCCTCACGCATGATCTTCGAGGCGCGCTCCGACATGTTGGAGAAGAACATTTCGCGCAGAGGCTCCGACGCCCCCTTCAGCGCCAGCCCCAGAGAGTCCTTGTCCACCGCCCGCAGCAGGGTCTGGACGCCGCCCGGATCCAACTTGGACAGGTCTTCGAAGACGAACATCAGGGCGCGGATGCGTTCGGCGGACTCGCGGTTGCGCTCTTCCAGGGCGCCGATGAACCGGGCCTCGGTCTGGCGGTCGAAGCTGTTGAAGATGTCGGCCATCATCTCGTGGCTGTCGCGCTTGGAGGTGCGGGCCAGGTTCGACATGAACTCGGTGCGCAGGGTCGCCTCGATCTTGTCCAGGATCTCGCGCTGCACCGGCTCCATCCGCAGCATCCGCTGGACGCATTCCAAAGCGAAATCCTCCGGCAGGGCGGTCAGCACGCGGGCGGCGTGGTCGGACTTCACCTTGGACAGGATGACGGCGACGGTCTGGGGGTATTCGTTCTTCAGATAGTTGGCGAGGACGGCCTCGTTCACATTGCCCAGCTTGTCCCACATGGTCCGGCCGGCCGGACCGCGGATTTCCTCCATCAGGCCTTCGACCCGATCCTTGGGCAGGAAGGAGGACAGCAGTTTCTGCGTCTGTTCGAAGCTGCCGACGACCGCGCCGGACCCCGCGAGACCCGAGACGAACTCGATCATCAGGGCCTCGACGGCCTCCGCGGTCACCGAACCCAGGGTCGCCATGGCCTGGGAGATCTCCTTGACCTCCTCGTCGTCCAGCCGCTCCCACAGGGCGGTATGATCCTCGCCGAGCGCCAGCAGAATGACGGCCGCCTTTTCCGGCCCCGTCAGCTTGTTGGGGTCGTCGATCGAGTTCTTCTTGTTGACGAGCTTGGCCATCAGCCTTCCGCCACCCAGGTGCGCAGGATGTTGGCCGCCTCATCGGGGTGAGCGGCGACGAAATCCGCCACCTTCTTCACCGACGACGCCTTCACCTGGCCCTCGATCCGGGCGATGTCGATCTTCTGATCCATCTCCGTCGGCGCCGGCAGCTGAACCAGCTTGGGCTGGCCATCCTCGCCGATCACGGTCGTCGTCACCATTTCGACCGGAACACCATCTGGACCGGCGATCATCTTCGGCGCCGCCGCAGCGCCGCCCGCCGTCTTCAGCAGAGGACGCAAGACGAAGAAGATCAGCAGCAAGGCCACAACGGCGAGAATGCCCAGCTCGATCAGGCGCATGATGTCCGCCCGCGAGAAATCGATCAGCGGGGCCTTCTCCAGGTCGCCGGAGATGCCGGTCTCGTGGTTGAAGCGGACGTTGATGACCTCGATCTTGTCGCCCCGCGCCTCATCGATGCCGGCCGCCGCGGCCACCAGCGACTTGATCTGGGCGATCTCCTCGGCGGTGCGCGGCGCATAGGTCGGCTCGCCCTTGCCGTCGGCGGCCGGCGTCCACTTGCCGTCCACGGCGACCGCGACAGCCAGCTTCTTGACCTCGCC
Organism: Caulobacterales bacterium RIFOXYB1_FULL_67_16; assembly: GCA_001796045.1. Classification (GTDB taxonomy): domain Bacteria; phylum Pseudomonadota; class Alphaproteobacteria; order Caulobacterales; family Caulobacteraceae; genus Brevundimonas. Next base: position 7,580 of record MGLN01000038.1, on the reverse strand, counting down.
CGGCTCCTTGGTCGTGGTGGTGGTGGTGTTGGAGATCTCGTAGTTGGTCGTCTCGGCGTTTTCCGCGCTGGTCGATCCCGCCGGCGTATTGGCCGGGGCGGCGCCGCCGGGGATGTTGTTCGCGGCCGTGACCCCGCCGTCGTTCTGACCCGTCGTATCGGACGACTGGGAGCCGTTGGTCGTGGTCGAGCGCACGACCTGGCCATCGGGATCGAACTTCTGTTCCTGGGTGGTGGAACGGCTCTGGTCGATCTGGGCGGTGACCTGGACCCGCGCCGCGCCGATGCCGACGACGCCTTCGACGATGTCCTTGATGCGCGCCTGCAGCTGGGCCTCGGTATTACCCTTGGCCTCGGCGGCCGAGGCGGAAGAGAAGGTGCCGTCGTCTTCGCCCGCGGCCAGGGTCCGGTTGTTCTGATCCGCGACCGTGACCCGGTCGGGCTTCAGGTTGGGAACCGAAGAGGCCACGAGGTTGCGAATGGCGCGAACCTGATCCGGCGTCAGATCCCGTCCGCCCAGGCCGACCAGAACCGCCGCCGTCGGCTCGCCCGCAGCGGCCGTAAACATCTCGCGGCGCGGCATGGTGATATGAACGCGGGCGGCGGTGATGCCCCGCATCGACATGATAGTGCGGGCCAGCTCGCCTTGAAGCGCGCGCTGCTCGTTCAGTTGCTGCTGAAACTCGGTCTGGCCGAGAACCGACTGGTTGTCGAAGATTTCGTAGCCGACCGAACCCGAGGTCACGAGCCCCTTCTCGGCGATCAGCATGCGGGCAGTGCCCACGTCGTCGCGATTGACCATCACGGTCGAGCCGTCGCCCTTGGAGACGTATTTGATGCCGGCCTGGTCCAGGGCGGCCGTGATCTCGCCGGCCTCGCGCAGGTCCAGATTGGAATAGAGCAGCGCGTCGGGCGCCTGTCCCACACGCAGCATGACGGCGACCAAAACGGCGGTCACGCCTGCGGCGACGCCGAGGACGGCGGCCAGACGACCGATCCCGAACTTCTGCAACGCCGCCGTAAAGCCGCCCACGCGTTCCCGCCTAAAACCTGCGGAAGACACAGACGCTCCGCTAGGCAGAAAATGCCGCCTGGATGGTAAACGTCACGTTAAGAGACCTTTACGGACCATCCGGGAGAAACGGCGTTAAGGCGGATTAAGGTCTCGGCTTTGTGATCGACGGTCGAGAACCTCCAGGCCGACTCGGGCGTATGTTCCTTACACGCCCTCGTCAGAAGGGCACGGAGGAAGACATGACGATCTGGAATTCCGACCCGCATCCCTCGCCCGCCGGCCTGCGCGCCGCTCTGGGCTATGTCGCTGCGGCCGTCATCTCTCTGGCGGTGTGGATCGCGCTGGCCAGCTTCATGGGCTGACCGAGGCGGAACCTTCCAACTGAGGCAGGACCTCGGGCGCGCCGGACGGCAGGGGCGCAGCCGGGTCTCTCAGCCACGAAACGACGTCGCGATAGACGACCTCGGCGTCCAAATCCCGGTTGAGCAGGTGCCAGCCGTCAGGATACCACGCCGTGCGCAGACTGCCCCCTTCCGCCTCCGCTCGCTGAAGCGCAATCCGCATCGGCCCTTTCTTCACGATCTGGTCGTGCGCCCCGTACATCAGCAGGGCGTCGCCGCGAATGCGGCCCAGGCTGCGGGACGCCGTCTCCATCAGATCCACCAGGCCGTAAACCGTATCGAACCGGGTCGACAGTATGCTCATGGGATCGCGGCCGTTGCGGATCAGCTCCAGCGTATTGCTGGACGCATGTATGTCTCGGGTGACGAATTCCGGCGGCTCCAACGCCACATCGCCCAGGGCCCGCGCGGCCAGGTTCAGGGCGGCGCTGTTCAGCGGCCCCTGGGTCGACCAGCCCCAGACGCCGGGCGCCAGAAGGACGACCCGGTCCGCATCCGGCGGATTGTCGGAGCCGAAGGCGGCCGCCGCCACCGAGCCGCCCATGCTTTCCCCGACCACGGCGATCACCGCGTCCGGATGGCGGGCACGGGCCATGGCCGTGATCTCGCGAAGATCATCCGTCATCCGCTGCTGGCCGGCCCAGACGCCTCGACCCGGCGCCGCCCCGAAACCGCGCTGATCATAGGCCCAGGTCTCGATTCCCTGCTCGGCCCACCAGGGACCGGCGAGGCGGAAGCTGGCGTCATGGTCGTTCATACCGTGCAGGGCTATGATCACGGCCCAGGGCTCGTGATCTTTCGGCCCCCACTGCAGATAGGGCAGCCTCGCCCCGTCCGACAGGACCAGAAAGCGGTCCTCGACATGGGCGCCCACGAAACCCGGCGGCGGCGTCAACGTCGGCTGGATATGGGGCGCAGCACAGGCCGACAGGGCCGCGACCAAGGCGAAGGCTGCAAGGGAGAGAGCGGCCTTCATGCGGACATCCTGACGCGCGGCGCCAATATCGCCCGCACCCTTTCACGGAGATAGGGAACCACCTCGTCCTCGAACCAGGGGTTTCGCCTCAGCCAGGCCGTGTTGCGCCACGATGGATGCGGCAGGGCCAGAACATCCGGCGCATAGTCCCGCCAGGCCTGCACCGTCTCGGTCATGTTGCGCTTCGCCCGTTCGCCCAGAGCCCAGGCCTGGGCGTAACCGCCGACCAGCAGGGTCAGCTCCATCCTCGGCAAGGCTTCAAGCAATTGCGGCCGCCACAGCGCGGCGCATCGGGCGGGCGGCGGATAGTCGCCCCCCTTGGGCGCCGTGCCCGGGTAGCAGAAGGCCTGGGCCGCCACCCCGATCCGACGGTCGGCGTAGAAGCTCTCGTAATCCACGCCCATCCAGTCGCGCAGCCGGTCGCCGGAAGGATCGGTGAACGGCAGGCCGCTCTCATGCACGCGTCGCCCCGGCGCCTGGCCGCAGATCAACAGCCGCGTCTCGGGAAAGACCCGCACAACGGGCCGCGGCGTATGCGGCAGCACGCCTGCGCAGGCGCGGCAGGCGCGGATGTCGCTCAGAAGGGCGTCGAGGTCAGTCGTCGCCGTCCTCCTCGACCGGCGGACGGCGGCTGAGGGCCAGAGCCGTCTCCTCGTCCGTGGGCAGACGCAGGCGCGTCACGCCGCGGAAATTGTCCGGATCGACCGGCTTGCCCTTCTTGGTGATGGTCAGCCTTCCCTGCCGCATCAGCCCCAGGGCCGTCGCGCGCACCTTGGGCAGCATGCGCTGCCACTGCTCCGGCTGCAGCGCCTTGGCCACTTCGGCCGGTTCGATGCTCTTGCCCGGCTCAAGACCGGCGAGTTTGTTCAGGATTGCTGTTTCGATCGGATCGCTCATTGCGCCTATATGCTGCACAGCGAGACCAGAAGTAAGGCCGAGTCGTCATGCCGAAGAAAATCACCGTCACCGAGGGCGAGTTCGCCGGTTGGCAGACCTATGACCTGCACGACACCTTCGACGTGGTGGTCGGCCCCTTTTACGGCAAGCTCGATCCCGACGGCCACATGCGCTGCGCCTTCCGCGCCGAGCAGAAGCATATGAACGCCGGCGGTCGGATGCACGGCGGATGCCTGATGACCTTCGCCGACATCGCCATGTTCCAGATCGCCTATCAGGAGATGGAAGGCGCTTCGGGCGTCACGGTCCAGCTGGACTCCACCTTCATCGACGGCGCCTATGTCGGCGAACTGATCGAGGCGACCGGACAGGTCACCAAGGCGGGCAAGAGCCTGATCTTCGTCCGGGGTCAAATCAACACCGGCGAAAGGCTGCTGATGACCTTCTCGGGCGTCATCCGCAAGTTTACGCCGCGCGGCTGAGCCGCACGATCAGGGCCGTCAGCAGGGCGAAGCCGGCGGCGGGCCAGAGGGCCGCCAGGCCCAGCCGACCGAAGGTCAGGGCGCCCAGCACGGCCCCCAGGGTCAGACCGGCCCAGAGCGTCAGATAGGCCTTGTAGACGGATCGGTCCCCGCCCTTGACTGCGCCCGCCAAAGCCTGTCCCAGCTTGACCAGGGTTCCGGTCATATAGGTCAGGCTGACCCCCACCTCACCATTCCTGAGAAAGACCGAGTTCTCGGCCCCCATGGCCATCACCATCAGGCCGACCGTCGCAGGCGTCAGCCCCGCGCCCGCCGCAGACGCGGCGATGGCCAGCAGCAAGGCCTCGAACATCAGGACCCGGCTGCGTGAACGGGCGTCCTCGCCGCCCGCGACCAGGGCGCCGAGAAACGAGCCCAGAACGAACAGGGCCAGGATCGCCGCCAGAGTCGCCGCCGCAGGCCAATGGCCTTCGGCGAGGTTGGCGGCCAATCGTGTGGAGTTGCCGCTCATGAAGGAGACGAAGACGCCGCCCAGCTGCAGGAAGCCGAGGCTGTCCACATAGCCCGCCAGCCCCGCCAGCAGCAGAGCCAGCCAGCGATCTGACGGCGTCAGCGACCGCAAGGCGGCTCAGACCCCCGCCTTGGCCGCCGGCCGCGTCCGGCAGGCGTCGAACCAGCGGTGCAGGTTCTCGAACTCGGCGGGCGGGCGATAGCGAACCATCCGTGCGAAATCCAGGCCGACGGCGGCGACGATGTCGGCGATGGTGAACCGGTCCAGGGCGATGAACTCCCGCTCGGCCAGATGACGGTCCAGGGTCTTCATGAAGCGCTCGGCCGAGACCCGGTTGTAGTCCGCCACCTGGGGGATCTGCACCGCTTCCAGCGCCGCTAGGGCGGGGTGGGAGTGGCGAACGTTCAGCATGATCGGGTTGGACAGGTAGAATTCGCACCGCCGCGTCCACATCTCGACCACCGCCTGTTCGCGCGCGTCGCGGCCGAATAGGTTCGGCTCCGGATACAGGGCCTCCAGATAACGGCCGATGGCCACGGACTCCGAAATCGTCTCGCCGTCGTCCAGCTCCAGCGCCGGCACGTGAGGCACGCCGACCTTGGCGCGATATTCGGCCTTCTTGTGCTCGCCCGTCAGGATGTCGACGTCGATCAGTTCGACATCCTCGATTCCCTTCTCGGCCATGACCCAGCGGACCCGCCGCGGATTCGGCGCGCGGTGCGAGGTGTACAGCTTCATCGGGCGTCTCCGTTGTTTTGGGAAACGCTACTGCCCGAAGACCGCCGCTGGCAAGGCGCCGACGATGGCCGCGCTCATCAGGGTGGCCATGAAGCCGGCGAACAGCGCCTTCCAGATCAGCCCCAGCACCTCGTGACGCCGCTCGGGCATCAGCACCGACAGGCCCGTCACCGTGATGCCGACCGATCCGATGTTGGCGAAACCGCACAGCGCATAGGTCATCAGCATCCGCGTCCGCTCGCTCATCGCTTCCGGCGGCAGCTTGCCCAGGTCGATGAAAGCGACGAACTCGGTCAGGGTCAGTTTGACCCCCAGCAGCCAGCCGCCCAGAGCCGCCTCCCGGGCGTCAACGCCGATCAGCCAGGCGAGGGGTGTGAACAGGACGCCCAGGATCCGCTCGACCGTCAGGGGTTCGCCAAAGACCACAAAGCCGCCCAGCATGATGTTGACCAGGGCCACCAGGGCCACGAAGACGATCAGCACGGCCGAGATGTTCAGCACCACCATCAGGCCGTCCGACGTGCCCTTGGAGATGGCGTCGATGCTGCTGTCGTACTTCAGGGCCGAGTCATAGCTGATCGACTGGATGGCCTCCTTGTCCGGCTCGGGCACCATGATCCGCGCCAACAACACTCCGGCCGGGGCGGACACGATGGAGGCCACCAGGACATGGCCGGCGGCGTTGGGCAGGGTTTGGGAAAGGATGCTGGCGTAGGCGACCATGGTCGAACCGGCGACGGTCGCCAGGCCCACGGTCATCATCAGGAAGATCTCGGACCGGCTCAGCTTGTCCAGATAGGCCTTGATGACGATGGGGCTCTCGATCGTGCCCAGGAAGATGTTGGCCGCCACCGCCAGGGCCGAAGCGCCGCCCAGGCCCATGGTCCGCTGGAACAGCACGCCGAAGCCGCGGATCAGCCACTTCAGGATCTTCCAGTGCCACAGCAGGGCCGACAGGGCCGAGATGACCATGATCAACGGCAGGACGTTGAAGGCGAAGGTGAACAGGGCGCCTTCGTTCTGCACCGCATAGGGCTGATCGCCGCCGCCCAGATAGCCGAAGACGAACCGGGTGCCCTGGGCCGTGGCCTTGGCCAGACCATCGATCGAGCCCGTCACCGCCGCCAGGACGGTTTGGGATCCAGGAATGGCGAACAGGGCCAGGACCAGTCCCGCCTGAACCGCGACGGCGCCGATGGCCAGTTTCCACGGGAAGACCCGACGGTTCTCGGACATCGCCCAGCAGACGGCGACGATGACGACCAGGCCGAACAGGCTCTGGAGGTTCAGAAGGCTGAACATGAAATGGCGATCCCTGCCCGGCCCGCGCCGGCTTCATCCGCTTCAAGGACAAAGTGACGCGGCTGACAAGGGGCGTGCGCGTATCAGTCGATCTTCAGCACACGGTCCAGACTGACGGCGCCCGGTCCGCGAGCGATCAGATAGGCCAGCGGGCCGGCCCAGAGCAGATGGACGGGCCAACCGCCCGGCTCGACGAAAACCTGGATCACCAGGGTCATGAACAGCAGGCCCGCCGCCGCCGGACGCGTCGCCAGACCCAGCACCAGCAGGATCGGCAACAGATGTTCGGAATAGGTCGCCAGATGCGCCGCGAGGTCCGGCGGCAGCAGGGGCACGCGGTATTCCTCGGCGAACAGATAGCGCGTCGAGGGCGTGATCGTCAGCAGCCCCTCGACCTTGGTCCGCCCCGACAGGAAGAAGGGCGTGGCGATCCCGACGCGCAGCAGCAGGGCCAGGGCGGCCTCGGGCGCGGCGGCGGTGATACGTCGATGAATGTCCGCGATACGGTTCATGGTTGGTCCTTCGGGATCGAGGGTGAGAGGAAGACGCCGAGCGCGATGAGGCCGGCGAAGAGGGCGGAAAGTTCCAGACCGGGCGCCGCCGCCTGGGCCGCAGCCGCAGCGACGCCGAACGGCCGGTTGAGGCGACAAGCGTCCAAGAAGACCCATTCCGCGCGGCTCAACCGCCGCGCCTGCACCTCAGCGCCCGGCCGGTGTACCAGCAGGCCTTCCGCCTCGGCGCGCCATTCGAGAGACGCGTCCGGGGACGGATAGCGATGCGCCAGCCAGAGCGAGGGCGCCGTCCACTCGAACCAGAACAACTGAACCGACGGGTGCAGATTGGCCGTTACGCCCGCCAAGGCGGGGCCGAGCGCGGCGGCCTCGCGCGGCTCGAACGGCGCTGCGTCCTTGGCCAGATGAGCTTGGGTCCAGGCCCGATCCAGCCGGGCGCAGGGCGCCAGATAGGCCATGTCCGTCGCCGGCTGGAAACGAGCCAGCCAATCGGGGAAGCCCGCGCCGTAGTCGGCCAGCACCGGCGTGTCGCCCGGCCGTTCTGCGACGAAGGCAGCGGCGGCGGCGCGGAACCAATCTTCCCCGACCATCTGCAACACGGTGGGATAATTGGCCTCCAGAGCGTCGATACGGCCCTTGATCGTCGTGTTGCGATAGACGGCCAGCGCCCCCAGCGTCCGGTCGCCCGGCTCCAGGTGAGGCCGCAGAGACTCCAGATCGCCGGTCAGCGCCCTGTCGAAAGCGGCG